>JAQTZQ010000143.1 GCA_028687645.1 Rhodocyclaceae bacterium
GATCCTCGTGGGTATCGTCATGATGATGTACGTGCTGTTCGGCGGTATGACAGCCACTACCTGGGTGCAGATTATCAAAGCCTGCATGCTGCTGGCTGGTGCCACCTTCATGGCCGTCTCCGTGCTGCTGCAATACGGCTTTTCTCCGGAAGCGCTGTTCTCCAAGGCGGTTGAAGTTCACTCCAAGCATGACGCACTGATGTCGCCGGGCGCGCTGATCAAAGATCCGATCTCCGCTATCTCTGTCGGTATGGCGCTGATGTTCGGTACCGCTGGTCTGCCGCATATCCTGATGCGTTTCTTCACCGTGCCGAACGCCAAAGAAGCTCGTAAGTCTGTGGCATGGGCAACGACCTGGATCGGTTACTTCTACATCCTGACCTTCATCATCGGTTTCGGCGCTATCACCAATCTGGTTCAAAACCCGTCCGAGTTCTATGTCGGTGGCGAGCTGGCTAAAGGTCTGAAGGGCGGCGGCAACATGGCTGCTGTGCATCTGGCCAAAGCCGTTGGTGGCGACTTGTTCCTCGGCTTCATCTCTGCCGTGGCCTTCGCAACGATTCTGGCTGTGGTTGCTGGTCTGACCCTGTCTGGCGCGTCTGCCGTGTCGCATGACTTGTACGCTTCGGTGTTCAACAAGGGCTGTTCTTCAGAGCAAGAACTGCGCGTCTCCAAGATCACGACCGTTGCTCTGGCTATTCTGGCCATGGTGCTCGGTATTGCCTTCGAGAAAGAAAACGTTGCCTACATGGTGATGTTGGCCTTCGTTATCGCCTGTTCGTCCAACTTCCCGGTGCTTTTCATGTCGGTGCTGTGGAAGAACTGTACGACGCGTGGCGCCGTGGTTGGCGGCTTCGTCGGCCTGATCTCTGCCGTGGTTCTGACGATTGGTTCTGCCAGCGTCTGGGAAGCTGTTATGGGTAACCCGAAAGGCTCCGCCTGGTTCCCGTATAACTCGGCTGCCATCTTCTCGATGTCTGCTGCATTCTTTACGATCTGGCTGGTCTCCATTCTCGACAACTCACCGCAGGCACAGAAAGAACGGGCTCTCTATCCGTCGCAGCAACTGCGTTCGGAAACCGGTCTGGGTGCTTCTGGCGCCTCCGGTCACTAAGCCGAAAACTGCTTGAGCAAAACCCGGGTTTCGACCCGGGTTTTTTTACGCGCAAAATTTGAGTGATTTTCGCCGTTGACCGTAACGCTCTGCCAGTGAACGGCAGGCGTAATGCTGCAGTGCGGAAATCGCAGCGCGTTTTATTTGTTAGACTCTGGGGGTTCTCAGCGTAAAAGATGGTCGGGGGCACCCAGTGCAGGATCGGGTAACCCCCTAAGTTGCGGCCTGAGCCAGCAACTCCAAGGACCATAAAAGGAGAACAGCCCGTGCAGAATAATGGAGCAGCCTTACAGAACTCTTACGCCACCAGTGGCAGACAGAACCATGCGCATTCTTATAGCTGAAGATGATGCCATTATTGCTGATGGCTTGACTCGTTCCCTACGTCAGAGCGGTTGTGCCGTCGATTGGGCGCCAAACGGCATGGATGCCGATACCGCACTGGTGACGGCGGGTTACGATCTGTTGATCCTCGATCTGGGCTTGCCCAAGCTCTCTGGCCTTGAGGTGCTCAAGCGTCTGCGTAGCCGCAACTCGGCACTGCCGGTGCTGATCCTGACGGCTATGGATGGCAGTGCCGACCGGGTCAAAGGCCTCGATTTGGGGGCCGACGACTACATGGTCAAGCCCTTCGACCTGGCCGAGCTGGAAGCGCGGGTACGTGCTCTGACGCGGCGTTCCTGTGGCACCACTCCAACGATACAGTGCGGGGCTCTGGTCTATGACCAAGTGGGACGAGTGGCGCAAGTCGGTGGCTCTACCCTGGATTTATCGGCGCGCGAAATTGGCCTGCTGGAGGTTTTGCTGACGCGTATGGGGCGGCTGGTCAGCAAGGATCAGTTGGTCGATCATCTGTGTGGTTGGGGTGAGGAAGTCAGCCATAACGCAATTGAGGTATACGTTCATCGTTTGCGCAAAAAACTGGAGCAAGGCGGGGTAAAAATCGCCACAGTGCGCGGTTTGGGATACTGCCTTGAGCGACAGCAGGCAGAGTAGTAGCCAGAGCGCCGATAGCGAGCGCTCGCTGTTTGGCGAGATTCTCGACTGGATGCTGGCGCCATTGCTCTTTGTCTGGCCGTTGAGCATTGCGTTTACTCACTATTTCGCCAACAACGTCGCCAATTTTCCCTACGATCAATCCTTGCGTGAGCAGGTATCAGCGGTGGCGCGGCAAGTCAGGCTGGTTGCCGGCAAACCCGTGCTGACCCTGCCAGCATCGGCGCGAGCCTTGTTGCGAGCAGATGAAACGGACAGCGTGTATTTTCATGTGGGCAGTCGCGGTCGACTGCTTGCCGGCGATACTGAGTTTCCGCTACCCAGGGGAGAGGTGGATCCTTCGATTCAGTCCGGTGAAATTTATATGCGCGATCTTGAATTGAACGGGCAGGACTTGCGGGTGGCTTATACCTATGTTGCTGACGGCAAGATGCCGCGTGAGCGCTGGGTGTTGGTCGAGGTTGCGGAAACGACCGAAAAACGTACGCAACTGGCGAGCAAAATTGTCGCCAGCGTGATTTTGCCGCAGTTTGTTATTTTGCCTTTGGCGGTAACGCTGGTCTGGTTTGGCTTGTCGCGTGGCCTGAGACCGCTGACCCGTCTGCGCAAAACAATCGAGGCGCGCGAGCCGGCTGACCTGTCACCGATAGGGACGCGCCGCGTGCCGGAAGAGCTTGAGCCTTTGGTCGAAGCGTTTAACGAAATGCTGGAGCGCATGAAGAAAAATGTCGAGGCGCAGCAGCGCTTTGTCGCCGATGCCGCGCACCAGATGCGTACACCGCTGACCGGGCTCAAGACGCAAGCACAATTTGCCATGCGCGAGACGGATCCCGAAGCATTACGCCATGCCCTGCGCCAGATTGCTACCGGCGTTGATCGAGCGACGCGGATGGTCAATCAACTGCTGACTTTGGCTCGTGCAGAGGGCAATTCCCTCGCTCAGCAAAGCCACGAGCCGCTCGATCTTTCAAACCTGCTGCGTGAGGTGGTCGAGGATTGGGTGATGCAGTCGATCCACAACGGTATTGATCTGGGATTCGAAACGAGTGGCCCCTGCATGGTATTCGGGAATCCGGTTTTGCTGCGCGAGCTGACCAAGAACTTGATCGACAACGCGCTGCGCTACACCCCGCGTGGCGGCAAGGTGACTTGCCGGGTGATTGGCATGCCCACCGTGTGCACTCTGGAGGTTGAAGATGATGGTGTCGGGATCTCGCCAGAACATGCCGAAATGGTCTTTGAGCGTTTTTACCGGGTCGATGATGCCAATACCGAAGGCAGCGGCCTGGGCTTGGCCATCGTTCAGGAAATCGCTGCCCAGCATGCGTCGACCGCAACCCTGCGCCCGAATGAGGACGGCCGTGGGGTAACCGCTCGCGTTGTATTGCCCATTTGGTATCCGCCCCCTCCACCACTGCCGCCCCCGGATGATTTTTCCGAGCTCTACCGGCAGTCGCCGCAGGTTGGCACCTGAAAGTTGAAGCTCGGCTAAACGGGCTTCATCGTCTTGCCGTATTGACGCTTGATTTTGATAAGTAGCAGGATCGCCGGCAGCAGGTGCCAAAAGACGTCAAAAACGTCGATTGCCCGATTCAGGGTGCCGTCGCTGAACATGCGAAATTTTTCAAGTAAATGCGGCTCAGGCACAAATGGTGCGCCGATCATGAAGACACTCATGATGATCAGCAGCGGGAATGAAAGTCCGTCAATAAAGCGCATGGTAGCAAGTATCCATCGCCGCTCATTTGCGGTCAATGTGGCTTGAGGTTGATTTTGTTACACAACAATCGTTGACGACTTGAATCAGGGTCACTAAAGTCCGCCTATCCCAAGGGGGAGTAGCTCCAAACCGGTTTGTCGTCATCACGAGGTTTTTCCTCCGGCGGCCGGGCAGCATAACAGCGCTGTGAGCAAGACCTTTGCCGCGACGGCGAGGCTCCTTTGGCATTCCACGGCTCTCGTCTTTCACGGCGCGGGCCGTTGACTTTTTGGAATGCACGAAAGGAAATAAGAATGGAAACAATCGGTAGTTGGGAGCTATGGGCCGGGTTTGCGGCCATTGTGGTGGTCATGCTGGCGATTGACCTGTTCGTGGTTGGTGGCGGCAAGGAGCACCGCGTCAGCTTCAAAGAGGCTGCCGTCTGGTCAGTGATCTGGATATCGCTTTCCATGGCTTTTGCCGGCGTGTTGTGGTGGTATCTCGACGGCAGCGTCGGGCGCGAGGTGGCGAACAGCAAGGCACTTGAATTTGTCACCGGCTACCTGATCGAAAAGGCGCTGGCGGTGGATAACGTCTTTATCTGGCTGATGCTGTTCAGCTTCTTTGCCGTGCCGCCCGAGTTGCAAAAGCGCGTGCTGCTTTACGGCGTGCTCGGCGCGATCATCATGCGCACCATCATGATTTTTGCTGGCGCCTGGCTGATTACTCAGTTCCACTGGATTTTGTATGTTTTTGGCGCTTTCCTGCTGATCACTGGCGTCAAAATGTACTGGTTTGCCGATGAAAAGCCGGATCTGGAAAACAACAAGCTGGTGAAATGGTTGCGTGGCCACATGAACATCACGACCGAGTTTGACGGCCAGAACTTTTTTACCTGGAAAAATGGCGTGCGTTACGCGACGCCGCTGTTCCTTGCGCTGGTGCTGGTCGAAGTGTCTGATTTGATCTTCGCGGTCGATTCGATCCCGGCTATTTTTGCCATCACGACTGATCCGTTTATCGTCCTGACTTCGAACATCTTCGCCATCCTTGGCCTGCGCGCCATGTACTTCCTGCTCGCCGGCGTCGCTGACCGTTTCTCGCTGCTCAAGTACGGCTTGGCGATGGTGCTGATGTTCATTGGCGTCAAGATGCTGCTGATCGATATCTACAAGATCCCCGTCGGCTTCTCACTTGCCGTGGTCGCGGTGATTATCGGTGCTTCGGTGTGGGCTTCGCTGCGCAAGGAAGCCCGCGAGAACAAGGCTTCCTGATCAGAGGTTGTCGAGGCGGCTGTAATCCAGCACGGCTGCCTCTTGCGGTGCCATCTTGCGCCAGACGGCATGGATGGCATCGCTGGTTTTCCAGAACGCCGGGTTGGTGCGGCGCACGCCGTAACGGTCCAGGAGTTTTACCAGGTCGGCTTCACTGTCCAAACGGGAAACCGCATCGACAAAATTAGGCAGGTTTTCGCTGTCGACCGTAAGAATTGCATTTGGATAGGCACCCGCAATGCCATTGATGGCGAGCAGCGTGTCTTCTTTCGGTAAGCGCCGCTTTTCTTCGCGGAACAACTCGGCCACATTGCTATGCGCGCTGTTACTGACCAAAGAAACAACGCGCGTCTCGCCATTGGGTTGTTTGAGTACCAGCACGCTCATTTCCGGCAGGTGCGAGACCGGCAGCCCCTTGATTTGTGCCAGGCGATTCATCTGCTTGATCTCACCCGCCGATAATCCGCTGCCTTTCCAGTCCAGCGCCGCCTCGCGCACCGGCGCAAGTTGTTGCTTGAGGCGCTGGTATAGCTCGCCCAGGTGGTCATTGCTGCGGAAGTTTTGGCTGCTGTCGACCTGGAAGTAGCGTGCGGCCTCAGCCAAATGCTTGAGTTGGCGATCGCCGCCGCGATACCAGCGCTCGAATACCGCTCGGCGCTCGCTGGCGGGGAGCAGGGAAACAAAGGTCATCTCGCCCTCCATGCGCAGAAAATCCATGTACAGGCGCGTCGCGAGTTGATGGCCGACGTTGCCATAAACGTCAAAACCAGCGACGAGCAAATAATGCATGCGCTCAAGCAAAGGGTAGCCCATGACCAGCGTGGTTTGCGGTTGCTCGCCAAGCAGCCCGCGCACCACCGAAGCGCTGTCGAAATGGCGCAGCACCGTGAGTGCGGCATTCGGGTTCTGGCCGTCGCCATCCCATAATTTGTTCAGGGCGTATTGGTAATTGCCGGCCAGCAGCTTGCTTTGCAACTTGCCTTTGGTTTCGAGATAGGCTTTTTCCTTCTCCGCATAATCGCGCCAGGCCAGTAGCCCCACCGTGCTTTGATGCTCGGCGGGCAGATTGAGGTTGGGCGCTGCCAACTTGAGCAATTGCTCGGTGGCTTTGTTTTCACGCTCGCCGGGTTCGAGAAAAACCACCCAGAAATGGTCGTTGATCACGCTAAGCGCCACTTGACCCCGGCAAACCGGGCCTTTCATGAAGCCCATGACGGTAAATTGCGCCTCATCGAGCATGAAGCGATAGCGCGCATTAACTGGCAGGGCCGCGAAGGTAGTAAATGGGTTGGAGGCAATTTCTGGTTGATAGCCGGGGAGTTGCTCGACCGGATAAGCATCGCCAAAGAACCAGCCGCGAACGCGCTTCAAGCGTGCCGGATTGAGCTCCAAAGGCATGTAGGTTTTGGCGACTTGCGTGGCTTCCATTGAGCGCAGGCGGTAATAGACGCGGGCAACGCCGGGGTCATCAAAGGGCCGGCGCGTGGCAATCACATCGATTGGCTGGCCGGGAGCGCTGCGGCTACGGACCAGATCAAAATTGCGTTCAGGCTGTTCGGGGAAATGGAACTGGCCGATGTACCAGTGCTCGTAAATGTAGCGCGCCACCAACTGGCTGCGCTTGTCGTCGGCGTTGAGCAGCGCTTCCCAGGCGCTGATCTGCCGGGTGACTTCAGGCTTTGGTGGTGCTGGTGGGGAATACGGTGCGCCGGCTTCCAGCCAGCGGCTGAGGGTGTTGAATTCACCTTCAGCCAGCGGTGGCAGGCCAAAGGGCATGCCACGCGTTGGGTGACTGTTGGCGTAATGCTCGGCGCCTTCTGCGGTGACGCAGGTTTGCTCACGATCCAGTGAAAAATCGAGATCCTTGTCCTTGAGCGGCCCGCTGCTCGGCCATTCACTGGCGCGTTTCATCGCCAGCATGCGCAGCATCGCCCCGCCTTCGCGGTTGGCTTCGGGGGTCTGAGCCCGCTCGTTGAGTACCGGGAAGAAGTCCTTGCTGCGCCATTGGCGATTGCTCAGCGCGTCAAAACCGAGGCGGGTGGGTTCGTCGGCCAGCAGGCGGCTGGCTGAATAAACCGCCCGAGCGCTGGCGCCCCGGGTGATGCCGGCGTAGCTGGCGAGATTGAGCTGGCAGGGCGCGTCGTAACAGGCGTGGCAACTGACACAGCGCTGATCCAGTACCGGGCGCACGTCCTTCCAGTAATCGGGAGCTGCACGCGTGGCGGCGGGTGGATGATCGAAGCGCCCCGGATCAGCCGGGCCGAAACGCTCATCAAGTTGCATCGTCACAACGACGGTGGCGCAGCCGCCGATGAGGGCAAAAAGAAGTGGGGTGAGTAGACGCATTTCAGAAAATTGATAGAAAAAGCCATTTGCAGTTTAGCGCATTGGATGTAATCAAAAAGTGGCAGCGATCCTCTTCCGATTTTTTTGAGACTGTCGAGTGGTTGGGCGATATCGAGACCACTGGAACGACCAAAAAATCAGAATCTAAATCTCGAATCTCTAGCCTTCAGTTGTGCCGCAAGGTAAGCTGTAATGGCAGGTATTCGCCGCCGTTGCCGGACTGATAAGGTTGTTGGGATGAGCGACACAAATCAAGCCCTTGTTTTACCCTCGCGCCGCTGGCATCTGCTTGGGCTACCACTCTTGTTGCTGAGCACGGCGCTGGTGCTGCTCGCAGTCTTGCGCAGTGGTAACGCCGGCCAGCCGATCAGTATGGGCAGCATGGCGGTCAAAAGTGCAGCCACTTTTACCTGGATCGCGTTGGCGTTTTTGGCTATTCGGGTGATTGACCTGACAGTCTGGTATCGCAAGCGGTCGGGAGCGGATGAGTCTATTCCGGTCTTGCTGCGCCAACTCGTCGCGCTGGTGGTCTGGGTTGTTGCTTTATGTGCCGTCATTGCCCTGGTTTTTGGCCAATCGATTACCGCCATCCTGACCGCCTCTACCGTTGCCCTTGGGGTTCTGGGGTTTGCCTTGCAACGACCGATCATGGATGCTTTCTCGGGGGTGGTGATTGCCCTGCAGCGGCCGTTTAAAGAAGGCGACTGGGTACAAACCGATGATCACGGCAGTATTGGTCGTATTGTCGAAATGAACTGGCGTGCGGTACGTTTAGTCAGCACTGATGAAATCTCCTTCATTTTGCCGAATAGTCAGCTGACCAATCTGCCCGTGAAAATCTATTCGCGGCCGGAGCCTTATTTTCGCGATGAAATCAGTATCACGCTGCCATTTCATGTCACCACCCACCAAGGTCAACGCCTCTTGCTTGGGGCGGCCAACCAGGTTGAAGAGATTGCCAGCATCCCGCGCGAGTCTATCGTCACGATTACCGACTACACCGAGAGTGGGGTGCTGTGGTGTTTGCATTACTGGTGCCCTAACCCCGGTCGACAAATCCAGACGCGGTTCAAGGTTAACCAGAACATTTTGCGTAACCTGCATTACGCCGGCGTTCAAATCCCCGTCCCAATGCGGGTGTTGCAGCACCTCGACCAAAATTTAAATCTGCCGGCTGAGCGCGATATTGATCAGTTGATTGCCCGCACCACACTATTTGCCGGCTTAAAAACTGACGAGTTGCGTTACCTATCGCAACACTGCCATTCACGAATCTTCAATGGCGGTGTGGCCATATTGCGCCAAGGGGAGTCAGGGAGCTCACTATTTATCCTGCGTGAGGGACTGCTGGCGGTAAATATCAAGCAAGCAGACGGGCAGGAAACCGAGGTGGCGCGTATCAAGCCCGGGCATTTTTTTGGTGAACGCTCTTTGTTGATGGGTGAGCCCAGAACCGCCAGCATCGTCAGCGTGGTCGACTCCAGTGTGACGGAGATCAGTAAGGAGATATTGGCCAAATTACTGCGCGATCGGCCAGAAATTGCCAGTTACATGAGCGAAGTGCTCAGCGAGCGCGAAATGGCCAACTCCAACAAACTGGATCTGCAACATCACACGGACACCGGATACAAAACACCTCATAGCAACAAACTATTCCAGCGTATCTCGACGTTCTTTAACTTGAAGGACTAAGCCTGGATTCCTGTCCGCTTTGGATCTTCTGGAAGACTTTGCTAAAACAAGCATCTCTGTCTTCGACGTGCATCATGCAGCAGGTGCCCTCAACTGGGGAATACAGGTTAAATTGCCTGGGCGTTTTGTAGTATGCTAACCGCAAGCGTGCGATGCCTTTTGGGTATCAAATTCATGACGGGAGCCTCCATGTTGGCCTCTTTAAGTGTAGATCCAATTCAGCCTTGGCGCCGGCGCGTGAGTGGCTTGACGACCATGCCGCCGAGCGGCGTAACAAGAGTTGCGCAGAGGTTTGCGCTAGGTGCCACGCTGGCAGCACAAGGACTTGGTGCGTACGCTCAAACAAGTCAGCAGTCGGGCATCGGGCCGCAAATCGCGCCATCGATAATTTCGCTCATCAGCCAAGTTGCACCTTGGCTGGCGGGCCTTTTGTTGATGTTGGTCGGCGTGCTGTGGCGCGCGAATCGTCAGCTAAAGGCAGCGAGTGCGCGTGCTGACCTGATCACCCGGGAGTTGAGTGCCAGCGAAGCGCAGTTTCGCAGCATTTTTGAGAAGGTCGACGCGCTGGCGATTCAGGGCTATACGATTGACGGCACCGTGGTGTATTGGAACCACGCCTCGGAAATAATTTATGGCTTCAGCCCAGGTGAGGCCATCGGTGCCTCGCTTT
>JAQTZQ010000144.1 GCA_028687645.1 Rhodocyclaceae bacterium
TTTCACCACCAAGCCAGAAGGCATGGGCGTCGGCCTTTCAATCTGCCGCTCAATTATCGAATTCCATCGGGGTCGGCTATGGGTTGAAGAAAATCCTCGGAGCACCTCGGGGAGCGGTACGATATTTATTTTCACCCTGCCACTGGAGACTGAATGAGCCAACCGCAAGCCCATATTGTCGATGATGACGAAGCGATTCGCGACGCCCTGGCCTGGCTTCTGAATTCGCGCGGCATAACGAGCGCCACTTACGACTCGGCGGAAAATTTTCTCGCCATGTGGACACCCGCCCTGAGTGGTTGCGTCGTGCTCGATATGCGGATGACCGGCATGAGCGGACTGGATTGCTTTGACCGCTTATGCTCACTCGCCTCAACCTTACCCGTCATCTTTCTGACTGGACACGGTGACGTACCTTTAGCGGTTGCCACAATGAAAAAAGGTGCATTCGACTTCTTTGAAAAGCCACTCACCGACAATGCCCTGGCCACCCGAGTTACAGAGGCCATCGCGCTCAATACTTTACAGCGCGCCAACAGCGCAACGCAGGACTCGGTCAATCGCCGCCTTGAAAGCCTGACAAATCGGGAAAAGCAAATCATGGACCTGGTTCTCGCTGGCAAACTGAACAAAATTATTGCTGATGAGTTAAACATCAGCATGCGCACCGTCGAGGTACATCGAGCCAATCTTTTCGACAAAATGCAGATAAAAACTGCAGTTGAGTTGGCAAATTTGCTCAAACCGAGCCGCTAACTCTTCCCTAAGCCCATCTTTTTCGCTAGCATCTCATCACATTCTCTGATGCCCACCTCCAATCCGGGTATCAGCTTTCAAGAAGCTTCAATTTTCCCGCGTTTCCCTTTTCCACGAGGCAATTCAATGAGCGAGCACATCCATTACGTCACCGATGACACTTTTGAATCCGAGGTGCTGAAATCAGCGCAACCGGTTCTGGTCGATTACTGGGCTGAATGGTGCGGTCCGTGCAAGATGATTGCACCGATTCTCGATGAAATCGCCAAGGACTACGCCGGCAAACTCAAAATTGCCAAAGTCAATATTGATGAAAACCAGGCAGTTCCGGCCAAATTTGGTATTCGCGGCATCCCTACCCTGATGATTTTCAAGAACGGCAATGTCGAAGCAACCAAGGTCGGCGCCCTGTCAAAATCGCAACTCGCTGCCTTTATTGACAGCACCCTGTAATCTCCGTACTCTCCGGGCCTGAAGAAACATTCTTTCTTCAGGCCGACGCCAGAAGCAAACTGCCGGCGTCACACACCCACCCTTGTTATTAGCACCCTCGGCCCCGGCTTTCTCTCCGGCCCCGTGCAGGTGCCCCCTATCCAGCACACATGCAACTCTCTGAACTCAAGACGCATCACGTCGGCAAACTGCTCGACATGGCTACCGAAGCCGGTATCGAAAACGCCAACCGGATGCGCAAGCAGGAACTGATCTACGCCATCCTCAAGCACGAAGCCAAAAAGGGCGTCACCATCTACGGTGACGGCACGCTGGAAGTGCTGGCCGACGGCTATGGCTTTCTTCGCTCCCCGGATACTTCTTACCTGCCCAACCCCGACGACATCTACGTTTCGCCCTCTCAGGTGCGGCGCTTCAATTTGCGCACCGGCGACACCATCGCCGGCGAAATCCGCACCCCGAAAGAAGGCGAGCGTTACGTTGCGCTGACCAAGCTGGACCGGATCAACGGCTTTGCGCCGGAAGCCAACAAAAATAAAATCATGTTCGAAAATCTGACGCCGCTGCACCCGACGCGTCACCTCAAACTCGAACGCGACATTAAATCCGAAGAAAACATCACCAGCCGCGTCATCGACATGATCGCCCCGGTCGGAGCCGGTCAGCGCGGCCTGCTGGTTGCTCCGCCCAAGACCGGCAAAACGGTGATGTTACAAAATATTGCCCATGCCATCACCGCCAATCATCCGGATGTCACCCTGATCGTCCTGCTGATCGACGAGCGGCCAGAAGAAGTAACCGAGATGACCCGCACGGTCAAAGGCGAGGTCGTTGCCTCAACCTTTGACGAGCCAGCCACCCGCCACGTTGCAGTGGCTGAAATGGTCATTGAAAAAGCCAAGCGCCTGGTTGAGCACAAGAAGGATGTCGTCATCCTGCTTGATTCGATCACCCGCCTCGCCCGTGCCTACAACACTGTGCAACCAGCGTCCGGCAAGGTGCTGACTGGCGGCGTCGATGCCAATGCACTGCAAAAGCCGAAGCGTTTCTTCGGTGCTGCGCGCAATATCGAAGAAGGCGGTTCGCTGACCATTCTCGCTACCGCGCTAATCGACACCGGCTCGCGCATGGACGAAGTGATTTACGAAGAATTCAAGGGTACGGGTAACGCTGAAATCCATCTCGATCGCCGTATGGCTGAGAAGCGGATGTACCCGGCCATCAACGTTAACCGCTCCGGCACGCGCCGCGAAGAACTACTACTCAAGCCCGATGTGCTGTCCAAAATGTGGGTACTTCGCAAGCTCTGTTACCCGATGGACGACCTTGCGGCGATGGAATTCCTGCTCGACAAGGTCAAGTCCACCAAAGGCAACGCCGAATTTTTCGATGCCATGCGCCGTGGCTAATCACTGATTTATATTGCAAACGTGTGATTATTCAAGGATAATCCCGCGTTTTCCAGATCGGCCACATCCGCCGGTCGCGTAACGAAAGGTAATAAAAATGAAAGACGCAATCCATCCGAATTACAAAGAAATCCAAGTGACCTGCTCCTGCGGCAGCACTTTCACGACGCGTTCCACCATGAGCAAACCGACCTTCCACGTTGAAGTCTGCTCCATGTGTCACCCGTTCTACACCGGCAAGCAGAAGATCGTTGATACCGCTGGCCGCGTCGAAAGATTCAACCAGAAATTTGGCTCCATGCTGCGTAAAACCGCTGCCTGATCTGCCTAATGCTTTCGACAAAAGGCAGCCGCTTGGCTGCCTTTTTTATTTCAAGTATTCATGTCTGAATTCAGCGCTCGCCTAAAAACCACCCTCAGCCGTGGCATCACCTTGCCGCCAGCGGGTTGGGTATTGGCGGCGATACTGGCTTTTTATGTACTGGCCGGGTTATTTGGCCGTGACCCATGGAAGGGCGAGGACGCCATTCATATCAGCACGGCATGGCACATGCTGACTCAGGGCGACTGGCTGACACCGATACTTGCAGGCCGCTCCTTCCACGAGCCACCACTTTATTACTGGAGTGGTGCCATTACCGGCAAACTATTCGGTTGGCTGTTACCGCAACACGAAGCCATCCGACTCGCCAGCGGCGTCTGGGTCACACTCGCCTTGACCGGACTTTATTACGCTGGCCGCGAAATGTATGGGCAAGAAAGCGCTGCTGCCAGCCCGCTGTTGCTGGCCGGCTGCGCCGGATTACTCCTACATGCTCACGATGCTCAACCGATGCTGATCGCGCTGGCGGCCTATGCTGGCGGCCTTGGGGCACTGGCGATGATCGGGCGCAAGCCGCGCCTCACCGGTATTTTTTATGGACTGGCTATTGCTGGCTGCCTGCTTGGCGCCGGCATAGCCCCAACGCTGCCCTTGCTGGCTGTGGCGCCACTTGCCTGGTGGCTCTCGCCGGATCGTCCAAAAGCGCTGCACACCTTGCTTATCGGCTTTGCGATCGGGGCACTGCTGATCGCCCCATGGCCGCTACTACTGCTGATGTTTGAGCCGGCACGATTTCATGGCTGGCTCAACACTGAAATGCGCCCCCTCCTGACGCCATTTTCTTTGCCCGGTGCAGCCAAGTTCCTCTCCTTTTTGCCCTGGTTTGCCTTCCCTGCCTTGCCATTAGCTGCCTGGACACTGTGGACTCGGCGCAAAATATTGCATGAAATGCCACAATTGTTACCCTTGGGTTTCCTGCTCTTGACCGTATTAATGCTGGCGCTGGCTTACCGCCCGCGAGAAATTCCTGCACTGCTTCTGCTGCCACCGCTGGCCTTATTGGCTACGCCAGGCGCCTTGACACTACGGCGCGGCGCCGCCAATGCCTTTGACTGGTTTGGCATGACAACCTTTACCTTCTTCATGATTGTCGTCTGGATCGGCTGGTCGGCCATGGCACTGGGTTGGCCCACCAAGATGGCCAGCCGCGCAGTCATTCTGCGCCCGGGCTTTGTTGGCCATCTTGACCTCTTGGCCATGCTCATCGGTCTGGTCGCCACGGCTTGGTGGATCTGGTTGATCATCACTGCGCCACGCTCGCCCTACCGCAGCTTAACCCATTGGACGCTCGGCTTCACCACGCTCTGGCTGCTCGCCACTACCCTGATTTTGCCCTGGTTCGACTACGGCAAAAGCTATCGCCCGATTGCGCTCGAAATCGCCAAAATCTTACCTGCCGAACGCGGCTGTGTTGCCGAACGGGGTTTGAACGATACCCAACGGGCATCGCTCGCTTACTTTGTCGGTCTTGAGCCTTTGCTTGCTGACTCCAGCGCCGGCAAGGAATGTCGCTGGGTACTGGTAACCGGCGACACCGCCCCCGAACTAGCGGCCCCCAAAGGCAAATGGCGCAAAATCTGGGAGGGCAACCGCCCCGGTGATCGACATGAAAAATTCCGCATTTATCACCGTTGACCGTATGACCCATCCCCACCCCAGCCCTCCCCTTGAAGGGGAGGGAGCGGATATTCATGCGCCCTTCAAAAAATGCTCGCGGTAATACTTGAGTTCATCAATCGACTCATAAATATCAGCCAGTGCCGTGTGTCGACCCTTTTTCTTGAAACCTTTATAAATCTCCGGCTGCCAGCGTTTGCACAGCTCTTTCAAAGTACTGACATCAAGGTTGCGGTAATGGAAGAAGGCTTCCAGTTCCGGCATGTAGCGCGCCATAAAGCGACGATCCTGGCCGATACTATTACCGCACATCGGCGAATGGCCTTTGGCGGAATGGCGTTTGAGAAACGCCATCGCCTCGGCAGCGACGGCGGCCTCATCCATGGTTGAGGCCTTGACCTTGTCAATCAAGCCGGAACGTCCGTGCGTTTTCTGGTTCCAATCGTCCATGGCTGCCAATATTTCGTCAGACTGGTGCACTACCCAGGACGGCGATTCGGCGACCAGTTCAAGCGCTGAATTGGTGACAACCATCGCCATTTCGATAATTCGGTCACCATCCGGATTCAAACCAGTCATTTCCATATCCAACCAGACGAGGTTGTTTGCGTTTGCTGCCATATAATTGTCTTTTTGCCTAAAAACTCGAATTTTCTCACAGCTTCCAGCCCACCTTCGTGACTTCTGACTTTACTACCTTATTTCTTGCCGCCTTCATCCTGACCCTGGTCATTCGCCTGTGGTTGAAACTGCGCCACATTCGCTTTGTCAGCACCCATCGCGAGTCCGTACCGGCCAACTTTGCCGAGCGGATTTCGCTTGAAGCGCATAAAAAGGCCGCCGATTACACCGTTGACCGTAACAAGTTCGCGCTGCGCAACATTCTGATCGACGCCGCCCTCCTGCTGGCCTTGACGCTCGGGGGTGGCATCGCCTGGCTGCACGAATTCTGGTCGTCGCAACTTCAAGGCATCGCCTACGGCCTGGCGATGATCTTCAGCCTGATGCTGATTTCCGGCCTCATCGACCTGCCCTTTTCGCTCTACCGGCAATTCGTTATCGAAACGCGCTACGGCTTCAACCGCATGACCCTTGGCCTGTTCTTCGGCGATTTGCTCAAGCACACCCTGGTCGGCATCGTTATCGGTGTCCCGGTCTTAGCCTTCGTACTTTGGCTGATGGGTGCCATGGGCAACTTCTGGTGGCTCTATGTCTGGCTCTTTTGGTGCCTATTCAACCTGCTCGTTCTCTTTGTTTACCCAAGCTGGATCGCTCCGTTATTCAACAAATTTTCACCGCTTGAAGACGGCGAAATGAAATCACGAATTGAAGCCCTGCTGACCCGTTGCGGCTTTCGCTCCAGCGGCCTGTTTGTCATGGACGGCTCAAAACGCTCCAGCCATGGCAACGCCTACTTCACCGGCTTTGGCCAAAACAAGCGCATCGTTTTTTTCGACACCCTGTTGGCACGCCTTGCCCCCAGTGAAATTGAAGCCGTTCTCGCCCACGAACTCGGCCATTTCCGCCGTCATCACGTCATTCAGCGCATTGTTATGATGTTCGCCATCTCGCTCGGCTTTCTCTGGCTGCTCGGCCAGTTAATCGAGGCACCATGGTTTTACAACGGCCTCGGCGTGCCGGCGCAAAATACCGCGCTGGCGCTGATCCTGTTTTTCCTCGTCATTCCAGTCTTCACCTTCCCGCTCAGTCCGTTGAGCAGCTATCTGTCGCGGCGCAATGAATTCGAAGCAGATGCCTATGCCGCTGAACATGCTGCCGCCAAGGATCTGGTTCAGGCGCTGCTCAAACTCTATCAAGATAACGCCTCGACACTGACACCTGACCCGCTGCATTCCCTGTTCTACGATTCCCACCCGCCGGCTGCGCAGCGCATCGCCCGCTTGCTGGCACAACCTGGAGTGGCAGCAAATTGATGGCAGGAAGAGTCATTGCTGCACATGGTCGTCAATACGTTGTTGAACGTTCCGACGGGCTGAAGCTGACCTGCGTGCCGCGCGGCAAAAGGAGCGACATCGCCTGTGGCGACCGGGTCGAGATTGAGCTGACCTCGGAAAACCAGGGCGTCATCGAAGCCATCACCCCGCGCACCAGCCTGCTCTATCGCTCCAACGAAACCAAGCAAAAGCTGATCGCCGCCAATGTTGATCAGGTAGTGATTGTCGTCGCCACCGAACCGAGTTTTTCCGATGAACTCATCACCCGCGCCCTGCTCGCGGCTGAAAGCGAAGAAATCGAGCCGCTCATCGTCCTCAACAAATGCGACCTGACCGACAAGTTGGAAGCCGCTCGCGAGCGGCTGGCGATTTTCGCCAAGCTCGGCTATCGCATCCTTGAGCTCTCGGCCCTTGAGCACGCTGACGATTTGCGCCCCGAGCTGCAAGGCTACACCAGCGTTCTCGTCGGCCAGTCCGGCATGGGCAAATCGACGCTGGTCAATGCCCTGGTACCGGAAGCCAACGCCGCCACGCGCGAGATTTCTGCCGCGCTGGACTCCGGCAAACACACCACCACGCACGCCACGCTCTACCATCTCGACGACGAAAGCGACCTGATCGACTCGCCCGGCCTGCAAGAATTCGGCCTTGGTCATCTTGATCGTCAGGAGATCGAACACGCCTTCCGCGAATTTCGCCCCTATGTCGGCCAATGTCGCTTTCGTGACTGCCGCCACGACAAGGAGCCGGATTGCGCCTTGATTGCTGCGGTCGACGCCGGAAATATCGATAAAAGACGATTCGCGATTTATCACCGGATCGCCGCTGGCATCCGCTAAAACCGCCGCAACAGACTGGCATTCTTGAGACAGACGGTTGATAATCGCTCGAACAACCGCAACCGCTAGACGGCCACTAGAGGAGTCGCATGGCCAAGAGCCAGCCCACCATTCTGATTGTTGATGACACGCCCGAAAACCTCAGTGTTCTCGGCGAGCTGCTGCAATCCACCTATCGCGTACGCGCCGCCAACTCCGGGCGTCGCGCCCTGCAAATCGCGCACGGCACGCCGCCTCCGGATCTCATCCTGCTTGATGTCATGATGCCGGAGATGGATGGCTTTGATGTCCTTGCCGAATTACGCAACAACCCGGCCACCAAGCACATTCCGGTCATTTTCGTGACCGCCATGGATGGCACTGAGGACGAAGAACACGGCCTGGATTGCGGTGCTGTCGACTACATCACCAAACCCATCCGCCCGGCCATCGTACTGGCCCGCGTTCGCTCACAACTGGAACTCAAACTGGCGCGCGACATTCTGCGAGACCAGAACGCCTATCTCGAATCCGAAGTCGCCAAGCGGATGAGCGAGAACCAGATCATTCAAGATGTCAGCATTCTGGCACTGGCTCGCCTCGCCGAGACCCGTGACCCGGAAACCGGCAACCACCTGCGCCGCACTCAGGAATACGTTCGCACCCTGGCGCAAAGCCTGCGCGATCACCCGCGTTTTGCCAACTTCCTCGACGATGAGACCATCATTGGCCTGGCCAAATCTGCCCCGCTGCACGATATCGGCAAGGTTGGCATTCCCGATCACATCCTGCTCAAGCCCGGCCCGCTAACGCCGGAAGAATGGGTGATTATGCGCACTCACGCCAAGCTTGGCAGCGATGCCATCGCCCAGGCCGAAGTGGATGCCGCCGAACAGGTTGAGTTTCTCGCTCTGGCCAAGGAAATCGCCCACCATCACCATGAAAAATGGAACGGCAGCGGCTACCCGGACGGCCTGGCTGGCGACGCCATACCCATCGCCGCACGCCTGATGGCACTGGCCGATGTCTTCGATGCACTCATCTGCAAGCGGGTGTACAAATCCGCCTTCAGCTATGACGATGCGCGCAACATCATCACCAAAGATAGCGGCACGCATTTCGACCCGGACATTGTCCAGGCCTTTGTTGACAATTTCGAGCGCTTCAAAGCTATCGCCGACGCTTACGCAGAATAAGCACAACTTAAATAGCCCCTCGCCCCCTGCGGGAGAGGGGTTGGGAGGAGGGAGTCGATAGACTCAGGCCACACGCATGAATATGGAAAATGACCAAGGCCCGGCGCACGAACATTTTCAACTACGCACCCTGATCGATACCCTGCCGGATCTCGTCTGGCTAAAGGATCCTGATGGTGTTTACCTGAGCTGCAACAAACGCTTCGAGCAGTTTTTCGGTGCGACCGAAGCCGAGATTCGTGGCAAAACTGATTTTGATTTTGTCGATCGCGAACTGGCCGAATTTTTCCGCGCCAATGACCGCGCTGCGCTAGCTGCCGAGGCCCCACGCAGCAACGAAGAATGGGTCACTTTTGCCAGCGATGGTCATCGCGAATTGCTGCACACCACGAAAGCACCGATGCGCGATGATCAGAACAAGATCATTGGCGTGCTCGGCATCAGCCGTGACATCACGCAACGTCAGGCGACAGAAGCCGAAGTCCATCAATTGCAACGCCGGCTGGCCACCGCCTTCCGGGTCGCGCCGGTGTCCGCCTGCGTTACCCGCCTGACGGACGGCCAAATTGTCGACGCCAACGACCGTCTGCTCAATGAATACAACTGGACGCGTGAAGAACTGCTGGGCAAGACGACACTCGAAGCCGGACTCTGGGGCAGCGAGGAAGATCGCGTCAAAATGGTGGAAACCATCCGCCGCGATGGTCGCATCAACGATTTTGACAGCATCGGCGTTGGGCGTGACGGCCGCCGGCGGCCCATGAGCCTGTCAGCTGAAGTATTTGAGATGGATGGTGCTCCGCATCTGGTCGCTTTCATTGACGATATGACAGAAAAACGTCAGGCCGAGGCCGAGTTGCAGCAACACCGCAACCATCTCGAAGACCTCGTCCACCAGCGCACCCTGGAGCTGGAGCAAGCCAAGCTCGCCGCCGAACACGCCAGCCAGGCCAAGAGCATTTTTCTGGCCAACATGAGCCACGAAATCCGCACCCCGATGAACGCCATTATCGGACTGACCCATCTCGCCGAACGTCACACCGGCGACAGCGA
>JAQTZQ010000145.1 GCA_028687645.1 Rhodocyclaceae bacterium
AAACTAATCGTCAGCTGAAAACGCATTTTTGATCCACTCGATTCGCTTTTCATCCAGCGCGTCGAGTAGCACGCAGTCAAAGCGGCAATCGCATTCCCGCTTGCCGGCCAGATAATGCCGCGCGGCAAGAATGATGCGGCGGCGCTTGCTGGCAGTAATGCTGGCCCCGGCGCCACCAAAATCACTGCGGCTACGCAGGCGCACTTCGACAAAAACCAGCACCTTGCCATCGCGGCAAATCAGGTCAATCTCGCCGCCACGGACCAAAAAATTGCGCTCTAAAACGCGTTGACCGCAAGATTCGAGATAGCGCGCCGCCAGCGCTTCTGCTTCGCGCCCGCGCGTGGTGGTGGTATCGTTAGCTTTTGCCTGCATGCTCACAAAAATGACGGAAGAATCCGCTGCATTGTATGTCGTCCCGACCCCGCTCGGGAATCTGGCTGACCTGACCCGTCGCGCTGAAGAAATCTTGCGCACGGTACCGTGGGTGGCCGCCGAAGACACCCGACACAGCGGCCCGCTGCTCAAGCAACTGGGCGCTCAGGCTCGCACCATCCCGGCGCATCAGCACAACGAACATGAGGCGGCAGTGCGCATCATCGAGAAACTACTGGCCGGTGAAGCCGTTGCGCTGATTTCCGACGCTGGCACACCGGGCATTTCTGACCCCGGCGCGCGCATCGTCGCTGCGGTTCGTGCTGCTGGCTGCAAAGTCATTCCGCTGCCCGGCCCGTGTGCCGCCACCACCGCACTTTCCGGT
This sequence comes from Rhodocyclaceae bacterium, assembly GCA_028687645.1. Lineage (GTDB taxonomy): Bacteria > Pseudomonadota > Gammaproteobacteria > Burkholderiales > Rhodocyclaceae > Azonexus. The sequence continues at coordinate 761 of JAQTZQ010000145.1, forward strand.
TCCGGCCTGCTTGACGAGCATTTCATGTTTTATGGTTTTCTGCCGAGCAAAGGCGGCCAGCGCCGGCAGGTTTTAGAAGATTTGCGCGATTACCCCTGTGCGCTGGTTTTCTACGAAGCGCCGCACCGTGTGCTGGAAACCGTGGCCGATCTCGCCACCGTGTTGGGTGAACGCACGTTGGTGATTGGCCGCGAGCTAACCAAGCTTTTCGAGTCGATTCACAGTTGCCCGCTAAGCGAGGCTTTGGAATGGCTGAAAGGTGACCCCAACCGCCAGCGCGGCGAATTCGTGCTGATGCTTTCCGGCGCCCCGGAAAATGGAGAAGACGGCGAAGGTGAGCGGGTGCTCAAGCTCTTGTTGGCGGATGGCTTGCCGGTCAAGCAGGCAGCCAAACTGGCCTCGGCAATTACCGGGATGGCAAAAAATGCACTTTATGAGCGCGCATTGGCCTTGAAAAGTTAAAATCAGCTAAATTCTTTCGAGAACCGCTATGCGAATCACCCTGACCCGCCCCGACGACTGGCACCTTCATTTACGCGATGGCGAAGCTTTGGCTTCGGTTCTGGCGCACACCGCCCGCCAGTTTGCACGCGCCATCGTCATGCCCAACCTCAAGCCGCCGGTAACGACGGTTGAGCAAGCCGCCGCTTACCGTGACCGCATTGTTTCGGCTTTACCCGCCGGCGCCAGTTTCGAGCCCTTGATGACCTTGTACCTGACTGACAACATGCCGGCCAGCGAGGTGGTCAGGGCGGCTGCCTCCGGCTTCGTCAAGGCAATCAAGCTTTACCCGGCGGGAGCAACGACCAATTCCGACGCCGGCCTGACCGACATCGCCAAGGCCTATGGCGTGCTGGCCGAGATGGAGCGCCTCGGTTTGCCGCTGCTGGTACATGGCGAAGTGACCGATCAAAAGGTGGATTTGTTTGATCGCGAAAAGGTCTTTATCGACACCGTATTACTGCCGCTGACGCAGCGCTTCCCAAAACTCAAGGTAGTGATGGAGCACATCACGACCAAGGACGCCGCAGATTTTGTGGCAAATTCGCCGTTGACCGTAGCAGCTTCCATTACCGCCCATCATTTGCTTTATAACCGCAACGCCATCTTTCAAGGCGGCGTTCGTCCGCACTGGTATTGTTTGCCCGTTTTGAAGCGCGAAATTCACCGTGAGGCGTTGGTCGCGGCGGCGATTTCCGGCAATCCCAAATTCTTCCTCGGCACCGATTCGGCACCGCACGCCAAGCTGGCCAAAGAAGCCGCCTGCGGTTGCGCCGGTTGTTACACCGCCTACGCCGCCATCGAACTGTATGCTGAAATTTTTGAGGCCGCCGGCGCGCTCGACAAGCTCGAAGCCTTCGCCAGCTTTAACGGCCCGGATTGGTACGGCTTGCCGCGCAATAGCGGCACCATTACGTTGACCAAGGAAGACTGGACGGTGCCAGCGGATTACCCCTACATCAGCAATGACAGCATTGTGCCGCTGCGGGCTGGCGAAATCCTGTCCTGGAAAATGCGCTGAGGCCCAACATCATGCATCTGCGTCATCTCCTCCTGTCGCTCTTGAGCCTGCCTTTGCTCAGTGCCTGCATCAATGATGCCGCGACCTATGAAATCGACAATACGCGCGAGCATGTCCTCTCGTTGATTCGCCAGCAGCCGTATTTTTGGGACAGCAAGCTTGAACTGTTTATGGTTGTTTCCCGCATGCCGGCCTGCATGCGCCGGCATTCGATGGGGTTAGGAACGCCGGCGACCAAGGTTGAAATCTATCAGGTGCCATCCGGCGCCTTCATCGTCAAAGCCGGCAAGCGCATGTACGCCACCGAGACACAAAACTGCGTCAATTTTTTCAAAATGGAAGGCGAGCCGGTTGAAGGCATGGGCAAACTGATGGGTACTTTCCGCGAGAAAAAGGGCAAGCTGGTTTTCGTTCCGGAAGAGACGCCAGAGAGCGCTGCCGACGCAGAAGAGTGACCCTATCATCACCCTACACGCTGGCGCTGTTTGATCCGCTGCGCCCTTGGCTGAACAAATTACCGCCCAATCCTGACGCCCAGGCCCTGGCCGCCCTGGCCGAAGCCTCTCCGGTTTATACCGCCCAAGGTCAGCCGGTACGTTTTGTGCCACCGCAAGAGGACGGCCTCGGCTACGAACACCGAATCCGGGCCAAAGGCGAGGTCGAAACCCAGCCCGATAACTGGCACGATTTCTTTAATGCGCTGGTCTGGTTCGCGTTCCCGCAAGCCAAGAGCGCAGTCAGCGCCAGTCATGCCGAAGCCATGGCCGCTATCGCCGGCAATGGCGAAGTAGATGTCAAGGTACGTGGCAAGGTGCGCGATGCGCTCACCCATTTTGACGAATGCGGGATTGTGGTTTTATCCGATCAAGCCGAGTTGCTCGACTTGATGCGCAACTTTGCGTGGAAACCATTGTTTGTCGAGCGTCGCACCGAGGTCATGCAGCACCTGCGCTTTATCATTTTTGGCCACGCCACTTACGAAAGCCTGCTCAAGCCCTTCCGTGGGCTGACCGCCAAAGCGATTCTCTACGAGGTCGACGCAAACTGGCTGCAACTGCCATTGGCGCAGCAAATTGTGACGGTCGACGCGCGTTTGGCGGCAGATTTATCCAGCGGACGTTATACCCGCCCGCGCGATTTTCAGCCTCTGCCCTTGCTCGGCATTCCCGGCGTCACCGCCGAGAGCGAAGATCCTGCGTATTACGACGACACCTGGCAGTTTCGCCCGGGGCGTCGCCAGCCGGCTTAGTAGCGGCGGCGCGGTGGCGGCGGGGTGCTGTTGCCGCGATTTTCGATGTGACGGAAGGTGATGCGGCCCTTGCTCAGATCGTAAGGCGAGAGTTCCAGCGTGACTTTGTCGCCGACCAGAATACGGATGTGGTTCTTCTTCATCTTGCCGCAGGTGTAGGCCACCAGTTCGTGGCCATTTTCCAGCGTAACGCGAAAGCGGGTATCGGGCAGAACGTCATTCACAACGCCTTGCATTTCCAGTAGTTCTTCTTTTGCCAAAGGTGCTTCTCCTGTAATTAAAACAATAGCTTAGATGGTGGCGGGGGCAACGGCTGCATCCGTCGATAAGGCTTCGTGGCGGTGCCGTGGCAGTTCCCACGGTTGGCCGGTTTCAGTGATGGCGGTGATCGAAATTACCGGTGGTTGAGACATGACGCCACCAAAAATAGTGGCGAAGGATACATCAGCCGCATCGCGACCGGTGGCCAGGCGAACAAAACCCATCGGAATGGCGGTGCCGGACGGGTCAAAAGTGTACCAGCGCGAGCCGAGGAAAACCTCAACATAGGCGTGGAAATCAGTCGGGCCGAGGGCTGGGTCAGCACCGTAATCAATGCCGGTGGTGAAGCGTGCCGGGATGTTGAGGGCGCGGCAGATGGCAATCATCAAATGGGCGAAATCGCGGCAGACGCCAACGCGCTCGACCAGCGTATCCAGTGCCGAGGTGGTTGAGCTGCTGGTGTTGCCCTTGAATGTAACCTGCTGATTGACCCAGTTGCGAATCGCCTCGACGCGGCGGTAGCCCTTGGGCAAATGGCCAAACTCGCGCATGGCCAGCGCCGCCAGACGGTCGGACTGACAGTAGCGGCTAGGGTAAATATAGGTCAGCGCCGAGAGTGGCAACTGGGCAATGGGCACTTCCTGAATCAGATCAGGCGGGTCGATCTGTTGCTTGATATCGAGCAAAGCCTTGTATTTGACATGCAGCGGGCCGGGGGCGCCGGTCAGGCGCAGATAGCGGGTAGCGGTGGCCGGGTCGGCCTGGATGGTGTGCGGAACTTGCTGACTGATCGTCAGTTCTTCGCTGACGATGGACTGGGCTGCAGTTTTTGCCGCGTGAATATTGAAAACAAAATCAGCCCCGGGGAAGCTCAGCTCATAATGAAGGTCGATAGCAAACTGGATGCGAACCATGTATTCCCTGAAGTAATGCCGCTTTGGCGCCCAGGAAACGGTATTTCGCGGGGCAAAACGAGCCTGATGAAAGCTTGAAAATCAAGCTTCGCAGTCTACGCACAAGGGCTTTGACTGGCAAGGAAAAACACGGAAATTCAAACCCTTGCCTCACTTTTTGTCGCGTTTGCGGCAAGGGTTTGCTGGCTTAGGCTGCTTGATCGAATGCTGTCGGCAAGCTCAGTTGCTCAAGCCGGTTGATACCACTCAACATGGCCTTGATCGAAGCGGTCACAATATTGCTGTCAATACCAACGCCGTAGCATTCCAATTTGTCATCGCCGGCAATTTCCATGAAGGCACAGGCCTGCGCGTTGCCCGCCTCGCCGCTCGGTGCCATCGAGCGCTCCTCGTAGCTGCGCACCTGAATGTTGATACCCACCCGCTTGAGCGCCTGTGCCGCGGCATTAATCGGGCCGTTGCCTTCACCGACAAGGAGATGCGAGGTGCCGTTGATCTCGACATTAAGGCGAATCCCCTGCGCGCTGCCGTGCTCGAAGAGGTGGTGTTCGCGGTAGCGGATGGGCGCGGTCGACTCAAGATAAGTGCTGGAAAATATTGCCCAGATATCGTCCGCTGTGACTTCGCCACCGTGTTCATCGGTGTGCTTTTGCACAACACCCGAGAATTCGACCTGCAAACGGCGCGGCATGACGACGCCGTGCTCGGTTTCCATCAAGTAGGCGATGCCGCCCTTGCCTGACTGGCTGTTGACGCGAATCACCGAGTCGTAGCTGCGGCCCACATCCGCCGGGTCGATCGGGAGGTAGGGCACAGACCATGTCTCATCTGCCTTTTGAGCAGAAAACCCCTTCTTGATGGCGTCCTGATGAGAGCCGGAGAAGGCCGTGAAGACGAGATCCCCCACGTATGGGTGACGGGGATGGATCGGGAGCTGGGTGCAGTGTTCGAAAGTGCGGGCGACGGCACTGATGTCGGAAAAATCAAGCTGTGGATCAACGCCCTGGGTGGTCATGTTAAGAGCAAGGGTGACGAGATCGACATTGCCGGTGCGCTCGCCGTTACCGAAAAGGCAACCTTCAACGCGGTCGGCGCCGGCCATGAGGCCGAGTTCGGCGGCGGCAACCGCCGTGCCACGGTCATTGTGCGGGTGAAGGCTGATGATGACGCTGTCGCGGCGGGCGAGGTTTTTGTGCATCCACTCGATCTGGTCGGCGTAGATGTTGGGCGTGGCGATTTCGACGGTAGTCGGGAGGTTGAGGATGACCTTGCGCTCGGGCGTGGCGCCCCAGGCCTCGGTGACGGCATCACAGACTTCCTTGGCGAAATCGAGCTCGGTGGCGGTAAATAGCTCCGGGCTGTATTCAAGCGTGATTTTGGTTCCGGCCGATTTTTCCATTTCATCGGCAAGGTTGCGCATGAGTTTTACCGCATCGACTGCCATGGTTACCACTTCCACCTTGCTCATGCCGAAAACGTTGTCGCGGAAGGTCTTGCTGGTCGCGTTATAAACGTGAACGATGGCCTGTTTGGCGCCTTTAATCGATTCAAAGGTGCGACGAATAAGGTGCTCACGGGCCTGAGTGAGGACTTCGATAGTCACGTCATCAGGAATATGCTTTTCTTCGATGAGCCGGCGCACAAAGCTGAACTCGGTTTCGGAGGCCGAGGGGAAAGCGATTTCAATTTCTTTGAAGCCAATCTCGCAGAGCATCTTGAACATGCGCATCTTTTTTTCAGCATTCATCGGCTCGAAAAGCGCCTGATTGCCGTCGCGCAGATCGGTGCTCATCCAGATTGGCGCCTGCGTGATGCTGCGGGCTGGCCAGTTGCGGTCAACGAGGTTTACCGGCGGAAAAGGGAGGTACTTGGCGGTGGGCTTGCGGGTCATGATGCGGCTCCTGAAGACTGAATTCGATGAAGGAATTTTATGGAAAATGAGCCGGCAGGTGCTTGCGTTTTATAGGTTGAAAATTCGCCAATTAGGTTGATAATTGCGCCATCAAGTCAAATGGCGCAACAACATGGAAATAGATCGCTACGATCGGCAAATTCTTGAAATTCTTCAAAGCGATGGCCGGATCAGTAATCAGGATCTGGCAGATCGCATCGGCCTCTCGCCCTCACCTTGCCTGCGCCGGGTGCGCACACTGGAGGAATCCGGCCTGATCACCGGCTATCGCGCCCTGCTCGATGCCAAAAAGCTCGGCTTGTCGCTGATGGCGCTGATTGGCATTTCAATGGATCAGCACACGCCGGAGCGCTTCGCCAATCTCGAAAGCGCTATCGGCGAAATCCCGGAAATCCTCGAATGTCTGCTGATCACCGGCCAGCAATCGGATTACCAGTTGAAAGTGGTGGTCAGGGACATGGATGCCTACCAGGATTTGCTGCTCAATAAAATCACCCGAATTCAAGGTGTTACCGGCGTGCACACCAGTTTTGTGCTGAGAAAGGTGGTTGACCGTAGCAGTTTGCCGCTAGCGACTAATTGAGGCTCTCAGGCTAAAGCGGGCCGGTGTATTCGCCGCGTGCCGGATAATCGTTGGCGATGATGAAGTCCAGTCCGCCGACCAGATCAGCAAAATTGGGGCGGGCAAAGGGCATGGTCTGCACATTGCCGTAATACAGCGTGCCATCCGGGCGCACCATGAAAACACCGGGTTCCGAAAAAAGGGCGGGCTCTTCGATACCAATCGAGGTCTTGCCCCGACTCGCGGAGATGTAGAGCCCCCAGGCGCGGGCATTTTCCAGATTGAGACCGTAGGCGAAACGCAGATGGCGGGCTTTTATTTTTTCAGCCATGGCGGCGGCGCGTTCTGCATTGTCGGAGGAGACGGCCATCACGGTTACCCCACGCTTCTCGAATTCCGGGACCAGGCGCTCCAGTTCCAGCAGGTACTTGGCGCACAAAGGGCAGTGCAGGCCACGGTAAAAGACAAGCAATGTGAAGTTCTGGGGGCACTCGCTGGCCAGGTCGAATGCGTCGTGGGCGATAGTGGCAAGTTTGAGTTCCGGGACGGCTTGGCGGGGGATCAGCATGGGTTTCTCCGTTGGTGGGTTGCAGTCATGGCAGTGTGCTGTATTTTATGCAACAATAAATTCATTACTATTAGCAGATCGTTCAAATCAATCATGTCTCACCTTGATCGCCTGTCGGCGCTGCTCGAAGGCCTTGCGCCGCAAATTCACCTACGCAGCGATGTCTTACCGGCGACCGAGACGGCTTTGGCGACGCCGGACTCTCTTGAATTGCACTTACTGCTTGAAGGCGAGTGGCGGCTGATACGTGCGGATGGCGCACAAGAGCATCTGACTGCGCCGGGCCTGATGCTTTGGCGAGGCGCACAGTCGCAGGTGCCAAGACTGCTCCCGGTACTCGGCGAGCCACGGGCATTGGGGATCGACGCAGTTTTTTCCGGGCCCGCTGCTTCACTGCTGCTGGAGGCCTTTGCTCAGCCACTGTTTATTGAGCTGGGTGCCGGCTGTGCAGAGCTTGATCTCATTGTTCGTCTGATTGCCAACGAAATGGCAGCACCACGTTGTGGCCAGCCGGCATTGCTGGAACGCGCCGGGGAGATTTTGTTCATCGGTCTCTTACGCCATTTGATTGCGCATCCACGAATGCCGTCCGGGATGCTGAATGGTCTGGCTGATCCACGAATTGCGCGGGCGCTAGTCGCGGTTCATGAGCGTCCGCAAGTCAGCTGGACACTGGAAAAGCTGGCCGCAGTAGCCGGTATGTCGCGCACCGCATTTGCCTTGTATTTCCGCCAATTAATGAACGTCACCCCCGGCGCCTATCTGGCACGTTTGCGACTGGGTATTGCGCGCCGCGAGATTGCACGCGGCAATGGTCTGAAGCGAGCAGCACGCGAATCCGGCTATGCCAGCGCAACGGCACTGTCGCGCGCCTTGTCGCGCTCCCTCTCGCGCTCCCTCTCGCGCCAGGCTGCGGCGTTATCCCGGCCGGATATGGAACTACCTTAAACCGCGTTGCAGGTACTTGATCACCAAAAAAAGCATTTTTTCACGGTTGACCGCAAGCTTCTGATTCCATTGATGATCAGGGATTCCTCAGCTGGACGTAGCGTCAGCTGCGCCCAACCGAAGAATCCAGGTCACGGTTGAATTTGATCAAACACTCGCCAACTGCCCGCGCAAGTCCCCAATGATCGAATCGTAGCGATGCGGATCGCTATCCTTGCCAGCACCGTAGACTGCTGAGCCAGCAACGAACGCATCGACGCCGGCGCGGGCGATTTCGGCGATGTTGGCAGTATTCACGCCGCCATCAATCTCCAGTCGAATCCGGCGACCGCTTTCCTTTTCGTAGGCATCCAGTTTGGCACGTGCCAGCCTGGCCTTGGCCAGCGTACCGGGAATGAATTTCTGGCCACCGAAACCCGGGTTGACGCTCATCAGCAGGATGACGTCGATCTTGTCGAGTACATGATCCATAAAATCGAGCGGCGTCGCCGGGTTGAAGACCAGGCCGGACTGGCACCCGGCTTCGCGGATCAGCGACAGGCTGCGATCAACGTGCTCGGAGGCTTCCGGGTGAAAGGTAATAATGTTGGCACCAGCTTTGGCAAAGTCGGGGATGATGCGATCCACCGGCTTGACCATCAGGTGCACGTCAATCGGCGCCGTGGTGCATGGGCGAATCGCCTCGCAGACCAGTGGGCCGATGGTCAGGTTGGGGACGTAATGGTTGTCCATCACGTCAAAATGAATCCAGTCAGCGCCGGAAGCGATGACGTTGGCCACTTCTTCGCCCAGTTTGGCGAAGTTGGCGGAAAGAATGCTCGGTGCAATTACAAAGTTGGTTTGGCTCATGACGTACTCCAAAAAAAGCG
>JAQTZQ010000146.1 GCA_028687645.1 Rhodocyclaceae bacterium
CAATGGCCGACGCTACTCTGGCGTCGATCTGGCCAATATGAATAGCTAAATTGGTTATGGACAATTTACATCGTGTTTTGCCTTATTGGCCATACCGTCTATAGTTAGCCAAGTTCCGTATACCCATCTTGGCTAATCAATATGCAAATTGCCCGCATCTATCTCCGCGTCAGCACCGACGAACAGGATCTCACCCGCCAGACCAACATCGAGCACAGCACTAGGGCGGCCGGCTACTACGTCGCTGGCATCTACCGCGAGAAGGCGTCTGGCGCCCGCCCCGACCGGCCCGAGTTGCTGCGGATGATCGCTGACCTGCAACCCGGGGAGGTGGTTGTCGCCGAAAAAATCGACCGCATCAGCCGGTTGCCGCTCGCCGAAGCCGAGCAGCTGGTGGCCTCGATCCGCGCAAAAGGCGCGCGACTAGCCGTGCCTGGTCTGGTCGATCTGTCTGACCTGGCGGCGGAAGCCGACGGCGTAGCGAAGATCGTGCTGGAATCGGTGCAGGAACTCCTACTGAAACTCGCGCTCCAGATGGCTCGTGATGATTATGAGACGCGGCGCGAGCGGCAGCGCCAAGGCGTGCAGCTCGCCAAAACTGCCGGCAAATACTCAGGGCGGAAGGCCAACGCCGCCACCCATCAGCGCATCTTGGCCCTGCGTCGCGCCGGCCAGACCATCGCACGCACCGCTGAGCTTGCCGGGTGCAGCATCAGTCAGGTCAAGCGGGTATGGGCGCTTCATCTGGCTACGACTTAATATGCTAATGCTAGTTCGAGCGTTTTCCTCCGCCCCTCGACCCAGTCAATGTGTCCGCCAAGGAAAGCCCGGTGCCCGTCAGTTTCCTCTCCAATGAACAGCGCGAGAACTATGGCCGCTACACCGGATCGCCCTCCGCCGAGGATCTGGCCCGTTACTTCCACCTGGACGACACCGACCGCGCCTTAATCGCACAAAAGCGCGGCGAGCATAACCGGCTCGGCTACGCCTTGCAGCTCGGGACGGTGCGCTACCTTGGCACCTTCCTGGATAACCCTCTGGACGTACCGGTATCGGTGCTGCACACCTTGGCCAAACAATTGGACATCGATGCAAGGGACGACGCGGGCGCCTATCGCGCCGGAAAACAACGCTGGCAGCACGCCGAAGAAATTCGCGTCCGTTACGGCTATGTCGAGATTACCGAGCGCCAGATTGGCTTTCGCCTGACGCGTTGGCTGTATGCGCTATGCTGGACCGGCACAGACCGGCCGAGCGTATTGTTCGATCGATCCACCACCTGGCTGGTGACGCACAAGGTCTTGCTGCCCGGCTGTAGCACCCTGGAGCGCTATATCGCCCGCCTGCGTAGCCGGGTGGAGGATCGATTGTGGCGCACGTTGGGCCGGGGCATCAGTAGCGAGCAGCAGGCAAGGCTGGAAAGCCTGCTGGCCGTTCCGGCCGGCAGTCGTAACTCGCAGCTTGACCGCTTGCGCACCGGGCCGGTATTGATCAGTAGCTCATCGTTGGTGGTGGCCCTGCTGCGGCTACACTCGGTACGCGAATTGGGCATCAAGCTGCCGGAGACAGCACATATCCCGGCAACCCGAGTAGCAGCTTTGGCCCGGTTCGCTGGCGCGGCCAAGGCCAGCGCCATCCTTCGCTTGCCGAATTGCCGTCGGCTGGCCACGCTGGTCGCCTTCGTCCACTGCCTGGAAGCCGCCGCGCAGGACGACGCCCTGGAAGTGCTGGAAGCGCTATTGCGTGAGATGTTCGGTGATGCGGTCAAGGCGGACAAGAAGGCGCGCCTGCGCACGCTGAAGGATCTCGACCAGGCGGCGGCAACCTTGGCCAGCGCCTGCCAAATGGTGCTCGACGGGAATCTGCCCGATGCAGAACTGCGCACCAAATTGTTTGAAAAAATTCCGCGCGACATGCTCACGAAGGCGCTCGATGGCGTCAACGCCCTGGTCCGCCCTGCAGACAACGTGTTCTATCAGGAGCTGGACGCCAAGTACAAGACGGTACGGCGCTTCCTGCCAACGCTGGTCGAGCACGTCAGCTTTGGCGCCAATACCGCTGGTGGTCCGGTCGTTGCCGCCTTCGACTGGCTACGGGCCAACATGGTGCGCAAGAAGCCAGGCAATGACGCGCCGCGCGATGTGATTGGCAAATCGTGGCGGCGTCATGTGCTGCGCGAGGACGGCACTGTCGATTTCCACGCCTATACCTTTTGCGTCCTGGACGAGCTGCACATCGCGCTACGTCGGCGCGACGTGTTCGTAACGCCGAGCTGGCGCTACGCCGATCCTCGGGCCGGCCTGCTCGATGGCAGTGAGTGGGAAGCCACCCGGCCGATTATCTGTCGGACCCTGGGGCTGTCGGCCAGCCCCGACCCGACGTTGACGGCCCTGGCCGCAGAGCTTGACCGCACCTACCGCGCCGTCGCGGCCAGACTGCCCGACAACCCGGCGGTGCGGTTCGATAAGACCGGCGACAAGCACGATCTGGTGCTCAGTCCACTCGACAAGATGGAAGAACCGGCCTCGCTGCTTGCCCTACGGGAGACTGTGGCCGGCATGCTGCCGCGTGTAGACCTACCTGAACTGATTCTGGAAGTCGCAGCACGTACCCGCTTCACGGACGCCTTCACTCACATTTCAGAACGCACGGCTCGCGCCACCGACCTGCACGTCAGCCTGTGCGCAGTGCTGATGGCCGAAGCCTGTAATACCGGCTTGGAGCCGCTGATCCGTGGCGACGTGCCGGCACTGAAGCGCGACCGGCTGTCTTGGGTGGACCAGAACTACCTCCGCGACGACACGCAGGTGGACGCTAACGCGTTACTGGTCGCGGCACAAAGCCATCTGGCGCTCGCCAGTTTGTGGGGTGGCGGCGAGGTGGCCTCCGCCGATGGCATGCGCTTCGTTGTGCCGGTGCGCACGGTGCACGCCGGCCCCAACCCGAAATACTTCGGCATCGGTCGGGGCGTCACCTGGTACAACCTGATCTCCGATCAGTTTTCCGGCCTGAACGACATCACCGTTCCCGGCACGCTGCGCGACAGTTTGATCCTGCTGGCCGTAGTGCTTGAACAGCAGACCGACCTCCAACCAACGCAGATCATGACCGACACCGGCGCCTACAGCGATGTGGTCTTCGGCCTGTTTCGCCTGCTTGGCTATCGTTTTAGTCCGCGCCTAGCCGACGTTGGCGGGACGCGCTTCTGGCGGATCGACCAGCAGGCCGATTACGGTCTGCTTAATTCGATCTCGGCACATCATCTCAGCTTGCACAAGATTGAGCCGCACTGGGATGACATGCTGCGCCTGGTTGGCTCGCTTAAGCTTGGCCGGGTGCCGGCGACAGGCATCATGCGTACGCTCCAGGTCGGTGATCGGCCGACCCGGTTGGCGCAAGCCATCGCCGAGTTTGGCCGGATCGACAAGACGCTACACACGCTGACCTATATCGACGACGAAGCCAAGCGCCGGGCCACGCTGACCCAACTCAATCGTGGCGAAGGCCGGCATAGCGTTGCCCGGGCCGTCTTCCACGGCAAACGCGGCGAGTTGCGCCAACACTACCGCGAAGGTCAGGAAGATCAGTTGGGTGCGCTCGGCCTGGTGCTCAACATGATCGTGTTGTGGAACACGATCTACATGGAGGAAGCCCTAAACCAACTACGCGTGAGCGGTTTCCCGGTGCGGGACGAAGACGTGGCACGGCTGTCGCCGCTGCAACACGAACACATCAATATGCTGGGGCGTTATTCGTTTTCAGTACCGGAGGCGGTGGCCAAGGGTGAATTGCGGCCCCTGCGCAATCCTGCGGACGGCGAATAGATTGAGGACGTGGATGGGTCAATGACGACGGATGCCTTGACAGCAGCGCAGCAGCGGACGGCAATGCATTGACGCGTCATGCTAAGCGCTTAACGGTATTTTCCGTTCCACTGCGCCTCAGACCCCTACCTGGTGAGCAACATCGACCAGAGGTAAGCATGCTCACTCGCAGCAATGTTGCTGGAGGTTTGAGAAGCCGCATTCATGCGCTTCATGGCTTGAGTGCGCAATTTTTTAAAGATTTTCAATCGGTGTCCTTTAACCATTGACCAATTCGCCCCTTAGTCTGCAACAAAGAAGAAAAGACCTAAGAACAATTTTGTCGACACCCCAATATCTTGCAACGTTACCCAGAATTTTCCTGCTAATTAAAATACGTGGCATTTTTTGCCCAATGAGCGTGGCTGCTGACGCTGAATTTTTGGCGACGATGACGCGCTGTCAATCTCTATCCGTTGATTATCAAAATCAACACGCCAAGCGATTAAAATTCGCAGAAGGAAATCGGCTTCATCGATTTAAAATACTACGCAATGGCTTTATCGGGATAGATTCCGCATTCCTTTTGCTTAGTAAAAATCGGAAATATTCTCCCAGTCCTTCTGCACAAAAAACGCTTCGTTATAAATGCTTTAAGCTCACAATCACTCTATCCAGTATTTTTTGATAGAGGTTGAAATGAAAACAATCAAAGGTTTTGCGATTACCCCGCCGACGCTTGGCTCCATTCGTATTGGCATCGCGGTGACCAAAGGCGACCGCAAATTGCCACAAAAAGATGACGCTTTTACGATTACCACCTTGGTCCAATCCAAGGATGGCTGGATTGCCCACTCGTTGCATCACGAAGTGATGAAACAGCAAGCGCCTGCCCGAGAGGGTGCGCAACAAAAAATCCGCGAGATTCCGGTTCGCTTGATGTTCAACGATCCTGATCTCAACATGCGCGCCGAGTATTCAGTCTTTGAACCCAAGTCCGGTCGCCCTCTGTGTGCAGGCGATGGTCAATCGGCGCGCCGCCGCACTGCAATGGGTGTTGAAGCGATCGATTGCCCGGGGCCTGATACTTGCAAGTACGGGCTGGACAAGCATTGCAAACTCTATGCGCGCATGAACGTCCAGATCGAAGGCCAGAGTGACGAACTGGGCACCTTTGTTTTCCGTACCACCGGCTTTAACTCAGTTCGCACGCTCTCGGCTCGGATGTCTTATTTGCACGCACTGACGGGGGGCAAACTGGCCGGTATCCCACTCAGTCTGCGTTTGCGCGCCAAGACGAGCGCGAATTCATACAAGAGCGTGGTCTATTTTGTCGATCTGCAAGTGCGTGAAGGCATGTCCCTGGCGGAGGCTTGTCAGGCGGGGCAAGCGCACCGCCAAGCATGGGAAGATATTGGGTTGAGTCGTGAGGCTTTTGAAGCGGCAGCCCGTGATGGCTTTGATCGTTCTGGCTTCGAGGATGCCGAAGAAGAGGGTGGCGAAGTGCTTGAAGCATTTTATCAGGGTGCTGAAAAGCCAGTTCCACTGGGTGAGTTTGTTGACGAAGATGGCGTAGTTCAGCCCGAGATCCCGGCATCAGCAAATATGCGGCATTCGCATTCCGAAAATAAAGCCCCGTCGCGATCGGTTGGCGGTTTGGCAGGTTTGCGCGCTACGATGAATTCTTTTGAAGGCGATGGTTTTATCCCTCCGCCTTCCAATCAACATAATTGGCATGTCCCGATCAGCTGATCGGCGCGTCTAAAGAAAACCTCCTCGTTGTACCTTGTCCCGGCTGTAGTTTGGCCGGGAATTTATTCTGGTTTTTAAAATTCCTATTTAATTAAAAATATTGCTTAGGTTAATCAATGAATTCCCCATAATTAAATCATTCCAATAGGAGATTAACATGCTTCTCAGCCACCCTAATCCATCTGTAGTGATGGTTCCCGATATGTCGAACGCGGCTTATCACGGTGATCGTGATGCAGTCTCAAGCAGTGGCCTCAAAAAGATGTTGATTTCACCGCTGCACTTCCAGGATTACCTGACCAGCAAACATACCGAGACGCCGGCTTTGCGCGTGGGCACCGCAATTCATGCGGCGCTCCTGGAGCCGGAAGTGTTTAAGGATACCTATGTGGTCGCCCCTATGGTCGATCGTCGCACCAAAGCGGGTAAAGTGCTTTGGGAAGAATTCATGGCTGGCGTGAATGGAAAGAGCGTGGTGACCGAGGCGGAGCTTTCGATGATTGGCAATATCGCGGATCAGGTAAAAAAGCATCGTATGGCAAATGCCTTGCTGAAGGCCGGCAAAGCGGAGCAGTCAATTTTCTGGACGGATGAGGAAACGGGTATCCGTTGCAAGGTTCGCCCAGACTCCCTGAGCCCTTATGCCATCCTCGATGTTAAATCCACCGAATCAGCCCATCGCGAAAGCTTTCCGCGTAGCTGTGTCAAATACAACTATGACCTGTCCGCTGCCATGTATCAGGAAGGCGTTCGCCAGTTGACGGGTGAAGTGGTGGATTTTGTCTTTCTGGCCGTCGAGAAATCTTCGCCGAACCTCTGCGCACTCTACAAAGCCAGCGAGGAAATGATGGTTGCTGGCTATGCCAAGTTCCGTGCCGCGCTGCGGGCTCTGGCTGAGTGCCGACAATCGGGTGGCTGGCCTGGCTATCAGGCGGATGGTGATTTCGAACTCGTCGATTGGCCGCGTTACGCCCGGGTTCAAACGGCGGGCGATCTGGGCTAATGCTGGCAATGCCGGCTTCTGCCTTTGGCTGCCGAGAGGACGACACCCACATCGCTGAACTGGCGCGTTTGCTGCGGATTAGCGGCGTAAGGTGGGAGGAATACGAGGTTGTTGTCGCCGCTTCAAAGCGAAGCAAGCGCCGCTATTCCTTTGCCCGTGATCTTTGGGGAGCCACCTTCTTCCCTAGAATCATGAGAATCCATTACGAGGTCGAATACGGCGAGTCGTATTCGCTCATCTTTATTGAGGGTCATCAGGCGTTCACGGTGGGTCACCTTCAAGACCTGCTGCCAGAGATGCACCGGCTTGGTTGTCGCACCGCGAGACTCGATTTTGGTCTCAGCGGAATTCGGAAATCAACGTGTTTCTACAGCGCGGTTCTGGTCAGGTGAGCCAAAAAGGAAGCTCCCTGCATCAGCACATGCCCGAACCGGCGGATTGAGTGGCTGGGTGGATCTTAGGCATGCTCGATTGCAACCAGGGAAACGAGCCACTCACGGTACTCTGGCGAGGCCTTGGTTTTCAGGAATACCGCATGTTCACGCATCGTCTGTACTGACGTGAATCCCAGCGCACAGGCCGTCAGCGCCTCAAATCCTTCTTTAGCAGCAAGCTCGGCAGATTGTTTCAACGAAGACCCGTTCGACAGTTCGCGAATGGTGGTCGAGATCGCTTCCGAAAGGTAAGCATCCACCTCTTCGGGATATACCTCAGTCGATAAAACTTTGGGGATTTCCACTTCAGCCCCATTGTGGGTAACCACCATCGACAAGTAACTGGCGTGATTTCTTGGTGCAAGATTAATCCGAATGCCCGCTTGCTCAATAAAATCCATTTTTGTTTCCCTTCTCTGTTTTGTGCTGTGATGCAGCCACTATACGGAAGGGGTTGATTTACCTAAGCGCGAATTTAGCTGGCCACGTAACTCAGCGGCAGCTTCGATGGCATTCTTTGTTTCGGCCCTCAAATCGACAAGCTGTTGGCGCAAATCCCTGACTTCTCGGGCGGCGGCATCCAGTGCGGTTTGTTGCGCCTGTACCTGGATTCGGCAACTGTTCGATTCCTCGGCAATGGTTCGCGATTCATTCTCGATTTTGGCGGCGGACGCTTCGGCCTTCGTTGCGCGATCCTGCATGGCTTCCAAGCGTGCCAGTGCGACTGCCGCAACCTGTTCGGCGGCGACCTTGATCCGGCGTTCATTTTCAAGCTCGGAACGCAGTTGGGTGAGCTCGGCCTCAATGCGCGGCACGTTTTCCAGGCGCAATAGGGACTTGGCCAGTTCGGTACGGGATGTCTCCGCGGCGTGACGCTCGACTCCCAAATCCTCCGTAACTCGACTGAGATGGGATTCCATTTGTGACAACCGGCCAAGTAACTCGCCACGTTCGACCTGCGCGCGGCTGATGGCTTCAGCCTGATCTTCCGCCTGGCGGGCAAGGCGTTCGTTCTCGCCCATGAAATCATGGATGGTTTGCTGCGCCACTTCCTGTTCGGACTGCCACTCCACTTTGGCAGTCCCGATTTCCTCCTGGATGAAATCGATCAATGACCGATGAAGCGTCGGCGGCAATTCACGAAGGGCGCCCATGTGTTTGGTTTGCCCGTCCTGCCATACCTGGAGCATCCGCAAAATCGTACTCATAGAACCAAAGCCGATGGCTGCCCGGACACTGCGGGCGGATGGCCGGGTTCCTCCTGCGAGGAGGGCGTCGGCGGCGGCGTTGATCATTGTTTGGGTGATGTTCGATTCGCGGGCCATATTGTTCCGTTATGTTACGATGATATGTTATCAACTGTTACGTTATGCTATTCCCAAAAAACTAGATAAGCAATCACCACGACGGAAATTTTGGACGAAAAAAAGCCCGGTCATTCAGGCCGGGCAGGTGATGCGCTTTGCAGAAATCAGACGATTAAAAAATCCTCTTTATTGAGACCTTCCAGCCAATTCGGCGCGCGGCCTCGACCCGTCCAGGTCTCGCCCGTTGCCTGATTGCGGTACTTGGCGGGAGCCGGTGCACGCACACGTTTTACGCCGCTCGCCAAATCACTGGCGGTGATCCCGTAACGCTCCATTTGTTGAAGCATTTCGGCAATGACCTTATTGCGCTCTTCTTTCTTTTTCTGATCAATAAGACGAGAAAGCGCCGCTTGCTGAGCTTCCAGTTCATCCAATGATGCTTCGCTCATCGGATGGGGCTGGCTGTTAAATGCTTGATTGTCGACCATAAAATTCCTTTCGTTTCGATCTGATTTTAAATTCGTATTGCAAATATAGGCATTTTTTAAATCCCGTCAATCATCCTTAAAAGATTCACCTAGGTAAAACCGGCTTTTACCTAAAATCATATGTGTCCAATCGGCCAATGATGCAATGAGGAAAAGTCATGAATCTTACTAAAATTGCGGCTGCAACCATTGGGTTACCTAGTTTTGATCCAAACTCCACGCCCGAGGAAAAATCCTTCACTGCAGAGATAATTCCTTTCTCTATTGCGCCTGTTGTAAATAATGAAGTTGCAAAGCAATCGGTCTGGCGCTGTCACTAAACATGAGGCCAATATCGCGGTGATTGTGCTTTTGCGCCAACTAGAAGCCGATGATCGTCAGCTCACTGCCTGTGAGCGTGACATCTTCAACCGTTATACCGCTTGGGGTGGATTGCCGCCGGCTTTTAATCCCGACCAAAAGGATGGATGTTGGGCGGCCTAAAAGGCCTCCGTTTTCTTCTACCGCTCGCCGCCATTTTTGCCGCCAGAAACAATCACAAGGAGTTAAACATGCGTATGGCAATTCAATTCGATACGTTACGCTACGTCGAAAAGCTAAAGTCAGCAGGCATCCCCGAGGTGCAAGCCAAGGCGGAAGCTGAGGTTTTGGCCGCGGCACTGGGCGAATCCGCATCGGGTTCGCTAGCCACCAAGGATGACATCACGGGCATCAAGCTCGATTTGGTCGAAGTCAAAGCCGAACAGAAGCTGATGAAGTGGATG
>JAQTZQ010000147.1 GCA_028687645.1 Rhodocyclaceae bacterium
CGGCGCAATTACCCGGAGGCCGAGGTGCTGTATCAGCGCTTGCGTCCGCTCAAGGAGGCGCATGAAATTGACGCAGCGTTGATCGAAGCCGGCATTTTGACTGAGTTGCCGTTAGCAGGATGACGGGTAATTCACGCTTCATCAGCAGCGCTCAGGACGGGCCGCATGGCGATCTGGAGACCTTGGTGCGCCGGCACATGGCGCATCCGTTCCGCAAGCCGATTGCCGATTACAACCGTGAAGCCTTTGCGGCGGCCATGGCGGCTTATCAAAATCGTCAGCCCGGCACACCGCTGATTCTTGATGCCGGTTGTGGTGTCGGCTGGAGCACGCAGCGAATCGCCGAAACCTATCCCGATCATTTCATTTTTGGCGTCGATCAGTCGGTTGACCGTATCAATCGTGGCAAACCGCTGCCCTTGCCAAGCAATGCGGTTTTGGTTCGTGCCGATTTGGTCGATTTCTGGCGTTTGCTCGCTGAAAATGGGGTGAAGCTGGCGCGTCATTACAATCTTTATCCCAATCCCTGGCCAAAAATTGGCCATCTGGCCAGGCGCTGGCATGGCCATGCGGTTTTCCCGACCTGGCTGGCCTTGGGTGGTGAAGTGGAGTGTCGTAGTAACTGGCCAATTTATATCGAGGAAATGGCCTTGGCGCTGACCCAACTAACGGGCCAAAAAGTGTTTGCTGAGTCGTTTGAAACGGATGATCCGATGACACCGTTCGAGAAAAAATATCTCGCTTCCGGGCACCAGTTATGGCGTTGCCGGGTGACTTTGCCATGAGCGTTTGCCAAACCTGTGGTGCTTGCTGTGCCAGCTTTCGTGTTGATTTTCATCCGGTAGAACTGGCCGGCGGTGCTTTCCCTTGGGGGGCGGGGGTGCCGAAGGAAATGACGCTGCCGGTGACGGTCAATATAGTGCGCATGGCGGGTACTGATGCCGCTTCGCCGCGCTGTGCGGGCTTGCTTGGCGAAATCGGGCAGCAGGTGAGTTGCCGGATTTATGAGCAGCGGCCATCGCCTTGTCGGGAGTTTGATACCGAACATTCGGCGTGCAACCGTGCTCGCCAGCGCCATGGGCTTCCACCTCTTTGAGCCTTGATTTTGTGCCGCCGGCGCTGGTAAAAACCACCTGAAAAGATATAATATATAAGACTTGTGAGGCGGTACTCGAATGTCTGTGTTTTGCCGAACCAATTAGCCGTCGCCACAGTCCAAAATAACTGTTTTCCTACGCAAGTTTTTACGAAAGGAAGTCGCCGTGCTTGAAGCTTATCGCGCCCACGTAGCAGAGCGTGCAGCCCTCGGTATCCCGCCGCTGCCCCTGTCCAAGCAACAGACCACTGATCTGGTCGCCCTGCTGAAGAACCCGCCGGCCGGCGAAGAGGCCGCCCTGGTCGAACTGATTACCTACCGCGTGCCGGCTGGCGTCGATGATGCCGCCAAGGTCAAGGCCGAGTTCCTGGCCAAGGTTGCCAAGGGCGAAGAAGCCTGCGCCCTGATCTCCAAGGAAAAAGCCACCGAACTGCTCGGCACCATGCTCGGCGGTTACAACGTCAAGCCGCTCATCGACCTGCTCGGCTGCGCCACCTGCGGCACCGTTGCCGCTGAAGGCCTGAAGAAGACCCTGCTCGTGTTCGACTTCTTCCACGATGTCGCCGAACTGGCCAAGTCCGCCAATGCCACCGCTGCCGCCAACGCCAAGGCTGTCATGCAATCCTGGGCCGACGCCGAATGGTTCACCTCGCGTCCGGAAGTCCCGGCGTCGCAGAAGCTGACCGTTTTCAAGGTCACCGGCGAAACCAATACCGATGACCTGTCGCCGGCCCCGGATGCCTGGTCGCGTCCTGATATCCCGCTGCACGCCCTGGCCATGCTCAAGAACCCGCGTCCGGGTATCGAAGCTGACGAGCCGGGTTCGCGCGGTCCGTTGAAGCAACTGGAAAAGCTGGCTGCCAAGGGCAACCTGATCGCCTACGTCGGTGACGTGGTCGGTACCGGTTCTTCACGCAAATCCGCCACCAACTCGGTGCTCTGGTTCACTGGCGAAGACATCCCGTTTGTTCCGAACAAGCGTTTCGGCGGCGTTTGCCTGGGTTCAAAGATCGCGCCGATCTTCTTCAATACCATGGAAGATGCCGGCGCACTGCCGATCGAGCTCGATTGTGGCTCAATGGACATGGGCGACGAGATCGAACTGCGCGTCGATGCCGCTACCGCCAAAGTCACCGCCCTGAAAAACGGCAGCGTGATTGCCGAATCCCAGCTCAAAACTGCCGTGATCATGGACGAAGTCCGTGCCGGTGGCCGTATTCCGCTGATCGTCGGGCGTGGCCTGACCACCAAGGCGCGCGAATTTCTCGGCTTGCCGCAAAGCACCCTGTTCCGTCTGCCGCAAAACCCGGCTGACGACGGCAAGTCATACACGCTGGCCCAGAAGATGGTTGGCAAGGCCTGCGGCGTCGCCGGTATCCTGCCCGGCACCTACTGCGAACCGAAGATGACCACCGTGGGTTCGCAGGACACCACCGGTCCGATGACCCGTGACGAGCTGAAAGACCTGGCTTGCCTGGGTTTCTCTGCCGATCTGGTGATGCAGTCCTTCTGCCACACCGCTGCCTACCCGAAGCTGGTTGACGTCAAGACGCACCGCGAACTCCCAGCCTTCATCAGCACTCGCGGCGGCGTCCCGCTGCGTCCGGGCGACGGCATTATTCACTCCTGGCTGAACCGCCTGCTGTTGCCGGATACCGTCGGCACTGGCGGTGACTCGCACACCCGTTTCCCGATCGGCATCTCCTTCCCGGCCGGTTCCGGTCTGGTCGCTTTTGCCGCCGCCACCGGCGTCATGCCGCTGGACATGCCGGAATCCGTGCTGGTGCGCTTCTCGGGCAAAATGCAGCCGGGCATCACGCTGCGCGATCTGGTTAACGCCATTCCGCTCTACGCCATCAAGGCTGGCCTGCTGACCGTCGAGAAGAAGGGCAAGAAGAACGTCTTCTCGGGCCGCATCCTCGAAATCGAAGGCCTGCCGGATCTCAAGATCGAGCAAGCTTTCGAGCTATCAGACGCCGCCGCTGAGCGTTCCGCCGCTGCCTGTGCCGTGGCGCTGAACAAAGAGCCGATCGTCGAGTACATGCGTTCCAACATCACCTTGATGAAGTGGATGATTGCCGAGGGTTATCAAGATGTTCGCACCCTCAAGCGTCGGATCAACGCGATGGAAGACTGGATCGCCAACGGTACGCTGCTCAAGGCGGATGCCGATGCCAAGTACGCAGCAGTCATCGAAATCGATCTGGCTGACGTCACCGAGCCAGTTCTCGCCTGCCCGAATGATCCGGACGATGTGAAGATTCTCTCGGAAGTCGCCGGTGCCAAGATCGACGAAGTGTTCATCGGTTCGTGCATGACCAACATCGGCCACTTCCGTGCTGCCGCCAAGGTGCTCGAAGGCAAGTCCGACATCCCGACGCGTTTGTGGGTGGCCCCGC
Organism: Rhodocyclaceae bacterium; assembly: GCA_028687645.1. GTDB lineage: Bacteria > Pseudomonadota > Gammaproteobacteria > Burkholderiales > Rhodocyclaceae > Azonexus. Next base: position 3,496 of record JAQTZQ010000147.1, read on the forward strand.
CGACCAAGATGGATGCGCTGATCCTGACCGAAGAAGGCTACTACGCCACCCTCGGCAAATCCGGTGCCCGTATGGAAATGCCGGGCTGCTCGCTGTGCATGGGCAACCAGGCGCAGATCCGCAAGGGTTCCACCGCGATCTCTACCTCGACCCGTAATTTCCCGAATCGCCTTGGCATCGACACCCAGGTGTACCTCGGTTCCGCCGAACTAGCAGCCATGTGCGCGCTGGCCGGACGGATTGTCACGGTTGAGGAATACATGGAGCAGATCAAGGCGGTCAACGCCAAATCGGGCGAGATTTACCGCTACATGAACTTCGATCAGATCCCGGCGTTTGTTGAGCAGGCGGCTACGGTCGAGATGTAAGCTGAAAAAATCGACGCTTTTTCGGCGTCGACCGTAACAAAAGCCCTCACCGGGAAACTGGTGGGGGCTTTTTCAAATCAAGTTGCACAAGGAAAACAACGATTTGTGAATATGCACTCTGATCGAAACACATCGCCGCTACGCTCCTGGGCATAATAGATTGGAAAGTATTGGCATAGAGGCTGCTACTTTGCAGCCCTTCGGCCAATCACGGGTCAATGTGAAAAAGCATCAATGTCTCGATTGCGGTGCGCTTTGGTTATACACGGACGACAAAAATGATTCGTTTGAAGGTTGGTCACTTGAAAGTCACGCGTAGCATCAAAGCCTTAACTCGTTCTGGGCGGTGCTTCCTTCAAGATACTGGTCAATTTCTCTTCAAGGTCAGCCAATGAGGTTTGTACAGTTTCCCAGACCACGTCGAGATTGATTTCAAAATAGCCATGGGCCAGCCGGTTTCTCATGCCGCGCATGGCACGCCATGGAACATTCTGGAACTGTGCAGCCCATTCCGGATATTCGTTACTAATCTGAGTAGCTGCTTCGCCAAGCACCAGAATATTTAAAATGACAGCCTGCTGTGTTTTTTTGTCAGCAGAAAAATCTTCTCGGGTCATGCCTTCAACGTAGCTCCGTACCAAATGAAGCGCTTCAATCATGTGCTCGATGTAGTCGAATTGCCTGAATTTTCGCTGCTGTGCATTCATAGAGGTCTCGCGTCCTGCAAAACTTGTTGGCGAAATTTCAACGGTAGATCATCTGGAGTTAGAACATCTACCGGAATACCCAGCAATTCTTCAAGGTCAATCTGAATTCCTCCCATGTCGAACAAGGTGGCGCCGGGCAATGGATCAACCAGCAAATCAAGATCACTTTTTTCAGTATCTTCTCCGCGCAGAATTGAACCAAATACACGAGGTTTGGCTGCACGGTGAACCGCGACAATCTGCAAAATTTTTAGACGGTTCTCAGCAAGCAGTTCAGACGGGGTCACTGATTAGTCTCCTTAATTGCGGTTGATAAATCCTTTGCACGAATTTTTGAAGCCAGCCATGAGAATAGGCTGTCAACTGCATCAATGTATCTGGCAACATCAGCTGCTGTCAGTTCATACTCGGCTAGCCAATTTTTGTTATCAGGATTGACCAACCTCTTACTTCGCCACTGGTTTTGCTGAGTGTGGAATTCGGCTGGAAATGGCTGCAAGCGTTGCCGGTGTTTGAATCCCTCCGAAAACTCTTTGATCTGTTGAATTTCAATCCAAACAGGACAGCTACTCAGCACCATGACTCTCTTGCCCAGTTTTTCTTTATTCTTGATGGCTTTTTCAATGTCGCCTCTGTTGGCCGAAAAAACCAAGTTGCCGTCAGGAAGCGACATTTGGTGACCAGAAAGCTCTATCCACGTATTTTGGATTGCGAACTCGCAAAGGCAATTCAGTTCGTTGAGAACAGACCTAAGCATGATCTGTTCAAACTCATGGGCGCCATGCGGGTCAAAAATCACGCCCTCAACGGTTTCACTATCTGGCTGTTTAATCATCGCAAGGCGAGATGACTCTTCCGCTGATTCGGCTTTCGCCCAAGCAATGCCGCGTGAGAAGAAGGCTTTTACGACCTCCAGTTCATGGCAGTGCAGATCGAAGATCATGGATTATTTTGTCGGAAACAAGCGAATTTTTGCCGGCCTTTGCTGGGTGCTCAACAGAATCTCCCGCGAGTCAAAGCCCAGAAAATCCTCGCTGTAAATGAATGTGCTGGCTACTCCAATTGACTGTCCAGCGTCATTGTAAGCGGTCGCTTTGAGGTAAAACGAATCCTTAAGCGGCCCTTCGGAATTAGCTGTCAGGTCGAAATTGATCCAAATCTGAAATTCCGGTGGATTGAGCCAAGTACGATGTTCAATCACAGCATACAAAGCGCTCAGGTTGATACCGAATTTTTCTTCTAATACTTCAAATCGTTGGATGCTCTCTGTGACATCAATTTTTCCAGTGGCTGGGTTTGCAGAGACGGCCAAATTTGTCCGTTCCCCGCCATGAGTTTTCAGGTATGCAACGACGTCACTCTTACCTTCGATTAATGCAAGATCAAAAGGTGTTTGTCCATCAGTAGTGGTTGCATGGATGTTAGCCCCATTTGATATTAACCACTTTACGGTATCAATATCCCCTTCAAACGCGGCGCCGTGCAAGATAGTGAGGCCATTTTCAGAAATAGGTTGATTAACGATTTCCGGGTTGCTGGCTAGTAGTGCGGAGTGAACGGGGGACAAAGGTTTGCAAAGCACTAGTGCTTTATACAAGTCGGAGACGGTTGCTTTTGCGCCGCTATCAATCAAAAATTTTATTATTAAGGATCGACTGTCCAATTGCTCAGTCTCATCTGAGCAATCTTCTGATCCAGTTGATGCCATACCTAAAGCAGTGAACTCCCCCGCCTTAAACGTCGCGATTGCATTTGGGTCGGCACCAGCATTAAGTAAATCCAATACTTCAAACAAGAGTCCTCTATCCGCCGCCACCATCAGTAATGTCATGGAATTAAATCCAAGCGATGGTATTGCACGAGCATTAGGGTTCTTTGTAAATTCCAGTATAGGCTTGAGCACAAAAGAGCTATTTGTGCATAGTGCGAGATTTGCAGGTGTTGTAAAGTGCCCATTGCCTTCAACGTCTGTGAGAAAGGCTATTTCTCCATCAAAAATAATTTTTCCTCCTGGGGATGAAAAATATTTTTGAATGATTTTTTCCAACTCTTCGTCGTCATCATTACTAATTGCAATGCCCAGTTGAACCGAAATATCTAAGTAGTTTTCTGGGTGCAAATCTTTCAGTAAGGCTAAATAATCCATTTATCCCTCAAATATTTATAGGCTTAAATTCGTATTCACTGCATTCCCAAACCCACTGCCGACATTGTCGAATGAATTTCAATGCCCGCGCTGGATCATGGATGAATTGAATATGTACACCATCGTTTGAACCGCGAAGCGTCAGGGCAATGATATAAGCATCACCACATTCGCGAGCCACCGTTTCTTCGTTTGTCGTGATGATGAAGGGTTGGCCGGCATAATCCAGCAGTTTGACCTCAATGTAATGTTTCTTTTCATCCTTTTCAGCATATAAATCGTAGCCCAGATTTTGCCGGCTGCGATCTTCCACTTGGTAGCCGTGCTCACCGAGCATCATCGCAACGTATTGTTCGGTACCGCGCCAGGCTGGCAAGCTGCGGCTGGTAATGATCGATGCTGCCGTTGAAATTGCGCTTTGTGATGCCGAATTGGGCAGTAGTGGGTCGAACGGTTGTTGCGGCAGTACGTTATCTTTGGTGATGAGAATGGTGCTTTGTTCAGAAGCCGTGGTGTGGGCAATTCCTGGAGTCTCGATTCCCGTATCCGGTAGAACGATGGTGATGGATTCGTTTTTTAGCCCAGCCGATTTAAGCATTCGGCTCAGTTCGGCATTTGTGACGCCGGCAGCATTGACCGTCTCCATTAACTCTTTACCGAGTCTGGTTTGCTTCTCCGCCAATGTCGAGAGCCTGACAGGTGATGTGGAGTCAGCACCGATCCATACAGGCTTTTCGATTAATTGGCGCAGGCTGACTCCGCTACCGATGTTGCGCACGCAATGAGACACCACTTCAGCGCAACCTTTGGGGCTGATCGGCATTGTCTCGGCTGCTTTGATCACCGATTCGGCGGTTAATGCCTTTACGCCGAGGTAACGCATGAAATTGGTTTGTAAGTCTTGCTGGCTAGGTGATGGTGCCAAGATTGCTTGGTTGAGCGAAGCAGCCAGATTTTGTGTATCTGCCGAATTCAGCCAACTTGGAGCGAGGGATATTTTGTCTTTCAGGTGATTGAGTTTCTGTTTGACCCGAGAGATCAGTTCGGTGCGAAACGAGCGTTTTTGCAGAGCTAGGGTGGCGAGGTCGGCGGTGGGTGTTAGGCAGGCCAACAGATTTGAATCGGTACTAGGAGCGACCGTGGCTTCGGAAATTTTGTCGGCGATGGCTTGGGCGGCGTCTTCGATACAGGCAAGGGTGGCATCGTCAAAAATGATGCGGGTTCGCGATGGGTCGGTACTGAAATCTGCGTTGATGCGCACACCGAAACCGGTATTTTCTAGCGTTGGCAAGAAGGCATGTGCGATTGCCGCTGCTGCTATGAGTGGTACAAGCTTGTTGTCAGCAAGGGAAAATGCAATGTCGCACTGACCAACACGTTGAATCCGCCACGATGATCGACGGTCGGGGCCGCTGATAGTGACTTCGCGCGTGTTTGTATCAATATTTTTGCGATTGCACTGGTAGCTACGCTGAATCGCACCATCCAACACGGCTTCAGTGATGTGGCGAAGAAATAAAAGGTAGTCGCTGTCAAACTGATCAAATTCATCTTGTACGCGGTTAGCGTCCAGACCACCTAGAACGAAAATGCTGGTATATCCGGATTGTTCAAGTTGCCGAACAATTTCTTGTACGGGATCGTTATCGTCGAGATCTAAAGGATGGGGGATTCTGACTAGCGGAGCGGGCGCTTGACTGCCCAAGCAATGTTGCGTGAGGCTCCGTGAAAAAGTGGTGCGCAATCCACCGCTGAGCAGGTGCACACTGCTGGCTACGCCAACGACCGATTTGAATCCGATGCCTCGATAGCCGATAGTTTGTCCGCGTTGTTTGGCTGAAGATGCGCTTCGGCACAGACTGTAAAAGTCTTGCCGTGAAAATGCTTTCCCGTCATTAGCGCAAACTAGCCACTCTCCATGACGAGTGACCAAGAACCGTTTTGCTTGGGCGTCATCTGCGTTTTGCAAGAGTTCGATAAATGAACGGGCAGAGTAGGTTTCTGCGATGTAGCGCTCAAGGTTTGCGAGATCGGCTAGTAAACCCGGTGAGCTTTGCGCTTCACCAAGTAATTCATCGCGAACAGAGGTGAAAATTTCCGAAGCGGTAAGCGTCATGAACATCTTTAATTTTGAATGTCATAGGATTCTAAACTGGTATCGTGTCTGATCACAGCCGTGCTTCAGGGTGGATTACTGAAATTCTTGCTGGGGGGCGTCGGGTCGCGGGTGAAATCTACGGCTGTATGAATGTTGAGCAGATCCCGGCGTTTGTTGAGCAAGCTGCTACCGTCGAGATGTAAGCAAAAAATCGACGCTTTTTCGGCGTCGACCGTAACAATGCCTCTTCCGGGAAACCGGCAGGGGCATTTTTTTTGGTGCGCCCAGCATGGGCGCACTCCTGCGGGTGTAAGTCCCGCCGTAAGTTGATCACGACGAACGAAGTGAAGCGCAACTGCATGAGGGTGACCGAGTGTGGGAAGGAAGCGTGGAGCATAAACTGCGAGCTGATGAACAAGAACCGGATAGAAGGCGCTGCTGAGCAGGGCGAGCGGGCCAATGACCGCGAAGCTCTTGTGATCAAGGCGAAGCGGCGTAGATCCGGCGGTTGTGCAGTGACAAGCCGCAGGCGAAGGACGCCCGTAGGGCGGGTCCGCGAAGCGGATGCCGTCACGAGCGTAGCGAGGCGGCACAGATGGAGTGCGTTCTTACCTGGGGAGATCTCGCCTTGTGCCTGAAAGGGCGACGTGGCAACACGGAGCGAGAAGTCAGCAGCGGCCGTAGTAGCTGCCAGTCTGGAGCGAAGGGCCAAACGAGAAGGAGT
>JAQTZQ010000148.1 GCA_028687645.1 Rhodocyclaceae bacterium
CGCAGTCACCAGCTTTTTTCGCTCAAATTCCGCTTCACCCATTGGGTGATCCTCCTTTTTTCCGCCAACTCCTTGTCAGGCTTCAGTTTGCCGCATTTTTGGCGCGGTCAACTGAGGAAAATAGGTTGAAGGAAAGTCTACGCCCGCTGGCCAACCGGAAAAACCTGATACTGCTGCTCAGTGAGGAGGAAACTACCCGGGATGCCACCTTGGCCATAGAGTTTTGCACCGCTGCTCGCCAGATCGGCTGCACCATCGCACTCGATGATTTTGGTGGCGGTCTCTCCAGCTTTAGCCACCTGCGCGCGCTGGCACCCGGTTTCGTCAAACTCAGCCGCAGCCTGACAAGAGATTTAAGTGGAAATCGGGCGTCGACCGCGCTATTGCGGGCAATTCAGGAAATAACTCAGGATCTTGGCATTATCACCATTGCCGACGGGGTAGAAAGCTCGACAACGCTCAAAGAACTCGCCACTATCGGTATCGATTATGCTCAAGGCTCGGTCATCGCGCCTAGCGAGCCATTCAACGCCTGGTTCGAAGGCGCCGTGATGCGCCGCCTGTAGCCAACTAACCCTCGCTGAGAGCAAAACGCTACATATCAAGGCGCAATGTCAGCCAATGACGACGCTCGAACATACGTGCAAACGGATCATTCTCGCCGGCCTTGTATTCACCATGGGTGCTGTTGAAATTTTGCGCCGTGTAGGCAATTTCACCGCTCAACCCCTGCGTCCGGAACTGATAGCCAAGACGTCCATCGTAACGATGGTAGCCAAGCACAGTCGAGTTTCGCGAATACTTGTGATGCCCAACCCAATAACCGACCAGCGAGAGTTCAAATCCGTAGGGCAATTTCTGCATGATCAGGAAAGAAGTCGAATGGCGCGGCGCTGATTTTTTGGTCAGCTCCTCGGTCAACTCCCGATTACGCGTCCTGACTGAATTCAAGTTGGGAATGCGCACACCACCCTCCAAATTCCACCAGATATCAAGCTCAGTGCTGTCACTGCTGCCAATGATATTTCCATGTTCATCAACAGGAATGATGACATCAGCGCGTGTTTTGATGAACGCCTGACTCAGCATTAATCGCGTACCTTCGAGCGGCTGCCAGCGTAGTTGGTATTCGAGACCATTGGTTTTCACGTCCTGCACCGGAATGGTAGAAGTGAAATCGACCTCCGTAACATTCGTGCCCGCGCCCAGTTGGCGGTCATCACAAACCGGGTAGCGCTGACAATCCAGATAGCGATAGTCCAGTTGCATCCAGCGATTTGGCACCCGCTCATCAAAAATTCGCACATCAAGGCTGGCTCGCTGCGCCTTCCAGTCACCGAGGAAACCGATTTCCCAGGTTTTGAGCTCTTCAGCTTTTAAATTGGGGTCACCAAGGAATCGCTGGCGGTAAATCGAGCCAGGTTCAATTGCTGTACCGGAGAGCGTTGCGTAAGGAACATTGCGCAAATTACCCTGATAGTCATGAATACTTCCGGTGCGATAGGCGTGCGAATAACCGACGCGAACCGTATTTTCCGGGGTCAGGTGAAAGTTTGCACTGGCCCGAGGCGAGGCATGCGTGCCCCCCAGCGAATCCCGATCTAACGACACCCCGGCATTCCCCGTAAACCACGGCGTTGGCCGCCATTCCAGACTCCCGAATAGACGCTCTACATCGCGCTTGACGACCGAATTGCCGTAAAAGAAAGTCGGCGCCTCCAGACGCTCAAGCAACCAACCACCACCCCACGAAAAACGCAGATCCTCCAGTGCCCGAAAACGGTGCTCAAACTCCAGCGAGTGGGACTGGCTGCGCCCACCCAGATTATTGCCCTCGACCAATGCCGGCATCACGTTACCGGATTCGTCAAAAAACGAGCTCTGGAATATCTTCGTGTGCTTCTCCGACGCCCAATCGTTGCGGAATCCATATTGCAAGCTGAATTCGCTGTCAGCCCCCAACACGCGCGTCCAGTTTAACTGCAGGTAGGAGGTCGATTGGTCATAGTCACGCATCGGGTTTTCCGGCGCGTCGCCACCCACGGCAATCCCGTTGCGCTCGATCAGACGTCCAAGGTTGAACCGCCCCTCCGAGTGACCGCCGCGCAATTCAAGGACGTCACGGTCACTCAAGTTAAAGTCGACCCGCGCGTCGAGCAAACGTGTTGAGCTATAGTCTCGCCAATTCGAGCGATCAGTAATGCCATCATCCGATTTTTGCTGGTAGGTGATGCGAAAATTTCCGACGTCAGCGATTTTCCCGCCGCCGCGCAGCAAAACATCCCGGACATCCTGATTGCCCGCGCTGGTGGAAACCGAAACCCCACGCACCAGCGAGGGATCAACGGTAATAATGTTGATCACCCCGGCAAATGAATTATTGCCATAAGCCACGTTGTTACTGCCGCGCACCACCTCGATACGCTCGATATCTTCGATTGCCACCGGGATGGTCAGCCAATTGACCCCCGAGCGATGGAGTGGCGAATACTGCGACTGCCCATCAATCAACACCTGAATTCTTGGCGAGTATTCCTCATCATTGAGGCCGTGATAGCTGACCCGCGCCGATTCCGTATTATTGGGAAAGGTCTGAAAGCCCGGCACCAGACGAAAAATATCATTGAGATCACGGATGCCAGAGGCCTTGATAATGTCACGATCAATCACCGTCACCGCAGTCGGCGCATCAGCGAGACGCTGGGGCAAGCGACTCACCGAGGCTACCAAAGGCATTTCGCTGAAGAAAATCTCCTCATCCGCCGCCTCTACCCCCTCAATGGCCAGCGCGCCCAGTGTGGCAAACATCCCGGCCAGACGCGACTTAACAGATCTGCCTTGAATTTTTTTCATCAACAAACCTACCCCGTGAGCGCCCCCGGTCGTGCCAAGGCAGTTTTCCAGGCGGCAGCAAAGCAATCCGATTGCGCCCTGATTTCAACCCCGTGTCGACTGGTAGCCACCAGACAAAGCGCCAGTCCCGCCTGATCCAGCGCCGTTACCCCAGCAACATCCATTTCACTGACGCCCACTCGTGTCAGTGCATGCATGAAATCATTGCGCAGTCCGCCATTAAGTCCGCCAGAAATTCGCATCACCTTGCGCCCATCAAGCTCGTGCACACTGAGAATCGAGGCGTCACCTTTTTCCAGCGCCGCATTAATCGCATCTTCGATCACAATCTGGTTGATTGGCCCGGTCTGAAAACGCCCACCGTACATATCGCCGACCTGACTGACGACGGTCACCGGCACATCGATCAGTGGTGAGCCAAAAATACTGAATTCACAGCCGGCCAAACGGCCAATTTCCAGTCGCATCGGGCTGCGCAACATCATCCCAGAGAGCGAAAGATTCTCGATCAATCCTTCGCCGGCGACGCCGCCAAAACCAATTTTGACCGTTGGCGGCACGCTAAAGCGAATTCGTTGATGTCGCCGCTGATCCTGCATATTGCTTGCCTTGGCTCTTGTTTGAAAACTGCCAGCGATATTATCAAAACTTGGCATCGGCAGTACGGCTAACGCGACTCTCCCAATTGACTTTTTAAGCGCTGCTCGGTATCGTCCTCACACGTCGGCGTCAAGCCGGCTGCGCCGATTTGAACTCTGATTGCGGGCGCCATAAATACAGCTAAAACGGGAACCGCCCAGTTCGCGTTTTTTTGGCCAACTGGGTTTTTTGTTTTCAGGAACAGCATGCCAGGACAATCCGTCGGCGTCGTTGCAGCACAACACGCCCACTTCAACCAGCCCTTGAACTTGCGCAGCGGCGGCGTATTGCCGGCCTACGATCTGGTTTATGAAACCTACGGCACGCTCAATGCCGCCAAGTCCAACGCCATTCTCGTCTGCCACGCGCTCTCGGGCCACCACCATGTCGCCGGCCATTACGCTGACGACCCGGACAATATCGGCTGGTGGGACAACATCATCGGCCCCGGTCGACCGCTGGATACCGACAAATTTTTCATCGTCGGCCTCAACAATCTCGGCGGCTGCCACGGCTCCACCGGGCCGTCTTCGCCTAACCCAACGACCGGCAAACTCTGGGGCGCCGATTTCCCGATGGTCGCGGTGGTCGACTGGGTGCACGCCCAAGCCCGCCTCGCTGACCTGCTCGGCATCGACACCTGGGCAGCAGTCATGGGCGGCAGCCTCGGTGGCATGCAGGCGCTGCGCTGGAGCGTGACTTACCCGGAGCGCGTGCGCAACGCCATCGTCATCGCCGCTGCACCCAAACTTTCCGCCCAGAACATCGCCTTCAACGACGTTGCCCGCCAAGCCATTTTGACTGACCCGGATTTCCATGGCGGTCATTATTACGAGCACAACACGCGCCCGGCGCGCGGCCTGCGACTGGCACGCATGCTCGGTCACATCACCTATCTGTCGGATGACCAGATGGGCGAAAAATTTGGCCGCGAATTGCGCAACGACAAGTTTTCCTTCGGCTTCGGCGTCGAGTTCGAGGTGGAATCCTACCTGCGCTATCAGGGCGACAAATTTGCCGGCTATTTCGACGCCAACACCTATTTGCTGATGACCAAGGCGCTCGATTATTTCGACCCGTCACGCGAAGACAATGGCGACCTGGTCGCCACCATGGCACGCAGCAAAGCTAATTTCCTGATCGCCTCATTCACCACCGACTGGCGCTTCACCCCGGCGCGCTCGAAAGAAATGGTCGCCGCCCTGCTGGCCAATGGGCGCAATGTTTCCTACGCCGAAATTGACCTCAACTTCGGCCACGATTCATTCCTCATGGAAGATGCCCATTACCACGGCGTCGTCGACGCCTATCTGCGGAACATCAAGCTATGACGCACACTTTGGGCCGCCCCGATTTTGACTTGATTGCTGCCTGGATCGCCCCCGGCGACCGCGTCCTCGACCTTGGCTGTGGCGATGGCACCCTGCTGCGCCACTTGATCGACAACCGAGGCGCCTATGGCGTCGGCGTTGAGATCGACGACGCCAACATCCTCGCCGCGATCAAGAATCGCATTAACGTGATTCAAGGCAACCTGGAACGCGGGCTCAGTGAGTTCGCCGATCAGGCCTTCGATCACGTCGTCCTCTCGCGCACGCTGCAAACCGTGCGCCACACCGAAGGCATCCTGCGCGAAATGCTGCGCATTGGCCGTGAAGCTGTCGTTTCCTTCCCCAATTTCGCTTATCACAAGAACCTGCGCGCCGTGCTCGATGGCCGCATGCCGGTCTCCGAAGACCTGCCCTTCCAGTGGTACGACTCGCCCAACGTGCGATTTTTTACCCTGCTCGATTTTGAAGACCTGTGCGACAAAATGGGCCTCATCATCCGCGAGCGCCATGTGCTGGACGAAGACGGCAACATCGTTACGGTCAACGACAAAAAAGAGCTGAATTTTCTCGGCAGCCTGGCGGTTTATCGCCTGTCGCAAAGCCGCTGATGCCAGCCTGGCTCGCCGCGTTGATGACGCGGAAGATGCTGATCTGCATCTTCACCGGCTTTTCCTCGGGACTACCGCTCTACCTCTTGCTCAATCTGCTGCCGGCCTGGCTGCGTAGCGAAGGTGTCGACCTCAAAACCATCGGCTTCTTCGCGCTGATCCAGTTTCCCTACACCTGGAAATTTCTCTGGTCACCGCTGCTCGATCGCTTCAGCATCCCGGGCTTTGGCCGCCGCCGTGGCTGGATGCTGCTGACCCAGATCGGCCTGCTGCTGGTCATCGGCTCGCTGGGCGGTTTGAGCCCCAAAGACAATATCTGGCCCATCTTGTGGCTGGCCACCCTGCTTTCCCTACTTTCGGCGACGCAGGATATTGCGGTCGACGCCTTCCGCCGTGAGATTTTGAACGATGAGGAATTGGGCATCGGCAACGCGGTGCACGTTAACGCCTACCGCATTGCCGGCCTCGTCCCCGGCTCACTCTCGCTGATCCTCGCCGACCGCCTGCCGTGGAACGAAGTGTTCTGGATTACCGGCGCCTTCATGCTACCCGGCATGCTGATGGCCTGGCTGGTCAAGGAACCGCAGATCAAAGGTGCACCCAAAACCCTGCGCCAGGCCGTTACCGAACCCTTCAAGGAATTCATGGGTCGCCAGGGCTGGCGCGGTGCCTTGATGGTGCTCGCCTTCATCTTTCTCTACAAACTCGGCGACAGCCTGTGCACCGCATTGGCGACGCCGTTTTATCTCGACATGGGTTTCACCAAAACCGACATCGGCTTGATCGCCAAACATGCCGGTCTGTGGCCGGCGGTGATCGGTGCCCTGCTCGGTGGCCTGTGGATGGTCAAACTCGGCATCAACCGGGCGCTCTGGCTGTTTGGCGTAGTTCAACTGGTGTCAATTTTTGGCTTTGCCTGGCTGGCGATGCAGGGGCATTTCGACAGCATCGGCGCCGCTGAACGCATTTCCCTGGCCTTCGTCATCAGCCTTGAAGCCCTCGGTGTCGGGCTGGGGACGGCAGCTTTTGTCTCCTTTATCGCCCGCGCCACGCACCCGGCTTACACCGCCACACAAATGGCTTTGTTCACCAGTCTAGCCGCCGTACCACGTACCTTCATCAATGCATCTGCGGGCTGGCTGGTGGAAAGCCTGGGATGGACCAATTTTTTCTGGCTTTGCGCCGTGCTGGCGATTCCGGGCATGCTGCTGTTGCTCAAGGTTGCGCCCTGGAACTTGCGCGCCGAGGACGCTACTCGCCTCGCTTGAGCCGCCGGCGATCCAGCCACCAGGCGTAAGCGGGCAGCAAAACGATAGAGCCGGGCAACATCAGGGCAACGAGATAAGGCGAGAGATGCGCCATGTTGCGCAAGTGGCCAAGAATTTCTTCTTTTTCCTTCGCCGTCCATTGCCCGCCATTCCGCACCTGCATCAGCAGCGGCATGAGGCCACGCGCCAAAGCCAATTCGCGCAGAATGCGGCAAACTTCCCGGCGCTGAGAAAAAACCAGTTGTTGCCACCAGCCCGGTAGCCGCTCGGCGCTCAAGCGTACATTCATTACGGTCGACCGGCTTTATCGAGCAATTTTTTGATACCGCTCCAGCCACGCCAGACGACCAAGCCCCGCCGTGCCCAGCGCCAGGCGCGTTTTGGCCTAGCGACCACCAAGGCCGCAACGCCAGCGCCAACCGCTGCTGGATGCTGCTTCAGCCAGTCCACGCCCGAAATCAGCTTGTCACCATTGGCCAAAGCTCGCTCAATTGGCTGGGTGTGACAAGCCAACTGCAAACGCTGAGCATCAATACGCGCCCGCAAGGCACCATGCCGCCCGGCCAGTTCAAGCAAACGCGGATTCATGTTTGTCGCGAACTACGGCGCCGCAATTGCGTCATGTCCTCTTCCAGTTCAGCCAGGCTGGCGCGAAAGAGTTTGCTGGGCTGCGCTGCCTGCTTGCGTAATGCAAAAACCAGCCACATGCCGCCACCCAGAAAGACGCTGGCAAAAATCCCGAACAGCAGCACCCGCTGCTCCCAGAAAACAAAAGCAATGCACATCAGGAACATGATCACGCCGATCATCAGGAAAAACACCGCAGCAATCGCCTTAACCCACAGCGACATCAAGCGATACTTTTCTTCCTCAAGCTCGGTGACGAGAAGTTCAGCGCGCGTCTTTCCAATCGCGATGGTGGTCGCAAGCAGATTTTTGAGGGCGGTGAAGAGGCCTTCGCGACCGCCCTCGCCGCCAGTCTCAACCGACATCTATTAGCGACGGCCGATCAGCACGCCCAGGGCAAGGCCCAAAGCGGCAGCAACGCCAACCGCTTTCCATGGCTCTTCATGGACGAAATCATCGGTAGCGCGAGCGGCAGCCTTGGTTTTGTCGACCACGGCAACTTCCAGATCAATCAGGCGCTCTTTGGCATCACGCAAACGCAGACCGATATTCTCACGCAGCTCACCCACCTTGTCGCCGGCCGTACCGGCGGTTGCACGCAGCAGCTCTTCAGTATCGGAAATGACGACCTTCAGGTCGGAAACCAGTTTTTGCTTGTTGGCAGCGGCGATTTCTTCAGACATATTAAACCTCTTCGAGAACAGTTAAGCGAAAGGCAAAGGTTAGCCCGTCCGCGACACGAAATCAATGTGAATCAGACAAGTGGCCAATCGTAATCAATAATCAAGGGCGCATGATCCGAAAAACGCTCATCCTTATAAACCGATGCCGCGCGTGCCGTCGCAGCAATGCCCGGCGTGGCGATCTGGTAATCAATACGCCATCCGACGTTCTTGGCCCAGGCCTCGCCGCGATTGCTCCACCAAGTGTAGCAAGTCTCGGTAGCCTCGGGATAAAGCTGGCGATAAACATCGACCCAACCCAGTTCATCAAAGACCCGGGTCAGCCAGGCACGCTCTTCGGGCAAAAAGCCTGAGTTTTTCTGATTCGACTTCCAGTTTTTCAAATCAGCCGGCTGATGAGCGATATTCCAGTCACCGCACAACACGATCTCACGCCCCTCAGCACGCAAGGCCTGCATCTTCGGAAAGAAGATATCAAGGAAACGAAATTTGGCCTCCTGACGTTCCGGCGAAGACGAACCTGATGGCAAATAGAGCGAAATCACAGACACATTGCCAAAATCAGCGCGAATATATCTGCCTTCAGCATCAAACTCGGCGCCATCGAATCCTTCGACGACCCACTCAGGCTTTTGCCGACTCCACAGACCCACGCCGCTGTAGCCCTTTTTCTCAGCCGCATGGTAAGCGGCGTACATGCCATCCGGCGCCAACATTTCGGCACTCAGGTCGGGCATTTGCGCCTTGAGTTCCTGCAAGGCAAAGACGTCGGCTTGCTGAGAAATCGCCCAGGGCAGCACATTTTTGTTCCACGCAGAGCGGATGCCATTGAGGTTCAGAGAGATGATGCGTAACATTGTGGAAGCTTAATCGCCGTGTAGCGGTCTCGTTATTGAGGGAACATGGACTTTCGTCAGGAATTTATTGAATTTGCGCTGGGCTGCAAGGTGTTGCGCTTTGGCGAATTCACCACCAAAGCGGGGCGCTTGTCGCCTTACTTTTTCAATGCCGGCTTATTCAACGACGGTAATTCACTGGGCCGTCTGGCTGAATTTTACGCCAAAGCGGTAGAGACCGGCGGCCTCAAATTCGACATGCTTTTCGGGCCGGCCTACAAAGGCATCCCGCTGGTCGCTGCGATTACAGTGGCTCTGGCTCAACGCGGCAGCAACTTCCCGTTTGCCTACAACCGCAAGGAAGCCAAAGATCACGGCGAAGGCGGCAGTATCGTCGGCGCCCCGTTAAAAGGGCAAGTGCTCATTGTCGATGACGTCATCTCTGCCGGCACCTCGGTGCGTGAGTCGGTCGAATTGATCCGCGCGGCGGGCGCCACGCCTGCCGGCGTGCTGATTGCCCTGGATCGCCAGGAGCGCGGCCTGGGAGAACTCTCTGCGGTGCAAGAAGTTCAGCGTGACTACGGGATTCCTGTCATTGCCGTCGCCGGCCTCGGCGATTTACTGGCTTTTATCGCCCACCACCCAGA
>JAQTZQ010000149.1 GCA_028687645.1 Rhodocyclaceae bacterium
GCCCTTCAATCGCTTCCCTCGCTTCGTCCCGTCAGTGGGGTTGGGGGGCTATCGCCTCAAAATCGAAAAAATGGGCCACGGAGCGCTGCGGTGGCTCAGGTCAAAATTTGTGCAACGTTCAGGTTAGATTTTTGCTTTTCTTGCCGCCTTGCACGGCTTGGTGTCACCGTTCGCGGCGCGCAGGCATTCGTGCGCGCAACTGGCGCAGCGCCCACAATCTCGCGTGACACCGAGTTGCTGACGCAGATCGCGCAAGGTGCGCGCACCGCTTTGCGCGGCTTCGCGAATCTGGCTGTCGGTAACGGCATTGCATACACAAACGTACATGAACGGGCTCCGTGGTTTTTGATAATGCGAACAATTCTTATTGTAGTTAAATGAGAATGCCTGTCAATAACTTGTCTATATTTTCTGCAAGTGACTCGCCAGCCATCACTCTTTACGACTTTTTTACGCCAGGCTTGCCAGAATAATCAGTCTTTTTACACGCCGAAGATTAGGCTGTAAGTACTGGCTTTCTGGACGCGAATCATGAAAAGCGAAGACTCTCTGGCCCATCAATCGGCAGAGCGATTTACCACCTGGCAAAGCGTTTTACTGACTATCCTGGCCTGCTCGGCGACGACCCTGCTGGCAACGCCGCTGCTTGGCACCCTTGATCTGGCCAATATCGTCATGCTATTCCTGCTGACGGTTCTGTTGTTGTCGGTGACGCTGGGGCGGGTTGCGGCGGTATTGGCTGCGGTGCTGAGTGTTTTGCTCTTCGATATTTTTTTTGTGCCGCCGCGTTTTTCGCTGGCGGTCAGCAATCTCCAGTATCTGGTTACCTTCGCCGTGATGCTGATTACCGCCCTGATTACCGGGCAACTGGCCGCCGGTCTCAAGCAGAAGGCCAAAGAGGCGCAGATTCGCGAGCAACGTACGCAGGCGCTCTATGAAGTGGCGCGGCAGCTGGCTGGTAGTCTCGCAGAGGAGCAGGTGGTCGCCATTGCCCAACAATTCGTCGCCCGGCAGTTGAACGCTGAAGTGCGAATACTCGATACCGATGGGCATCCAATGGCTTCTGGAGATGTTGCTTTGAATAGCGCTTTTCGGGTTGAGGCGCACCTGGCCAAAGTGGCGCAGGAGAGCGGGAGTACGGTGCGCCACGACGAACTCGGCGCCGATGGGTATGCCTCGCTCTATCTGCCGCTAAAAGCCTCAATGCGTATTCGCGGGGTGCTGGCCGTGGCTTTTGCAGCCGATGCGCCCGAGTTGCAGCCGGAAAATCAGGCGCTGCTCGAAGCGCTGGCTTCCCTGGCCGCGATTGCCATTGAGCGCTTGCACTATGTCGATGTCGCTCATACGACACAGCTTGATATGGTCTCCGAGCGTCTGCGCAGCTCGATTCTTTCTGCGCTCTCGCATGATTTACGGACGCCGCTGACGGCGCTGGTCGGGCTGGCCGATTCGCTGTCGCTGATCAAGCCGGCGCTTTCCGCGCCCGCTCTGGAAACCGCGCAGGCCATGCACGAGCAGGCTTCGCGTCTGGCCGGGCTGGTCGGTAACCTGCTCGACATGGCGCGGCTCAATGCCGGCAATGTCACCCTGCGCCGTGAATGGCAGCCGCTGGAAGAGGTCATCGGTTCGAGCATCAAATTGCTTGGTGGCGCGCTCAGTGCGCACCCGGTGCGCGTTGCCTTGCCGGCGGATTTGCCGCTACTGGCCTTCGATGCGGTTTTGCTGGAACGGGTTTTCTGCAACCTGCTGGAGAATGCCGCCAAGTATTCACCGGATGGGGCCAACGTGGAGATTGGCGCACAGGCGCTGGGTGATTTTGTGCAAGTCCGTGTCTGCGATCACGGCGCCGGTTTTCCAACTAAAAACCAGGAAGCCTTGTTCAATATGTTCGTGCGTGGCGAGGTGGGTTCGAGCAAGCCGGGAACCGGCCTTGGGCTGGCGATTTGTCGCGCTATTGTTGAAGCACATGGCGGCCAGATCAGCGCGGAAAATTGTCCCGAGGGCGGTGCCTGCGTCTGCTTTGCCCTGCCGCGCGGTGAGCCGCCGATCCTTGAGGAGGAAGCAGCATGAGCGCGCCAGCCCCCAAGGTTCTGCTGATTGAAGATGAAAAGCAGATCCGTCGTTTCGTCCGGCTTGCCGTCGAGGAAGAAGGCTGCCAGGTCGTCGAAGCGGAAACCATGGCCCAGGGCCTGATCGAGGCCGGGCTCGGCAAGCCGGATTTGCTGATACTCGATCTCGGCCTGCCGGACGGCAACGGCATTGATCTGATTCGCGATTTGCGTGGCTGGTCCGATGTGCCCATCCTCATTCTCTCCGCGCGGGCGCAGGAGAACGACAAGATCGATGCGCTCGATGCCGGGGCCGACGATTACCTGACCAAGCCGTTCAGTGTCGGCGAACTGCGTGCCCGTTTGCGCGCCCTGTTGCGCCGCCGGGCGCGTAGTGGCGAAACGGCCAGCCCGATCATCGAATTTGGAAATGTTACGGTCGACCTCTCCAGAAGGCTGGTTTTTTGTGCCGGGGAAGAAGTTCACCTGACGCCGCTTGAATACCGCCTGCTGTCCATGCTGCTCAGTCACCCCGGCAAGGTGCAAACCCAGCGCAATTTGCTGCGCGAAATCTGGGGGCCGAGCTATGTCGAGAGCAGCCATTACCTGCGTGTTTACGTCGGCCATCTGCGCCAGAAGTTGGAAATTGATCCAACCCAGCCGCAGCATTTTTTGACGGAAACCGGCGTCGGTTATCGTTTTCAGCCCTGAAGGAAACCCCATGCAAGTCCACCACAACAAGCGTCTGGCGACGCTGACGCTGGCCGCGCTCGGCGTCGTTTATGGCGATATTGGCACCAGCCCGCTCTACGCGATCAAGGAAGTATTCGGCGGGTCGCACCATCCGGTGCCGATCACGCCCGATAACGTGCTCGGCATCCTCTCGCTCTTTCTCTGGTCGCTGATCATCGTTGTCACGCTGAAGTACGTTTCCTTCATCATGCGCGCCAACAACAAGGGCGAGGGCGGCATCATCGCCTTGATGACGCTGGCGCTGCACAAAGGTAATCCAGACTCCTGGCAGCAAAAGCTGCTGATTACCCTGGGCCTGTTTGGCGCTGCGCTGTTCTATGGTGATGGGGTGATTACCCCCGCCATTTCGGTGCTCTCGGCGGTGGAGGGGCTGGAGCTGATCACGCCTACTTTCAAGCCTTACATCCTGCCGATTACGTTGGCGATTGTGGTTGGTTTGTTTGTCATTCAGCGTCGCGGAACGGCCAGCGTCGGTGCGCTGTTCGGCCCGGTGATGGTGCTCTGGTTCGCCGTTCTGGCGCTGTTGGGCGGAATCAGTATCGTGCAGCACCCGGCTGTACTTGCTGCGGTCAACCCGATTTATGGCTTCAATTTTTTACTCGGCAACTCCCTGCTTGGTTTCTTCGCATTGGGTGCCGTGGTTTTGTGCATCACTGGTGCTGAGGCGCTCTACGCTGACATGGGTCATTTTGGCGCCAAGCCGATCCAATATGCCTGGCTGGGCTATGTGCTGCCGGCGCTGCTCATCAATTATTTCGGCCAGGGGGCATTGCTGCTGGCCGACCCCTCCGCCATCGAAAATCCGTTCTATCGCCTGGCCCCGGAATGGGGACTCTATCCGCTGGTGAGTCTGGCCACCCTTGCCACGGTAATCGCCTCGCAGGCGGTGATTTCCGGTGCCTTTTCGATTACCCAGCAGGCCATTCAACTCGGTTACACGCCGCGCCTTGAGGTGCAGCACACCTCGGATCAGGAAATCGGCCAGATTTACCTGCCGGCCTTGAACTGGCTGTTGCTGGTCTCGATCATCGCCCTGGTCATCGGCTTCGGCAGCTCGTCGAATCTGGCGGCGGCCTACGGCATTGCGGTGACCGGGACGATGTTGATCACCAATATTCTCGCCATTGCGGTTGCTGTGCGTCTGTGGAACTGGAGCCCATGGCGGGCGGTCCTCGGGGCGCTGCCTTTCATCTGTATCGACCTCGGCTTTTTCCTCGCCAACTCGGTGAAAATTCCCGATGGTGGCTGGTTCCCGCTAGCTTTCGGATTGGCGATATTTATCCTGCTGACGACCTGGAAGCGTGGCCGTGAGCTACTGCACAAGCGCTTGGCCGCCGATGCCTTGCAGCTCAAGCCCTTTATTGATGATGTCACCCTGAACGACATCAGCCGAGTGCCCGGCACCGCCATTTTCATGACGCCGGACCCTGATTCAGTCCCGCATGCCCTGTTGCACAGCCTCAAGCATTACAAGGCCTTACATGAGCAGGTGGTGATTCTCAGTGTCAGTGTCGCCGACGCGCCGTTTATTCCGGAGGCTGAACGGGTAGAGGTTCAGCCGCTGGCCGGGAATTTTTCACAAGTTGTCGTCAGCTATGGTTTTAAGGATGAGCCGGATATTCCCGCAGCACTTTCGCTTTGCGCTCATCGCGGTCTGGTGCTGAATCCGATGGATACCTCGTTTTTCCTCGGTCGTGAAACCTTGATCCCGAAGCTGGGATCGGAAATGGCGTACTGGCGGGAGTTGCTTTTCGTCGCCATGTTCCGCAATGCCGGCAGCGCCACCGCATTTTTCAAGATACCGTCTAACCGTGTGGTTGAGCTGGGCTCGCAAATCGTTCTATAAAAGTTGAGCTGCGGGCGTCATTACGGCGGGATTCGCTCTGGGCACGGCGCCAACGCGAATCCCGATGGCGAGGTTAATCGCCGCCCGGTTCCATGTGCGCTTGCAGATAATTGGGCAGCGTGACATTTTCGATCAGGCTGTGCTGCGTTTCCAGCCAGTCGATGGCTTCCTCGCAATGTTCCAGCAGGTCTTCCAGCAGGTCGCGGCTGACGTAGTCCTGCAGCGTTTCGCAGAGCGCAATGCTGTCGATCAGCAGTGGCCGCTGGATCTCGCGTTCATATTTGAGATCGCCCTCCAAGCACTCGACGACATGCTCGCCGATCATCAGCTTGCCGAGATTTTGCAGGTTGGGCAGGCCTTCGAGGAAGAGCACGCGCTCGATCACTTCGTCGGCTTCCTTCATGACGCGGATCGACTGCTTGTACTGGTAGTCGTTGAGCTTCTCCAGCCCCCAGTTGCGGAACATCCGGGCGTGCAGGAAATACTGGTTGATTGCGGTCAACTCGTTTTTCAGCACCTTATTCAGGGCTTCGATGATTTTTTTATCGCCTTTCATCATCGCTCCTTAGATTTGGCTTTGCTGATAGTTTTCGAGGCCAACCAACTCGATCAGCTTCAACTGCTTTTCGAGGAAGTAGGCGTGGTCCATTTCGGTGTCTTCAAGCTGAATACCGAGCATGTCACGCGTGACGTAATCCTGGGCTTTCTCGCAGGCGGCCATGGCTTTTTTCAGTTCGCCATCGACCTTGTATTCCACCGCCAGGTCAGCCTTGAGCATTTCCGGCACAGTCTTCCCGACTTTCATCGTCTCGCGCTTGGCGAGATCAGGTTTGCCTTCAAGAAACAGAATGCGCTGGATGATGGCGCGCGCGTGCTGGCGCTCGTGATCGGATTCGTGGATGGATTTTTCGGCCAACTGGCTGAGGCCCATGTCAGCATACATTTCACCGTGGATCAGGTACTGATCGACGGCGGTCAACTCACCGGCTAATAGGTCGTTGAGGATGTCGATAATTTTTTTGTCGCCCTTCATAGTGTTCTCCAGAGAAGTTGAGTTCGGGAGGCTGGCTGGCGAATTTCGGCTGGCTTGCCTGAACAACCATTCTAAGCGCCGGCCTTGTCCTTTTCTAGATAGATGTTGATTCAGCTTGTTTGACTAACCCAGCGTTTGCATGCCGAGCACTTTGGCGGCCTTTTTCAGGCGAACATCGAAGCAGGAAAAACACACCTCCTCGCTTGTGGCTTCCTGAAGTTGGCGGGCGGCGGCAAGCTGAACACTATCGTAACCGCGCAAGGCGAAGGTGTCAGCGTACTCGCCAGCCTGCTCGACGACTGCCTGGGTGACTTCGATAATTGCGAACCCCGACCAGTCATGACGCAGCCTGGTTCTAACAGTTTCAATGGCCTCGGCATCGAAGGCGTTTTCACGAACACGCCGTGCCAGTGCCGCCATGGCTTCGGCCCATGCGATGCGCGACACGGCAATCGCCTTGGCCATCGCCGCGTACGCATGAACCTCTGCGCTGGACTGTTCATTGATGTACAGCTTGATCAGGGCTGATGTGTCACAAAACAAAATCACCCGCGATCCTCCAGCAGCATCTGGCTAACTGCCTTGCCACCACAAGCCAGTTCCACCGGTGGCGAGAACTGAGGTTTGCCGCCGCTCCATGAAAGCGTGCCGCTTGCCATCAAGCGGCGCAGTCCTTCATCGGCCTGCTGTGGTATCCCCAGAATGCGGGCAATGGGTTTGTTGTGGGAGGTGACTTCAATTACCTCGCCGCCTTGTGCCAGCGACAAAACGCGGGAGAGACTTGATTTAAGTTCGCGAACGGCAACATACATAATGAAACCTCTGGTTCAATATTGAGGCTTCATTGTATGCTGATTGATGTAACAATGTGACCTCAATATTAGGGCTCGAGGGTAGATTTCATCGGTTCGGAGTGTGGCTTCAACAGTTCCCTACCCAGATTATTGTATTTGGGATTTCTAGGTGGCACTGTGAGCTCAAGGCGTAGCGTTAGTGAGCATATGTCATGAGTGCTAGGTTGGATTTTTATGTGATTTGCTGACTTTTGAGCGGATCTTCCCAAAAGTCTCTTTGGTACCGTCTGCCGCCTTACCTGCCGTTTCCTTAACCGTCGTGTAAGCATCTGACGCAAGATCGATCGTGCTGTCTATGGCCTCGCTGGATTTTTTCCTGAATACATCGAAGGTGTCGTTCACTGAAGTGGATAAGTTTGGCGGCGCGATGGAGGAATCCCCTGTTCCGCTACGCTCCACAGGGGATTCCTCCATCACAAAGGAAAGATCAAAGGCAACAGCAACAACCGAAGCAAAGGCAAAACCGGGGCAGCGCCGTCCAGCTGCGAGTGAAGTCGAATGTGCTGCTTAAACTGACGGCATTACTGTCTTGACTCAGAGGGCCACTTCAAACCGCAACGCCCATGCCATACAGGGCTGCGATTGCCTCGACGGTCGGACTCAGGGCCAGAGCAGCGCCAACTAACGGTATTGCATCCATAATTTTCTCCTGCGATGAAACGGTGAGCTATCGCGATGTGTTTGCGAAATATATCGATTTGTCTGACCCACTTCATTTAGCCAGTTGTCTGCCTTTTAATAGATATCAGGAACGACGCGCGCCCAATACGAACAAGCGCCCAAATTAGAAAAATGGGAAGAATGATCGTGTCCAGCAGGAAGATCACCATAAGTTGAATTATGTGCTCGACTGCTTTCTCGGCAGATTCCTTGAACCGTTCAAATTTGTGCTTAGGGTTCAAGTTTTCAAAATATCCACTTTTACCACCATCATTCTGTGCTGCTGAATTCTGCTCGACTGACGAGGTGGAAGGGAAATGAACAGATCCTTGCTTTGTTCCATCAGGATGAGGCTCTGATACTTGCTTGCCAAACCATCGATTCAACAAACTCGGTTGCTTTTCCACAGTATCAGTGGAGCTTGCATTCCCCTCAGTAACCTCTGGTGCCTTATCAAGGTTGATCGCGGTGGCCTCAACGATTGATTGACTGGCGTGATAGTCAGAAGCCATAAAATTTTGATACAAAATTCCAGTTCCGACCAATGAGACAGGAATTACGAAGCGCAACATCAGCGACAGAAACAGTAATTTCGATAGCCATGTTGGTTGTGGTTTTTTGAATATAAATAATGTACCCCACGCCACTGCTATTGCAGTCACAGCGAGTGAAATCGCCCATGATGCGCCAATCGACAAAAGGATTTTCTCGATTCCAAGTGCGACGGTTGCAATCAGCATTAGCTGCGACAATTGTTCCACAAGGTCGTTTAGCGGATCAAGAATTTGCCCTGGCGCCAGATTCAGCCCAATACCAAGCGGTTGGAACGACATTTCGGTTCCTTGGGCAAAAGAAATGACCGCGTTCAAGGCACGGGCGGAGCCGTAACTTATTAGTGCTCGCTTGAAGCTGGCATCGACCCTTTCCGTACCGGCGTCGTCAAGTGGTGCCAACCAGGAAGCCGCGACTATGATGGCTACCAAAATGACCATTGCGATTTTTCGGACCGATTGCATGTCTATATGATTCATTCTGGTCTCACGAAGTGAAGTTTATTGGCGGCCATAGAAAAAATTTGTACCTACTCCGCAGTCAGAAGCAGGATGCTGATGCTATTGAGCAAACACCAACCGGCCAGCAATAGTCCGGCAATCAGCAGGGTTAAACTAATGTTGCCGGCAATGTTTACCTGAGTGCTGACGATACGAAGGTTATCCGAAGCGACCTTCAATTCAGCGATGGTCTTGGGCAATTCTTTTCCCTTCATAACGGCTAGTGCTTTTTCCGCGTCATCGAGGACTTTGAGGGCATGATTGCTTGTGTTAATGAACGCTGCGCTAACGTTCTGGCCATCCTTTTCCAGGGACGATGAGACTTCGCGCAACGAGGTGCTGAGCGATGTAAGCTGCTGAGCATTTGCCTGAATTTCTAGGGCAGTTTTTTCAAGTGGCTTTGTCCAGACAAAGTCAGGGAGAAAGCCTTTCATGACAACATCTGTTGGCACCGAGAATTTCAGGTTGTCGCCAAACATAAAGAAGAGGCTTCCGGCTCTGCCTAGAATGCCCGATGCGCCTTGAATGCCTTCTGTATATTTCGGCACAAGTGTTGATTGGTTCTGTGCCGACGCCTTCAATGCATCGATCAACTCACGACTGGAAACAATTATCCCTAGTGAGTTGTCAAGCATGTTTTCCTTTGCTTGCATGGCTTCACCGGTTTCGGAAAGCACGTTTGCGGTTGAGACAATGGCGGCTGCCAAGGACCGGGTGAACTGGCCCAGTGAGGCCTGATATCCAACATAGCCCCAGACGACCGTTGCACCGAGTAGGACGCTGAATACAATTTGAATCCAAGCGAGTGGCCGAACAAATTTCCGATTTTTGTGTGACATGTGGTTCCTCGATTTTAGCCTCTGGCCTGACTATCTTCTGTCGTCATGTTGTCAGTCGTTGCTGAAATGCATTGTGAATGTCAATAATTTGACTATGGCATAAACTGAGGCAGGGTGTTTTTTATTGAGGGCACTGATATCAAGGCGGCCACTTTAAGCGCCGGCCTTGTCCTTTTCTACCCAGATGTAACGCGCCACCGCGTGTTCGAGCGCCAGTTCCACTTCATCGGCAAGAATCACGGTCATCGGGCGTTGTTGCAGCACTTTCATCGGGCGCGATT
>JAQTZQ010000150.1 GCA_028687645.1 Rhodocyclaceae bacterium
CCGTTGATTTTGATGCGCCACTCACCGCTTACCTTGTAATTCGTCATACAACCTATGTTAGTGTAACCATTACACTGCGTCAAACCTCACAATAATGCCATCGGGGTTGATTTGAACTGAGGTGACCGCTGTTGTTTGCCCCTAACTCCGACGCCCAATTACAAATAAAACAGGGAAAATCGCTAAACACCTTGGTCTATTTTTGCCTATTAAATCGCATCACGCCGCCCTCGGGTCAAAAGCGTCGCGCACCGCATCGGCAAACAAATTGGCCGCCAGCACCAGGATGAACATCGCCGAAAACGCCGCCGCCAGCGACCACCAAACGACCGGCTCGCGCCCCAGCTCCATGCGCGCATTGTTGATCATGGTGCCGAAGCTGGTCATCGTGGGATCAACGCCGATGCCAACATAGGAGAGCACGGCTTCGGCCAGCACCAACCCAGAGAAATCCATGACCAGCGCGATGATGACGATGTGCATGAGATTGGGCAGGATATGGCGGATGATGATGCGCCCGTTCGAGACACCGAAGGCTTGCGCCGCCTGAATGTATTCCAGCTCGCGCAGCTTCAGCGTTTCACCGCGTAGCAGGCGACAGAGGCCGGTCCAAGAGGTAATGCCGAGGATGAAACAGAGGGCCAGCAAACGCAGGTCGGCGCGTTCGGCGGCGGTTGAAAACCATTGCGGATGGGTGTCGATGACGACCTGCATCATCAGCACCGCAGCGGCGATCAGCAGCACACCGGGGATCGAATTGAGCACGGTGTAAACGTACTGGATCACATCATCGACCCAGCCACGAAAATAGCCGGCGACGATGCCGAGCAGCACCGCCATCGGCAACATGACCAGCGTCGTCACCAGACCGATAATCAGCCCGGTGCGCACGCTTTTGAGAATTTGGTAGAGCACATCCTGGCCCACCTTGTCGGTGCCAAAAACGTGATATTGGCCGGAGAGCCAGAACAGCGGAACGGCGAGCAGCAAGATGATGCCGAGCGTAATCAGCAGCGCATCCCAGGCAAAAGCTGTTTCACCGCGCCAAATTTTCCGGCCATTTTTGCCGTTGACCGCAACAACCACAGCATAAACGCCCAGCCAGCCAATAAAAGCCAGCGCCATGGCCTTGAACGCGGTAAACCCGGCATCTTGCGCGACCTCAGCCTCGCGCCCCCCCAAATGCTGACCGCCATGTTTGAGGCGCGGATAGTCGCGCACCGTGCCCCGCCCCGGCACATCAATCGTTTCCTTGGCAAACAAGCGCGTGGCAAACGGTGCGGAATAGGTTTTTTCATTGCGCGTACGCAGCGGCATGACCAGCGCGTCGAGCACCGATAACACTTCAATCGCGTAACTCGCCTTCTGGCCAGGTTTGCTCTCAAGTTGCAGGCGGTAGTGAACGGAATCCAGCAAGCCAATCAAAATAAAACCGAGCAAAATCGTCGCCGAGGCCATACCCACACGATTCGCCCCAACTCGTCGCCAGGCCACCAGCAAGGGCGGATTTTTGGCGATCAGGACACCCAGCCCGATGCCTGCAGCGACCAGTAACCAGATCAAGATGTCCGACCACAGAACAACGATTTCAAAACCCATCATTCGAAACGTATCCGTGGATCAACCAGGGTATAGGAAATGTCGGTCAGAATCAGGCCAACGATATAAAGCACCGAGCCGATGAAAACCATCGAGCGCACCACAGCAAAATCCTGTGCGTTGATCGCGTCGATGGTGTAACTGCCGAGGCCGGGAATGCCGAAGAAGGATTCGGTCAGCAGCGAGCCCATGAAGAGCAGTGGTATGACGACCACCACGCCGGTCAAAATAGGGATCAACGCATTGCGCAAAATATGGCGGAAGAACACCACGGTTTCCGGCAAGCCCTTGGCGCGCGCGGTGCGCACATAATCCTTATTTACTTCTTCGAGGAAGATGGTGCGATACCAGCGTGCCGAGGAACCGATGCCGGAAACCACCCCAATCAGTACCGGCAAAATCAGAAAGCGCCAGGCGTCCAGCCCGTCACCAAAGCCGGAAATCGGCACCAGCCGCCAGATTTTGCTGATCAGATACTGCCCGCCAATGATGTAAAACAGACCGGAAATCGACATCGCCGCGACGCAAAAAACAACGCCCCAGAAGTCAAAAGCCGTCGCGCGAAAGAAGGCAAGAATCAGCGCAAAAGTCACCGTCACGAATAGCCCTAGAATGAAGGTCGGCAGCGCAATCGCCAGTGACGGCCCCATACGCGCACCGATTTCCCGCGCCACATCACGACCATCTTCCGCCCTGCCGAAATCCCCAACAAACATGCGGGCCGATTTCTCGAAAAAAATCGTATTCGTTACGGTCGACAGCCCTTTTGCCTCGAAATTTACTAACAGCGGCTTGTCGTAACCGCGTTCCGCCTTCCATTTCTCAATCGCTTCCGGCGTCACACGTTTAACCCCAAGCTGCATGCGCGCCATGTCGTCGGGCGTATTGACGACAAAAAACAGGGCGAAAGTCAGCAGGTTGACCCCGATCAGAATCGGGATAGCGTAAAGCAGGCGGCGGACGATGTAAGCGAGCATGATCGGATTATGCCAAGACGCGGCGCAAAATCAGCACCGCCGTCACCAGCAAAGCCAAAATCCACGCCAGCAGCGCATAGTCGGAGCGCAACCACGGCTCAGCCGGCGACTGCGGATCGCGCAATTGAGCAGGAAACGGGCGCGCCGGCACCGGAATGATTTTTTGCTCAGCCGGGTCTTTCGGCACCCGCGCCAGATATTCATCGCTGGAAATAATCGGAAAATCGCCCCAAGCCCGGCTGGAGGGGAACTGCGGCACGCGAACCAGCATAATTTCCTCGACATCCTCAGCCAGCAGACGCTCGTATTCACTGAGTTGGCGCCCGGTTTTGCCGCTCACCAGCTTGAGCAAATCTGCGCTCATTTCCTCGAAGGCAACAGCGGGATAGAGACGGGTTTGATCTTCCGTCATGTAATCAAAAATCGCCTTACCCTTTTTCAGGCTCTTTTCCTGAACCGCCACCAAAGGCAGGCCGATAGCCCCTTTCAACCAACTCTCCGGGCCGCGCACCGGCACCTGCCAGCCGAGTATGCGCAGGGTGGAAACGCTGGTTCCCGCACAATTGGCGCGGGCGTGCTGGTAACTGAATTGATGCCGGTAAAACTGGCTGAAGACACGCGCCAGCGCGGCATCGAGATGGACGGCGGTACGCGCCTCCTTCAAGGTTGCCACCAGCATGTAGGACGGTCGATACCAGGCCTGCCCGCTGTTGAGATCACCGAGATAATTATCGAGCGGCACCGGCGCGGCGATGATGCCCTTCTCACTTTCCGAATCCAGCGTGTAGAAGTTGTACACCAGCCAGTCGCCCATCGCGCCCTGCTCGCCGACCTGCCCGGTCATTGTCGCAAAATGGCCACCATGCGCTTCGTCATCATCGCCCTGCGCCCCGTTGAGCATCAAGCCGATGACCGGCTGGCCGGGCTTGGGTGCAGTCGATCCCGGTCGCCGCCAGACCGATTCCACGGCAAACGGACTCTGCGCGCCACCTTGCGGCAATTCGCGCACCCAGGCGCGCACCGCTTCGGGATCAGCCGCTAACGGCTTACTGACCGGCGCATCCGGCAAACGAAAATTCTGCGGCCACAAGGTGCGGGCGACAAAGGTTGAATCGACCCAATTTCCCCGCATTTTTAGCGGTTGACCGTGAAAGAAGGCCAGGCTGTGTTGATCAAACCAAGAACCATTCAACGGCAAGCGCGGCGCAAGCTGCAATGGCGCCGGCCCCGTGGCGGTCTGGATAGTGTTTCCGTCATCCAGCAATTGAACGCCGCTTTCCACCACCGGCGCACCCAGCCAGATCAGCGGCGGGTAAGCGCGAACGCTGCCCGTCGGCGTGACTTTGGCCCAAGCCACCAAGTCATCAACCACCGGCAAATGGCGTTCAAAACCAGCCAGCGGCATACCGTTTTTAGGGGCGGCAATGGTCTCGTTTTCAAAAAACCACTTGGCCTGCGGAATGGTCGTGCAATCGCCACATTTTCCATCGGTGGTCGAAAAATCTTTGGCAGGCATCAATCCGTAAACAGGCATGGCGGGATTTTGCCTCAAAGCTTCGCCGGATGTCGCATGGAACGACAACAAATTGCCCATCAGCCAAA
Organism: Rhodocyclaceae bacterium; assembly: GCA_028687645.1. Classification (GTDB taxonomy): domain Bacteria; phylum Pseudomonadota; class Gammaproteobacteria; order Burkholderiales; family Rhodocyclaceae; genus Azonexus. The sequence continues at coordinate 4,179 of JAQTZQ010000150.1, forward strand.
ACAGCAAAAAGACTGTACGCACACCCAATAGCGTCATTCGGTATTTCAAAAGCATCAATGATGACCAGGACGTTCGAAAAAGTCGGTGCCAACAATGAGCAAACAGTCACAATCCTGTGACAGTATGGCTTTGCAGGCGAGAATGAGGAACTTGATTTAACTCAAGCATTAGTGACATAGTGCCGTAAAAATCGATTCATTAGCGTATGCTCTAAGTCATAAAAAAGCACTTTCCAGGAAAATCCATGAAAACCATCTTTCTGGTCGATGATTCGGCCACCATACTACTCAGTATTTCCAATATTCTGGCCAAAGCGGGCTACGCCACCGAAAAAGCCAGCAGCGGTGAAGAAGCCCTCAAGAAGTTCCAGGCCGGTATCAAGATTGATCTGCTGATCACCGACCTCAACATGCCCGGCATCAACGGCATCGAATTGATCAAGGAAGTGCGCAAGCTACCCGCCTACAAATTTGTCCCCATTCTGTTCCTGACCACCGAATCGCAGCAATCGCGCAAAGTGGAAGCCAAGGCCGCCGGCGCCTCGGGCTGGATCGTTAAACCCGCCACTGCAGATGAGTTAATCAACACCATCAAACTCGTTGTACGCTAGGGAAGCATCATGCCGGTGAACCATTTGCTCAGGCGCACGACCTTGGTTGCGCTGATTGTCATGTCAGGCGCTTTTGCCATTGTCTACTTGTTTAATGACTGGTTTCACGCCGCCTTTCTCCCAGGTCTTGGCTTGACCAACCCGTTCGGCGATGCACTAGGCTCGGCCTTAATTGTGATTGTTGCCTATCTTGCCCAACGTGCCGTTTCCCTGGCCTTCTACAAGGACATGATGTTCGGCCTGGCCAACGAGCAAAAGCAGGTGTTCAGCAAGGTCAGCGACGTTGAAACAGTCGGCGAAGAAGTCGCCAAAGAGCTTGAGGGTGTGCGCAAATACAACGAAGTGCTGCGCAATCAACTGAACGGCATTATCGAAGCCACCGAAAAGGCGGCTTACGACATCACCAACCGCCTGCTGGCCATTGATGCAGTCGTTACTCGCCTCGATACCTTCGTTGCCCAAACAGCAGAAGATTCAAGCACCATCGCCCACAATTCTGAAGCGAATATTGCCGGCAATCAGGCGTTGATCAGCAAGATGGAAATCTACATCAAGCGCCGCATTGACGAAGCCAACAGCGACCAGCTGCGTATCGGTCAAGTCGTCAAGGATGCGCAGGATCTCGGCAAACTGGTTCAACTGGTCAAGGACATTTCCGGCCAGACTAATCTGCTGGCGCTCAACGCCGCCATTGAAGCCGCCCGCGCCGGTGAAGCGGGCCGGGGTTTTGCCGTCGTGGCGGACGAAGTGCGCAAGCTATCCACTGAAACCGATGACGCGGTCAACAAGATAAATCAGGGCATAAATGCCGTTGCTGAAAACATCCGTCAGCAGTTTCAGGACAAACTCGCGCACAGCAATGTGGATGCCGAACGCGGTGCGCTAACCGAGTTTTCGACACAACTGACCAATCTCGGCGCGGGCTACCAAACCCTGCTCACGCATGACATGAACACCTTGCAAACGGTCAAGGAATCCAGCGCCGAACTCGCCGGCATGTTTATGGATGTGCTGGCCAGCGTGCAGTTCCAGGACATCACCCGGCAACAGATCGAAATCGTCCTCAAGGCCATGAGCAAACTGGACGACCACGCCGAAACCCTGGCGCGGCGCATCAAGGCCTCGGAAGACCCCAATTTCACCTACACCCCGCTGGCCGAGCATCTCGACACACTTTACAGCTCGTATGTGATGGACTCGCAGCGCGTCAGCCATCAACAAGCCACGCATCAACCGGCAAAATCTGGCGCAGCCGCACCTGCTGCATCCTCAAAAATAGAACTGTTCTGACGGAGGCTCCATGAGCGTCAATAACCGCCTGACCATCCTTGAAGACCTGACCATTTATCACGCGCTGGAGCATAAGCAAAAACTGCTCGATGCGCTAAATCAGGCAGATCGTCTTGAGCTCGATCTCTCCCAGGTCGTCGAAATCGACACCGCGGGTCTGCAACTGCTGATCCTCGCCAAGCGCGAAGCTGCGCGGCTCAACAAAGATCTGGACATCGTCGCGCATAGTCCCAACGTGCGCCAGACGCTCGATTTTTGCAACCTGGCCGCCTTCTTTGGCGACCCGGTCGTTATCTCTGCCCACGAACACGCCTGAGGAAAGCCATGGACGAACTCACCAGCGTATTTATCCAGGAAGGCCGCGAGCAATTGCAGGCCATGGAAGACGGTCTGCTTGAGCTGGAGCAGAACCCGGATAATCACGACAACATCAACACCATCTTCCGCGCCGCGCACACCGTCAAGGGCGCTTCCGGTGTCATTGAATGTCACTTCATCGAAAATTTCATGCACAAGGTCGAGAACGTTCTCGACCGCCTGCGTAACAACGAAATCAAGGTCTCCAGCGACCTCACCGGCCTGCTGCTGCGCTGCTGTGACCAGTTGAGCCGTTTGATGGATGTGCTGCAAGCCGCGCAGCCCGAGCCGGATGCCGACACCAAAGCTGCGGGCGATGCCCTGCTGGTTGAACTCACCGGCTACATGGCGCCCAGCGCTGCGCCGGGCGGCAAACTGGTTGAATCCGAAGTCGAGGTTCACACCTCCGGCGGCGGCGTCATGATTACCGACGCCTGGCACATTTCGGTACGTTTTGGCCCTAACGTGCTACGCGGCGGCATGGACCCGCTCTCCTTCATCCGTTATCTGGCAACGCTGGGTGAAATCCTCGGCCTTGAAACCATCCCGGATGCGATGCCACCGGCCGCTGATATGGACCCGGAATCCTGCTATCTGGGCTTTGAAATCCGCCTGCAAACCCGCTCATCCAAGGCTGACATCGAGCGCGTTTTCAATTTCTGCGCGGACGATTGCGAGCTGCGCATCCTCCCGCCGGACAGCAAACTGGCCGAATATCTCAAACTGATCAAGGAACTGCCCGAAGACGACATGCGCTTGGGCGAAATGCTCGTCCGTTGCGGCGCGCTGACCCAGGCTGAACTTGACGAAGGGCTGGTCTCGCAACAAGCCGCCCCGGCGGTGGAAGCAGAAGAAGGTCAGGACGCCCCGCCGCCGCCACAAATCGGCGAGATTCTGATCGACAACAAAGTAGTGCACAAAGCCGTCGTCGATGCAGCGGTCAACAAACAAACCCAGGTCAGCGAAAAGAAAGCCGTTGAGGCCCGCCTGATCCGCGTTCAGGCTGACAAGCTCGACCAGCTCATTGACCTCGTCGGCGAGCTGGTGATTGCCGGCGCCTCAGCCAACCTGCTGGCGACGCGCAGCGGCCAAGGTGAACTGATTGAAGCGACGTCAGTGCTCACCCGCCTGGTTGAAAACATCCGCGACTCGGCCCTGCAATTGCGCATGGTGCAGATCGGTGAAACCTTCAACCGCTTCAACCGCGTCGTGCGCGACGTCTCGAAAGAAATCGGCAAAGAAATCGACCTGGTGATTACCGGCGCCGAAACCGAGCTGGACAAAACCGTCGTTGAAAAAATCGGCGACCCGTTGATGCACCTGGTGCGCAACTGCATGGATCACGGCATCGAGCCCGGCGCGGTGCGCGAAGCCAAAGGCAAAGACCGCCGTGGCCGAGTCGAACTCAACGCCTATCACGACTCCGGCAGCATCGTCATTGAAGTCTGTGACGACGGCGGCGGCTTGCCGCGCGACAAGATTTACAACAAGGCCGTCGATAAGGGGCTGATCCAGCCGGGCCAGACCTTGTCCGATCAGGAAATCATCAACCTGATCTGGGAACCGGGATTTTCCACTGCCGACCAAATCACCAACCTCTCAGGGCGCGGCGTCGGCATGGATGTCGTGCGCCGCAATATTCAGAGCCTGCGCGGCAATTGCGATGTATCGAGCATTGAAGGCGAAGGCACCACCTTCACCATTCGTCTGCCGCTCACCCTGGCGATTATTGATGGCTTTTTGGTCGGCGTCGGCAAAGCCTCCTACGTCATTCCGCTCGACATGGTGATTGAATGTATCGAGCAGCGTAGCGAAGCGGCGGAGCGCGATTTTCTTAATCTGCGCGGCGAGGTCTTGCCCTTTGTTCGCCTGCGTGAAATGTTTGAAATCGAAGGCGAGCTGCCGGAGCGCGAGAACATTGTGGTGGTGCAGTACGCCGGGCAAAAAGCCGGCATTGTGGTTGACCAGTTGATGGGCGAATTCCAGACCGTGATCAAGCCTTTGTCGAGCATTTTCCGTCACCTGCGGGGTATCGGTGGCTCGACCATTCTTGGCACCGGCGAGGTCGCACTGATTCTTGATGTACAAGCCCTGGTGCAGCGCAACGCACGCAGTGAAGAACGTGAAATGAGCCTGAACGCGGCATTGCCACGGTCAACAGCAAATAACTGATGAATTTTAAGTTTGGAAACCCAAGGAGGGAATTATGTTGAGTAACCTGAAAATCGGCGTTCGTTTAGGCATTGGTTTTGCCGTGACCTTAGCCTTGTTGATCGCCGTCGCCGTAATTAGCGTGAGTCGCATCAGCGATCTGAATACAGAAATCCAGTTGATGACGAATGACCGTTTCCCCAAAACGGTACAGGCCAACAATATTATTGATGCCCTCAATAACATTGCCCGCCAATTGCGCAATGCTTATATTTTCTCCGGTGCCGAGCAACAACGGGCGCTTGATGCCATACCGGCGCAGCGTAAGGCCATTTCCGACAATATTGAAAAGCTCGAAGCAAGCATCAAATCAGACAAAGGCAGGGAGCTGATCAAGAAAATCAACGCGGCACGCACTGCTTATGTCGCTGATCAGGACAAATTCATGTCCTTGCTCAAAGCCGATAACCGAGCCGAAATCGTCACGCTGTTACAGACAGGCCTGCGCACCTCGCAGAGCAACTATCTTTCGGCGATCAATGACCTCATCAATTTCCAGGTTGAGATCATGGAAACTGCCGGCAAAGAAGCCGGTGCCAAAGCCGCTGAGGCCGAGCGGATGCTGACCATTCTCGCCGTCATCGCCGCCATGTTGACCGCACTGTTCGGTTTCTTCATCACCCGCAGCATTACCCGCCCGGTGGGTGAAGCCGTCAAGATCGCCGACAAGATTGCCGAAGGCGAT
>JAQTZQ010000151.1 GCA_028687645.1 Rhodocyclaceae bacterium
AGGGTCAGCGGATCACCGGCGATCAGCCCATTGAGGCTACGAATTTTGGCGCGCCGGAGGTCGAGCTTGGCGACATGGATGCCGGCGCAGAGATTGCGCAAGGTGGCGATGTAGGGTTCATCTTCGGGGTCATCAATGAAGGTGCCGAGAAAAACCCGATGCCGAGTCACGAGGTGTTTGAGCAGATTGTACGAACGCACCTTGTCGCCCTTGTTGGGCGGGTAAGGGAGGCGATGGACGAGATACAGGATATTGGCCATCGCTGACTGCTAACCGAGATTGCGCACAATGTGCGGCCCGAGCCAGTTGGCCAGGCCAATGGGCATGCGCCGCCAGGCTTCGATAAACAGCTTGTATTTGGCGTTGTTGGGATTGTTCTGCGGAATGCTGTCGCGCTTGTAAAGACAGTATTCGTAATGTAGGGGCTGTGGCTCAAAGCCCCAGTTTTTCTTGAAAGCGTACGGGCCGGTGCCTTGTTTGCTGCGGCCATAATCGAAAACCTTGAGGCCGCGTTCGCAGGAGCGGCGCATCAGCTCCCAGTATTTAAAGTCATTGGCCGCCAGATCACGGGCACTTTCGTCATCGCCGGCGTAATAAGGCAGGACTTCATCGCGGAAATAGAAGGAGAGGACGCTGCTCAGTAATTGCCCCTCCGGGCCGGTGACGGTGAGCACTTCGCAGTCATCACCAAAAACTTGCAGCAGCGTATCAAAGTAGCGCTTGGGCAGCGCCGGGGTGCCGTGACGGTGGACGTTGTCGGCAAATACCTTAAAAAAGCGCTCACTATTACGGTCGACCGTACTAATGAGTCCATTTTTAATACCCTTGCGCACCATGGCCCGCTGTTTGCGAGGGATGGCGAGCATGTTGGCCTCGACCTCCGGCAAAATTTCTTTGCGGAAGGTAACGTAAAGGTCTTGGGTCGGCCAATCGCTGTGGCGCGCTTGGATGTTGCGAAATTCGAGATGATCCACCCCAAGGCGCTGGGCCATGGCTTGGGCTTCATTTTCCAATGCCGTCACTGCCTCTGGATTGCTCGCCGCAACCCCACCATAAACGGCAAAGGGCAGGGCGACGAGTGCGTTGCCAAAAAGCAGACTTTTGACGTGGGTGAGCGGCAGAACACCCTGAATTTCTCCGCCAATTTCAGCATAGAGAAAATAGGTGGGGTGGCGAAAAATATCCTGAATGATGCCCTGCCAGGCAGCGCGATGGAAAAATGTAGCCTCTGGGCAGGCGAAGATAAACGCATCCCAGCGCTTGGCGCCTTCCTGGTCTGAAGGGGCTAACTGCTTGATGGTCAGCATGCTGAATCAGCCCTGACCGAGAAACAGGTGATCCATCCGACCCCAGGCGAAGTCGCCCAATAGGCGGCGCAGGCGATGTTCCATACGGTCGATGTTTACATAGTGCCGAAAGCGGGTTTTAGCGCCGATATTGGGAATGCGCGGTTGCTCGCTGTCGATTTCCCACGGGTGAAAATAGAATACCGCAGACATTTGGTCGGTGTGATTAATGTGTTGAATCATCCAGCGTGAGAGGCCATAAGGCATCAAGCGGAAGTAACCACCGCCGCTGGCGGGCCAGTTGCGATTGAAAAAGCGCAGGGTGGTGGCCGGGATTTCCAGCAAGTTGCCAATTTTGTGGGCGTGGCGGGGGGCATCCGGCATCCCGTAGTGATCATGACGAATCGGGTAGATGCTTGAGCTATAGCGGTAACCGGCACGCTCAAGGCACTCAAAGGCCCAAAGATTTTTTTCACCAATGGAAAAACTCGGGGCGCGGTAACCTTTGACTTCGTAACCGGCCAGGTCTTCAAGGATCAGTTTCGCGATGTTAATGTCCGAGAAAAAAGCCTCCGGCGTCTGGTCGCTGGCTCTTTCGTGGCCGTAACCGTGGCTGGCCAATTCGTGACCGTTGGCGACGATACGTTTGATCACTTCAGGGTAGCGCTCGGCGACCCAACCCAGCGTAAAGAATGTTGCTTTGGTCTGATGGTCATCCAGCATGCCCAGGATGCAATCGACGTTGCGCTCTACGCGGCATTCACGCGTATTCCATTCGGAACGAGGAATGTGGGGCGCGAATGCCGAGACTTGAAAATAGTCTTCGACGTCAATGGTGAGGGCGTTGGGGGGTATGAGGGGTTGCATCGCATCAGCTTGCTGGTCAATCAGCTCTTCGAGTTATCGTTCGCTGGGGCTAGTTGCCCACCCTTGCCTACTAATTGCTGTAGCAAGGCCAAGGTGGCTACATTGATTTTTTCTAATTGCAAAAGACTGCGTTCAAGGCGAGACATGCGCTCGCCAAATTGTTCGAGGCTCAGGCTGGCAAGGAGTGCCGTCGGATCCTCAAATGCCTCTCCGTCTACATTGAAGCGGGGAAGGTTGAGGTTGGTGTATGCCGCCGGCGCTGGTGAGCTTGTCGGCGTATGTAGGTCTGACATGGCGTTATTGCCACCTGCCGTTTCTTCAAAAATCTCGCGGGCAACCTCCTCGACATCGTTGGCGTCAAATTCACTTTGTCCACCGAGATATCCGGCGAGCAGCAGGCGGTCGCAGACTGAATTAATGCGGCGCGGGATGCCTGCACTGGCTTTGAAAATCGCTTCAAAGGCGGCGGGAAGAATATTGGGTGAGCCCGTGGAGCCTGCGCATTTAAGACGATGTTCAATATAAGACTGGGTCTCCTGAACATCCAAAGGCCCGATGTGGCACGCCGCGATCACCCGCTGCCGGAACTGCATCATGTGCGGGCTTTGGAGGATGTTTCTGAATTCCGGTTGGCCAATCAGGAAGCTTTGTAACAGCGCGTGGTTGCCATACTGGAAATTTGACAGCATGCGCAGTTCTTCGACGGCGCGTGCCGTGAGATTCTGTGCTTCATCAACAACCAGCAGACAGCGTTTGCCTTTGCCCGTCATGCTGATCAAAAAGGCTTCCAATGACATCAGGATGTCAGATTTGGCGACATCCTTGGTGCGCAGACCAAACGCCGCGCCGACTAACCTTAATGTATCGTCGGCATCCAGTTGGGTGCTGACGAGTTGGGCGGCAATGACTTTATCTGAATCCAGGCTTTCGAGCAGGCCACGAACAATGGTGGTTTTGCCAGCGCCGACTTCACCGGTGATGACAATAAATCCTTCATTCTGGTGCATGCCATATTCAAGATAGGCACTCGCCCGGCGATGTTGCTTGCTGCCGAAATAAAAGGAAGGGTCAGGGTTGAGCTGGAAAGGCTTGTTGCTCAAGCCGTAATAGGCTTCGTACATAAACTCAATAGATAAAGGAGAGCGTCCCGATCAGGGCGTTTTCCGTGTAGGGGTTGGTGGTACTGTCAAATTCAGTACGGCGTGCCGCCAGCGTGCCGGAGGTCTTCGCCCCCAGCTTGCTGGAAATATTGACTTGAAAAGTCGTTGTCGAGGTTTTGAGATCGCCATTGCCTACGGTGCTGTTACCTTTGCTTTCCTGAAAAGATCCAAGGGCATTCAGGTTGGTCAGCGCACTGAGGCGATGGCTGAAGTTCAAGCTAAGGCCTTGTTGTTTAACGAGCGTGCTTTGAGAGAAATCATCATTGCTGGCACTGGCGGCGAGAACCGATTGGCTCTCCGTGCGATTGATGATCAGCGTGACGGAGTTACGTGCACCAAATAGGGCAAGCGCCAGATCCTGGCGGCGCTGCAGGGTTGCCCGTGAGGACAGAAAACTGCTTGTCACCTGTGAGTTGGGAGAAATCCCCGCTTGGGCGAGGGCGCCATTGACGACGCTGGCAACCGCGGCATCTTTGATCGCCGGATCCATGCTGGCGTAGGGTTCAACGTTTGAATAAATTTGATAATAAAGGTCGTAGACCGTACCTAAACCACCCGTAGTGAATTGGCTGGGAAGCACCGAGACATCTTTAGCGTCTGAAATACGAATACTGCTGCGCGGCATGCGATGGCTAAAACTGAAATTGTGACCATCACCAAAAAAACGACTTTCCTTGAAGGCAGAAACTTTGGTGCGCTCAGTCGGACTCCAGTCAAAGCCGTAGCCGTGAGTTGAGTTGGTTTCCTGATCCAGCGAGGCGTAGTTGTTGGCTTCCCGACCGCCACTGACTGACAGTCGGAGTTGTGGCAAAACGGTATAGGTGAGCATGGCGCGAATACGGTCAGCGTCGGTGTCGCGGCCACGGCTGTAATCTGTATTTTGCTGGCTGGCATCAATCGACCACTTTAATGCCTGGAAGGGTGTGCTGCCGCGCAATTGACCCACCCATTCCGCAATGTTGGTGTCAGAGACAATGTTGGCATCGGAGCGCGTGGTTGATAGGTTGTAGCGCAACAAATATTCAACCAGCCCACCGAGTTGACCGCGAATATAGGGTGATACGCGATAGCTTGCCGTCTCGGTATTATTGTTGTTGATAGTGCTGTTACCAGGCGATTGAGCCCCAAAGGCAGAAATGGCTTGTTGTGCAATGGCCCCGCTGAAGTCGACAAATAGCCATTGACTAACCGCTTCCAGCGTACCAAAGGTATTCAGGGAATTTTGCGTTTGGTTGTAATCTGAATTGCGGGCGTACATTTGGCCGCGTAATGCGTAGTCAAAATAGGCTTTCAAGCGCGCAGTTCTGGCTTCGATACGAAGGCCGGGCGCAACTTCGGTGATCAGGTCACCTTGTTTGTCACGATTTGCCCGGTTGATGCTGACGTTGTCTGTCAATGTCTCTGTCAGAGTGATTCGGGGTTTAATGATCCAGTCACGTCCCCCTGCCGAGGCTTGTGCCTGAGCTCGCGTTGGCCCAGTACCCACCGAGGTACTGGAAAAACTACTGTTCACAGCAGGGGTTTGTGCGAAGGCTATCCCATTCAAACCCAAAAAAATGGTGGCGCGGAACAGGGATCCCAGTAGCCTGACGCTAGGTTTCATTGCCGTATCCATAGCCATAACCATATCCGTAGCCCGAACTTGTCGTTTGGCGCGACTGGTTAAGTACCATTAGCTTGACCGGACACGTCTCTATCGTTGCTACGGCTTGAAGCACGGCAGCCTGGGCGGTGTTGCCCGCATTTACGACCATGATAATTTGCCCCATATGAGTGGCAATCGCTCGTGATTCGGTGGTTAGCAGCAGGGGCGGCGAATCGAAAATAATAATACGGTCACTGTACCGATTTGACATGTCTTCAAGCAGGCGTACCATCGCTTCGCTGGCTAGTAGCTCAGTGGCGCGGGCATGCTGAGTGCCGCTGGGTAATATCGAGAGCTTTTCAATATTGGTTCGCATCAGTACGCTGGAAATATCGACTGAATTTTTTTCCAGGACATCCAAAAGACCTGCCGCTGGCGGTAAGCCAAGCATGTTTAATACTGATGGCCTGGCGACATCGGCATCAACCAGCATAACCGTATTGTCGAGCTCCATGGCAATACTGATAGCCAAGTTGATGGCGGTAAAACTCTTGCCTTCTCCAGGCAGGGCGCTGGTAACCATGATCAAGTTACCGTTGGCGATTGTAGTGCCTCCCTTACCCATGGCGTTGGCAATCAAAGGCCGCTTGATAACCCGGTACTCATCTGCCAACTGGCTGCGGGAGGCATGAGGAACCAGCAGACCGGAGGCCGCTATGGCCTCAAGATCCAGTTCGACGCGTTTAACGGCGGTGCCCGCGTGGGCTGGGGCCGGGGTAGTGGCAGGCTGGGTTTTTTGCGCAACCTCCAATGGGGTGTAGGTTGGCTGTTGTTCTGCCGAAACTGTGCCAGGTGGGTCTCCAGGTAACTCAACCCCGGCCTGCCGCAATTGTTCGAGGCGTTTGGCGGCTTGTTCAATTAGACTCATTGATTAAGCTCCCGCAGCTTGTTTGGCAAAAAAACTAAGGGCTGCGATGCCGGCGCCATAGGCAACCACCAACCCGGCGGTCGCCAACAAGAATCTTCGCAAGCTCGCCCTCTCCTTAAGCCGGCGCGTTTCGTTCGGGATCAAAGTGACTGTGCCCAAAAGTGGGAGCCCTGTGGCATCTCGCAGCGATTTTCCATCAAAGAATACGGGCCGCAGTTGGCTCGCTACAAACGCGGCGAACAAGCCGGCAGCAAATGCGAGTACCAGTCCCCCCGGGAGTAGTAATAGGCGATTCGGGGCGACTGGATTGGGTGAGGCGCGCGGCGGGTCAATGAGCCTGAAGTCTGCTACCGAGCCTGCGGATTCGAGATCACCAGACAGCTCCGCAGATTCACGACGATCAACCAATTGTGAGTAGTTTTTCTTGTGAATTTCGTAATCCCGATTGAGTTGGGTGAACTCGGCTTCGATTTGGGGCATAGATTTCAAAAGTTCCCTTTGCCGCGCTTGCCGCGATTCGTATTCGGATACCCGTGTACGCAATGAGGCAATTCGTGAGTCTGCCATGGCAAGTGAGCTTCTTAGCTCCATGCTGGCGGTGCCGCTACCTGCCATTAGCGAAGGATTGTTGGCTGCTGAACGGCGTAAGTCAGCGACATCCTTGCGTTTCTGGTCTTCAAGCTCCTTGATGACTCGGCGCGTATTACGTACGTCGGGATGCTCCTCCGTGTATTTTTGGAGCAATGCATCAAGGTTGCGCTTTTGCGCATCAATACGGCCATCGAGTTCCGGCATGCTGACACTTGAGATGCCATCAGGGTCACCTGCTCGCCCTTGACTGTCGCCCAGGATTTGACGCTTCAGTGCGTCTCGGGAGTTCTCGGCCTCACGCAATTCGAGGCGTGCCTGGCTCAGCAGACTACTATTTTCGGCCAATTTGCTGATTGAGTCTTTCCCTTCGCCGGTTTGCATATCCAGATTGCGTAATTTGAATTCCTTGAGGCGCGTCTCGGCTTCTTCGAGTTTCTTTTCATAGCCTTTGATCTGCTCGTCAATAAATTTACGTGCCGAGTCGGAATCCTGGCGCTTGTCACCCAAACTCGATTCGACAAAAATGGATACAAGTGATTGAACTACGCGCTGGGCCGTGGCCGGATTATTGCTACGGTAAGAGATGATGTACAAATTGTCGCGCCCAATGCTCTGAATTTTGAGTTCTTTAGTCAGTTGATCAATCAAAGCATCTTGTTCAGCTTTACCTTTGAGATTCAGATCCAGATCAGACATACGTACCAATTTTTCGACATTCGGTCGGCTGATCAGCGTCCGGCTTAGCATCATGACTTGCTGTTCAACATTGGGCTGAACGGCAAGGCCTGACATCAGTGGCTTGAGGATGGATTGAGTATCAACAAAAATACGGGCAGATGCCTCATATTTGTCAGGAATGCGCAGGATGACGCCGGCAGCAATTGCCCCGACTATCCAGGCCACCAACATCCCCAGATGGCGATGCTTCCAGGTGGCGCGCAGGATCACCAAGGCTTGGCGGAGAAGTTCTTCCATCTAATAACCCAAGCTAAGAGCCGCGCCGGGGTTTTCCGGTCGCGGCGTTTGATTGTTACGAACGATCAGAACCAGCTCTGCGGGATGATCAGGACATCGCCCGGCTTCATTTCGACATTGGCTGAAACGTCGCCACCTTTGACCAGATCTTTTAAACGAACGCTGTACTGGGTGTTGTTTTCCGCTGTACGAAGAATGGTGGCACGGTTGCCATCGGCAAAATCGGTAATGCCGCCAACAGCAATCATGACGTCGAGTACGGTCATTTTTTGCCTGTAGGCCAGAATCTGTGGTTTGGCGGCTTCGCCAATGACGCGGATTTGTTCGCTGTAGGGCCCAACAAAGCTGGTCACGATAACGGTAACCACTGGGTCGCGAATGAACTTGCCAAGCTCCTTTTCAATGTCGCGTGCCAAGGCTGTTGAATCTTTACCCATCGCGCTAAGATCATCAATCAATGGGGCGGATATTTTTCCATCAGGCCTGACGGGTACCGACATTGAGAGTTCAGGGTTGCGCCAAACAACAATGTTTAAATTGTCACCCGGGCCGATCTTGTAACTGTAGGCGTCAGAGGCTGCAGCGCTCGGGGCTGGTGGTAGGCCTGTTGCACAGGCCGCTAGTGTTAGCGAGACGGCAGCAGCGAGAAGCCATTTGAAACCGGAAAAAATGATCGAAAGCTTCTTGAACATGGTTACTCCCTTATCTGGTTGCAGGCTACACCAGCCCAAATAAATCAACTGAGCATAATGATAGCGGAAACGAATTGATATTACCCCGAAACAAAGTGTCGGCTCGCGGAAGTAATTCACGATTTGCGTCAAACGCCGTGCCGGAGCGCATCCACGATGTCGAGTTGAGCCGCCTTTCTGGCCGGCAGGATTGTGGCAAGTACTGCCGCGACAAAGCCAATGGCACCCGCTGTGAGTACTGACGACGGGTCAAGCCGAATCAGCGCGGTGTAGCCCAGATTTGCATTGGGCGGTGGCGGCATCGGAATGCCAATGGCGGAAATGCCAAGCGCCGCCAAGCAGCCCAAGGCCATCCCGATGAGCGCGCCGAGCAAACCAAGGCACAGGCTTTCCAGCATGATCAGCTTGAAAACGGTCTCCGATCGATTGCCCACGGCCAGCATGGTGCCAAACTCCCGGGTACGCTCAAACAGGGTCATATTGACGCTATTGACGACGCTGAGCAGCACCATCACCAGAATGATCAGGCGCAGCACACCAAATTGGCGGTCATAGAGTTCGACTGTTTTCTCGTAAAAGTCGGAAAGTTCATACCACGCCGTCACATCCAGCCCCTTTGAAGAAAAGGCCTGTTTTAGCGCGTTGACCGTAACAAGTGTGTCTTCAGTTTGCTCAAGCATGACGACAACGAGGTGGCTTGCAGGCGTGTCCATCAGGCTTTTTGCTGCCTCAAGCGGAATGCGTACTGCGCGCGCATCAAATTCCTTTGAGAAGCTTTGAAATACGCCGAGCAACTCGAAATCTAGCGTATTGACGGCACCTGCCGAGAGTGTCATCACCAGGTTAACCCGATCGCCGACTTTAAGTCCGAGGGATTTAGCGACGCCCTGGCCGACGACAATGCCATCCAAGTCACTGTCTTTCAAGGCCCGCCCTTCGACAAACTGCATAAATGTGCCGATTTCTGCCTCCGCATTAGGCTCTATGCCCTCACCAATGATGCCTAAATCACGTTTTCCGTTATTGAGCACGCCATTGAAGCCGAGCCGAGCCATACTAGACTGAATGCTTGGCGCTGATTTCTGAATACTGGCTTTAAGCGCTTCGGGCTGATCAATCAGATATTTTTCCGGTGCTCGATTTTTGCCTTCACTGTAACC
>JAQTZQ010000152.1 GCA_028687645.1 Rhodocyclaceae bacterium
GCGATCCGCTCGTAGTGGCGACTGTTGTTGGTAACCAAGACGGCGCCGGCAGACAATGAGTGGGCGGCGATCATCATATCCAATTCGCCGATTGGTTGCCCCGAGCTGACCAACTGGTGGCGGATGTCAGCGTACCAATCCGCCGCCTCGGCATCCCATGGCAAGACGCGAACAATCTTCAGAAACTGGCGCACCGCCAGATGCAGACGATGATCGGCCGGCAAGCGCTTCAGTCCGTTTAGCAATTCGGCCCGCGTCATCACCGAGATGCAAACCATCGACGGCACGAGGGCTGCCAAGCGACTCTCGATCACGGGTGACTTTCCCTTAATGAGGTAGCTCGCCGTGTCGGTATCCAGCATGTGCAGCATGGTTAAGCGTCCACCCCATCATCGAAGACACCACGCGCTTGCGGCACGACATTCATCGGGCGTTCTGCCATGAACTCGGTGGGTACATCGACGGTGTGCAGCAACTCGAAAAATACGCCCCAAGTCTTGGCGCCGGGCCGGTTCGAGAGCACAACATCGCCGGTTGCGTCATCGCGGGTGACAAAAACCTCTTCACCTTCAAAGCGAAATTCCGCAGGAAGACGAACCGCCTGGCTGGCTCCGTTCTTGAATAGCTTTGCAACGCGCGTCTCAATCATCGTCGACTCCCGTCTAAGTGGATAATATATACGCCAGTATATACCTACGGTCAATCGGTCTCAATATTCCCTGCGAACGGCTAATTTAAAGGGGACAAATATTGCCTAATCAGTTTGCCGAATAGCGGTCATTGAGCGAGCCTCGACGAAGCCTTCAGTATTGAAATTGGAAGGCTACCTCGACCGGCTCTTTTTGGCAGGTTGCGGTCCAATCTATCTCATGTATCAGCCGAATAAACCAACTGCCGTTGATGCTTGATAGCCAGTAACACCACGTCAGCTTCCGAGTGGGCGTAAAGCACGATATGCTGACCGACAACGTACTCCCGAAGGTTCGGCAGCCCAGCTTGCACCGCCAGTTGCAACACTGCCTCAAGTCTTAGCTGAGCCTGTATTGACGTTGCTGCCAGAAAACGAGCAGGCCGTCCACCAGCAGGCGACCACTGTAAAACTGACACCATCTCCCTGAGTTCCGCTTTCAGCTTGGTTAACCGTGTATCGGCGCTGTCGGCGTCCTGCTGAATAAAGAACTGGTGAACAGCATCCAAATTGCTGAGGAAGTTCGGCGCAGCTTCGACTTTGGCGTTTAACGGTAACCCCATGACTTCAGGTCAAGGCTTTCATCAGATCAGCGTTCGAAACACGCTTGCCTGCCAAAACCTGGCGCAGTCCGGCCTCCGCCTCTGACAGCAATACCAAGCTGGCATGTTCATTTTCGAGTGAATGGTAGTAGTCGAGCTTGCGAGCATCGACGATGGCGACGTAAGCAGATCCGTTCTTGGTCAGCAGCTTTTCAGCCCCTGACACAACGTCATCAGCCAACTCAGTCAATCGAGCACGTGCTTCGCTGATTGGCACAACATCTTGGGCGCTGAAGCTCATTGCAAAACACCTTTAACAAATTCGTTAACGCCTAGTCTATCGCATGTGTTTGTGCAGTGTGACGCAAATCGACCCGAAGGTTGATGATTACTGCTTGAATTGCTTTCATGGCGCGCGTTGATGAAACAACTTCCCTCACTTATCAATCTCTCAGTATCTCCTGGACTGACGCTGGTTGCTTGCTGGCAGCTTGCAAAAAGCCTCGCTCAACTAACGCTTTGGCGATACCGTTTAGGCCTTCCAAGGCACCCAAGCGAAGAGCAACACCTTCTCGATTGCGACCAATTTCTTCGTCAGTCGGGTTGATGCGAATGAGCGTACCTTTCATGGATGACCCAAAGCGCCGAACCGTAGGAATAGCGTTGCCTGCACCGAGCTCAATCGTGACCAACCGTTCGACCTTGGACAACCAGTTTCTCAGGCGTTCTTGGCGGATCACTGCCATCTTCTCAATCCAATGCCAGTCGTTGAACATCAAAATATTGGGACGCGCTACGCCACCACACATGGGACAGGCGGGTGGCTTGTTTTTCAAGCGGCCAACACTTGCATCAATCTGAGGCTTGAACGCATCGGCTCTCCAAATATTCTCATTGCAAGCGGGGGATTGGCATTGCAACGAATGGATGGAACCGTGACATTCGAGAACTCGCGCATCGGCAAAGCCCGCTTTCTGAAATTGACCATCGACATTGCTGGTAAACACAAAGGCACCGTGTGGCAATGCTGCGGATATTGCACGCAGTTGCGCGAAGCCAGAATGGGGCTCGGTGCTGCGGTACAAATCCAGACGGTGACCATAAAACCCCCAGGCCAGTGAGGGGTCGGTCTGAAAATAGTGGGGATTGGCAATTTCTTCGAAGGCAATTCGCGCCTGCCCAAGTGCCAGGTACGCCTTCCAAAAACCTTCATTGCCACGAAAGTCCGGCAAACCGGAATCGACGCCCATTCCGGCACCTGCCGTAATCAGCAAGGCATCGGCATTTGCGATGTATTCGGCAGCACGGGAAAATTCGAGGCTATTCATGGCTTTCTCTGGAATAAGTTTGTCCCGCGGACAAAAAACAGGCCGCATCAACCTTGCAGAGGGGTGAACGTAACATCTTGCGCAACTGACCTGACTCTCTGAACAAGAGTATCAATCATGCGTCCAGGAACGGCTTCAGCAATCACGATGACATTTCGTGTCAGTGCCTTCGTCCTGCCAACGTAGGTAGCCATGTTGCCAGGGGTGGGTGTCCAAGATGGCATTTCGTGAATCATAGCCGTTCGAGATGGCTTTGTATTCGTGCGGATCAAAACCCAGTTTTTGGGCTGTTTTCCAAGCAGATGCCCGCCAGCCGTCGCGCTAATCAGGCAAAATACTCATTTGCCTAAATTCATTCGGAATTTATGAATCGTCTGCTGTCAGCCATTGCCTTTGCCGCCCATAAACACCGCGACCAAAGACGCAAAGACCCCGTTGCGTCCCCCTACATCAACCACCCCATCGGGCTGGCAAATCTATTGGCCAACGAAGCCGGCATTGAAGACGAACGCATCCTGATTGCCGCCATCCTGCACGACACCATCGAAGATACCGAGACCACCGAGCAAGAACTCATCCGCGATTTCGGCAAAGAAGTCGCCGATATCGTTATGGAAGTGTCTGACGACAAGTCGCTGCCAAAGGACGAACGCAAGCAACTCCAAATTGAACATGCGGCCACCATCAGTCGGCGCGCCAAAGTGGTCAAGCTGGCTGACAAAATTTGCAACCTGCGCGACATCGCCAATAATCCACCAGCAGACTGGTCGCTTGAACGCAAACAGGCATACTTCGACTGGTCCAAGTCTGTGGTCGATGCCTTACGCGGCGCCCATCCGGCACTCGAACACCTCTTCGACGAAGCCTACAAACTTCGCCCCTGATTCAATGCCCACGTTTCTCGACGTCCAATTCAAAGATAAAGACCAGGCAAAGGCCCTCGGTGCTCGCTGGGATGCGGCTGCCAAAAAATGGTACGTCCCCGATGGCATGGAATTGGCCCCCTTCAACGTCTGGTTGCCGGTAGCACTGCGTGGCGCCACACCAGCGCCAGCTAACAATACGGCATTAACGCCAGCAGTCGAGTCAGGAACGGATGTTGAACCAGCCAAGAAAGGCATGACACTCTCGCAACTGCTGGCGGGTGTAGCCCAAGCGGTGGCTCAAGCTTTCAAATCTGGCGTCTGGACCATGGTTGAGGTCGTTGAGGCTCGAACCAAGAACGGTCACGTTTACCTCGAACTGTCAGAGCGCACGCCTGATGGCAGTGTTCTGGCTACGGCCCGAGCGACCCTCTGGGCGACCACCGCCAATAAAATCCTCCCCGAATTCGAGCGGGCAACTGGCGCCACTATCGCACCCGGCATCAAGCTCCTCGTGCGGGCTAAACCAGTCTTCAAGCCCCAATACGGCTTCAGCATCGAAATCGACGCCATCGACCCCGAATACACTCTGGGCGACCTCGAAGCACGCAAACGGGAAATCCGTACGCGCCTGCAACAAGAAGGCATTTACGACGCCAACAAAAAACTACCGTCGCCATGGGACTTCAATGCCGTACTCGTCGTCGCACCCCAGGGCGCAGCTGGCCTCGGTGATTTTCAAGCCGAGGCAACTCGCTTAGAACGATTCGGTATCTGCCGCTTTGTCTATGCCACCAGCCGATTCCAAGGGGAAGGCGCTGCTAACGAAATCAAAGCAGCTCTCCAGTCAGCGCTTGAGCATTGGCGTGATTCCGCAATGCCACCACCCGACGCGGTGGTCATCATTCGTGGTGGCGGTGCGGTCAATGACCTGGCCTGGTTAAACGACTACGAACTTGCCAAGCTCATCTGCACGATGAACATTCCCGTATTGACCGGCATCGGTCACGAACGTGACAACACCATCCTCGATGAGGTCTCGAACATTCGCTTCGATACACCGAGCAAAGTAGCCGCCGGTATTGAGCAAGTCATCAAAAGGCGAGTCGAAGAAGCCAAAGCCAGCTTTGCGCAGCTAACCAACTTTGTAACGCGAGCCGTCAATAATGCCAACGCTCGTCTCGATAGGGATTTCACCGCTATCCAGGCAGGGGCGATACGCCAGCTTGCAACAGCCAAACAGCACACCCAAGCATTGATGAGCGAGGTGCGACATGAAACGCATCAACAGCTATCCGAAGCCAAACGCGAAGTGCCCGCCTTATTCTCGGAAATCCGGGTAGAAGCCAGCAATGTCGTCAAAACCGCAAGAACACTGACTGCTACTCGGCAGGATGCAATACGAGACCGAGCATCCGTTGATTTACTGCGCAGTCGGGAATCGCTGAGACAAGAATTCGGTGACCTGGTGATATCCGCCCGCCGAGCAATCGCCGACGCCAAACAAGCATCACAAGCGCTGGTCTTGGAAGTGACCGGCCAAGGACCACAGAAAACCCTGGGACGCGGGTTTGCCATCGTGCGCGATGGACAGGGGCAACCTATTACCTCTGCTGCCGGTGCGAAGCCTGGGGCTGGGATGGAAATTGAATTCAGGGACGGCCGTCTGGCCGCCCAAGCAAGATAGGAAAATAGAAATGGCTGAAAACACCTTCAAGCAAGCCTACGGCGTTCTGCAAAAGCACGCCGACACCCTCCGCACCCAGCAAGAACCGAACATAGATGACCTGCTGACCATCGTCACTGAGTCGGTCGATGCCTACAAAGTCTGCAAAGAGCGCATCGATGCTGTCGAAAAGGCTTTGGAGCAGGCGCTGAGCGGCGCAGGGGTAAGCCATTCTGAAGGCTACTATTCAGAGGACAGTCATGGCGAACCACCACCCGATGTGGGTTCGTCTACCCACCCCGCATTTGATGACATCCCGTTCTAGCCAGCACCGACAAGACGAACGCACAAATCAGGATAAGTAGCCCGAATGAGACATGATTTGAAGGTCCCCTTTGCAGACAAAGATGCCGCCAAGAAATTGGGTGCGCGCTGGGATGCTGCCCGTAAGCTTTGGTACGTCGCAGACAAAGTCGATATGGTGCCGTTTGCGAAATGGTCGCCGTCACCCCATGACGCTTCAAGTGCAGCTCCTGCTTCGCAAAAAACTGCACCCGCCAGAACAGAGACGACAGGCAATGCTTATGTCGGCAGCAATTATGTCGAGATGCCTCGGATTTGTGAATGTCTGCCCTGGGATGTCTGCGTCAAGTGCCAGGCTACTGCTTTAAACGCTGGCAATGCCTGACTTCACTGACCAATCGGCGGTGGACGCCGCTCAAGAACTCTTGATAGAGTCATCTGACCTGGTAGGTCGTGTTGCTCGGCATATCAAAGCCAGATTTGCCTCGGAAAGCTCCGGCCACGACTGGTACCACATCCACCGCGTGTGGAAGCTATCCCGTCAAATTGGCACGCAAGAAGGCGCCAATCAAGAGGTCGTCGAATTGGCCGCCTTAGTTCATGACATCGCTGACTGGAAATTTCACGATGGTGACGACACGATGGGACCTCGTGAGGCGGAGCGCCTGCTGACGGAGGAGGGTGCCTCTGCTGACCTCATCAAGCTGGTTGTCGAGATTGTCGCCACCATCTCGTACAAAGGTGCAGGGGTCATGACAGCGATGAAATCCTTGGAAGGCCAATGCGTCCAGGATGCTGACCGACTCGATGCGATTGGCGCCATCGGCATTGCTCGCTGTTTTGCCTATGGTGGGCATGCCGGTCGTCTCATGTATGACCCAGACGAGCCGCCTGTGATGCATGCCACTGCGGAAGCCTACAAAGCATCGAAAGGCCATAGTCTCAACCATTTCTACGAGAAACTCTTCCTGCTCAAAGACCGGATGAACACCGAGACCGGCAAAAAAATGGCTGAGGTGCGGCATCGCTTCATGGCGCAATATGTCGCGCAATTTCTGGAAGAATGGAACGTTTAAGCAGCGGGTCAAGGAACATGTGTGCCGTAAGGGTACTTTTGCCATCCCGATAAACCGGGCAAAGGAGGCGCTCTGTCCATTGTCCAATGCCGCGATAATGGCCGTGCTCGCGCCCTACTTGGGAAGTTCAGGCGGTTCGATTAGCAGGGTCATTGCGCCAAAAAGGACGCGACCGTATCCCAATTGTCGTTCTCAAAAGCAGGCGCGACCTTGTCAATTTCATCTTCATTCATCCCCACGGCTGGGGACCGGGCGAATCGTCTCCAGTCGTTCAGGGCCGCCATCATCCGGGTCAGGATTGCCTGAGCGTCGTCATCGGACACGCCAAAGTAGGCCGCCGCATCCAGCGCCTCCTGTATATCTCCGGTTTCACCGGTCGCTTCGGTCACGGCGGTTTTTAGGATGGGTTCCTTGTCGGGAAACGGGTTCACGTCAAACAGCGGGGCGAGCCGCCACTGCCCCCCGCCACTGTGCAGGAAGCCGTGGTTGTGCATATGGTCATCCACATTGGTGATGAGCATGCTGAAGCAGATGCGCGCCCAAAGCTCCTGCTTGTCTTCGAGGGGTTTCGGGGAAAACCGGTCAATGGCCTCCGCAATCTGCGTGTATGCCCCATCTTCCCTGGAATCCAGCTGTAGCAGCGAGGCCGCAGACAGATAAGGTATGCGGCCACCCGTCCGGGGTCGGTCAAAGCGTACGATAAGCGCGACGGCCTGGGGGCCCGACATGACGACTTCGGCCTCGGATGCATTAAGACCTGCCTCTTTCGCAAGCAAGAGCGCCAGCACCTCACCGCGCGCCACATCACGTGTATCACTCACGCTCGGAAACTTGGCGATGGCCAGGGTGCCGTCAGGCTTCAGGACCGTTGCTTTCGGTCGCATACCGCCGAGCGAGGTGCCGCGCCCTTTCAGATACGCAAGGTCCATCGCCGTTTCCTTGCCGGATTCAACCGCTTGCGACGCCTGAATCAAGGTCTGTAATGGGACTTCGTGAGTTCCTTCAGGCAAGTTGTCGTCATGGGGCACATCGAGGAAGGGACCGTCGGCATTGTCCCTGAAGCGCAGCGCGCCAATTCGGCTGGAATCCAGCACCCCCAGCAAATAGTCCAAGGCTGACAGCTGTGCAGAACCAGCATCTCGGCCGGCGTCCTTTTTGGCCTTGCGCCGTTTGGCATGGGCGCGGTTAATGACACGGCATCCCCAGCCATCAGGCTCAGTATCGGCAATGGCACCCGCAAAGGTAGAAGTCTCCTTGCTTCCAGTGCGGTATTGAAAGTCGGTGCTCAGGGGGAGGTCCGGAGACAGCGCGAAGCAATCTGGATGATTGAGCCAGGCAAGGGAATACCGGAATGCCGAAACCTCTTTTTGCCCCAGCCTGGAAAATTGCAGTTCGCCCACTTCCAGTCCCATGTCGCCCAGATAGACGAGCAGCGTCCGCGTTTTGCTGGTTTTTGCTTTTTTGGTCGTCGCCATTACAGGGCGCCACTGTCCGGGTTGGCTTTGCGTACCCGGATGCGTTTGGCCACCGCCTTGTTCATGAGCACTAGGCCTAGCGCATCATTGGTGGTGTTCAGTGCCTTGTTGAACTCGGGGAGGAGATTCAGGATGTTCAGTACCCGAATCACAGCGCCCCACGACACGCCGGGGTCGCCCTGTTCCAGCCGGTAGAGTGTCTTTTTTGAGATGCCTGCCCGCTCCGCCATGGATTGCGTAGAAAGCCCCCGGCGCCGGCGGGCCAGCGCAAGGTCATCTCCGGCAGAAACCAGCGCACGCTCGACGGGCAAGGGCATCGGATTTTCAGTGAGGCGTCCGGAGGTTCTGGATGTCGCCGCTGTATTTGGTTTATCAGTCATATCTGAATCATTAATTTGATAGAGAGTCATATCTGACCACTGTAAGACATTTCTTGGGTTAGCGTCAATGCGCTACTGAAAACGGTCAAATAGGGGTCAGTATTTTACGCAAAAGGTCGCAAATGACTGTTTGGTTGAGTAAGGCGCGAGAATAACTCGAAGGCTCCCTGTTGAGAAACGCCCGTCTAACCTTGAGCGTGGGATCGCGCATAGGCTGACTCGCTTCAAGCCCGAATACACCTCCCATCAGTGACCCTTAAATCCGCCTTCGTGGCAGGTGTTTTTCGGACAACTTATGCTTTGTTTTCTGCCGATAGGCATAGGGTATGCGTTATCCGTGGGCCGAGTGAACGCTGCGAAGCCAGATTCCTCGGACAGGATATGCTTTACTTTCGGGCCAATTAAAAGTTAACGGCACACATCGACAAGTAAAATGGACATACCCGGCAAATGAGACAATCAGCGCCGTTGAATTCAACTCTGACGAAGTGCCGGGAGTGAGCATTGGAAGTTGTAGCCGTAATCGACTTTGAAACCACGGGTTTGTCGCCAGCACAGGGTGACCGAGCAACTGAAATTGCCGCAGTCATCCTGGAAAACGGCAAGGTGGTCGACCGCTACCAGAGTCTGATGAATGCCGGTGTTCGCATCCCGTCATTCATCGAATCCTTCACCGGTATCTCGAACGCGATGATTCGTTCAGCGCCTTCGGCGGCAATCGTCATGCGCGAGGTATCGGATTTCATTGGTGATATTCCACTGGTAGCCCATAACGCATCCTTTGACTGCAAATTCTGGGATGCCGAATTGGCCCGCATCAACCACAGCCGGCACCAGGAATTCGCCTGTTCCCTGTTGCTGGCTCGTCGTCTATTGCCGCAAGCGCCG
>JAQTZQ010000153.1 GCA_028687645.1 Rhodocyclaceae bacterium
ACGCGAGCCGACCGGCTGGCCGTCAGCAATGTAGTGTTCGACTAGCGATTTGAGCAGGGAGCGGGAGCGGTCATCAAGCATGGCTGGCCATTGTACAAAAAACCAGAGGCGGCGCTACTGGCCATTTCTATGCCAGAATTCAGCCCATGAACTCATGCTTTGGCTCCTATCGTTCACCCAAGACCATCGCGCTGGTCGGCAAATACCATAGTCTGGAGATTGCGGAATCCTTGCGCCGCCTCGCTGAATACCTCCATGTACGCGGTGTGACGGTGTTTATTGAGCGCGAAACGGCTGAACATATTGGGAAGCAAGTCGATCTTGCGCGTTGGGTGACCTGCGGTTTTAACGACATTGGCGCACACGCCGATCTGGCCATTGTGCTTGGCGGTGACGGCACCATGCTGAATGCCGCGCGCCGTCTAGCGCGTTATCGCGTACCGCTGGTTGGGGTTAATCAGGGTCGACTCGGTTTTATGACCGATATTGCGCGGGATGACATGCTGACCTGCATGGACGATCTGCTGGATGGTCGTTTTACCCCAGAAAACCGCATGTTGCTGGCCGCTGAAGTGATACGCGACGGCAAGGAAATCGCCTCAAATCTGGCCTTGAACGATGTCGTCGTCGACAAGGGCGCCATCGGTCGGATGATCGAATTCGAGCTATTTATCGACGGCGAATTTATTTTTAATCTACGTTCGGATGGCCTGATCGTCTCAACGCCGACCGGCTCTACCGCCTACTCGATGTCTGCTGGCGGGCCGATTTTGCACCCGACGCTGACCGGCATCGCCTTGGTGCCGCTTTGCCCGCACGCCCTGAGTAACCGGCCGATTATTGTCAATGACAGCGCCGATATCGAATTGCGCATTGCCCAGGCGGATGATCCTCGGGTGCACTTTGATGGCCAGGTGACGCTTGATCTGGCAAAGCACGATTGCGTTCGGCTGCGGCGTTCCGAATACGCCATCTGTTTCCTGCATCCGCCGGGTTACAGTTATTTTTCGATGCTGCGCCAGAAGTTGCAGTGGAGCGAGCGTCCCAAAGGTCCCTGATGCTGCGCCATTTGACTATTCGCGATTTTGTTATTGTCGATCGGCTGGAACTCGAATTTTTGGCCGGGTTTGGCGCGTTGACCGGAGAAACTGGGGCCGGAAAATCCATTTTGATTGATGCGTTGGCCTTGGCGCTCGGCGAGCGGGCCGATGCTGGCGTGGTGCGTTCTGGCTGCGACAAGGCCGAAGTGTCGGCGACTTTTGATATTACTGGCTTGCCGATGGTGCGTGAATGGCTGTCGGCGAACGATCTCGAAGGCGATGATGAGTTGCTGCTGCGCCGCGTTGTTGATGCGGGGGGGCGTTCGCGGGCCTACATCAATGGTTCGCCAGCGACGGCACAGCAATTGCGCGAGGTGGGCGAATGGCTGGTCGATATTCATGGCCAACATGCGCACCAGTCGTTCCTGCGGGCAGATGCGCAACGCACGCTGCTGGATACGCATGCCGGCCTCAATGAGTTAACGCGTCAGGTTGGCGCAGCGTTTCGGTTGTGGCGCGAGGCTGAGCAGACATTGAAGGCGGCCAGCGAGGGGGCAGATGCCCTGTTACGTGAGCGCGAGCAACTCGAATGGCAGGTCAGTGAGCTGAATGCGCTGGCTTTTGGCGAAGATGAGTGGGCAATTCTGGATGTCGAGCATCGCCGTCTGGGCCACGCGGCCAGCCTGATTGAAGGTGCGCAGTTTTCAATTGGCGTGCTGGCCGACAATGACGCTGCTTGCGAGCGGCAGATCGACAGCGTGGCAACGCGCTTGTCGAGCCTTGCCGAATATGACCCGGCGCTGGCCGAAGTTGCTGAACTGGTCAGCTCGGCACAGGCAGAATTGTCGGAGGCGGTTTCAACCTTGCGGCGTTATGCTGATCGCGTAGACCTCGACCCCTCCCGTTTGGCCGAGGTTGAGCGCCGGATGGATGCAGTGATGGCCAATGCACGAAAATACCGCGTTCAGCCACAGGAGTTGCCGAGTTTGCTGCTTGCCTGGCAGCAACGCCTTTCGGTGCTGGAAGCATCGGCTGATCTGGCGGCGCTGGAAGTGCGTGTGGCAGCGGCTAAAAAGGATTACGCGCAAAAGGCGGGTGAACTGACGCAAGGTCGACAAAAAGCGGCCAGTGAAATGGGCCGCTCGGTGAGTGAGGTGATGCGCCAGTTGGCACTTTCTTCCGGTCGCTTCGAGGTCGCTTTGTTGCCGGTGGAAAATGGTGCGGTCTACGGACTGGAACAGGTGGAATTTCGCATTGGCGGTTTGGCCGGCAATGACGCCAAACCAATGGCTAAAGTGGCTTCGGGCGGCGAACTTTCGCGTATCAGTCTGGCGATCCAGGTGCTGACCTCACGTTCCGCCAGCGTACCAACGCTGATTTTTGACGAGGTGGACGTGGGTATCGGTGGTGGCGTTGCCGAAATTGTGGGCCGTTTGCTGAATGAGCTGGGTGGCGAGCGCCAGGTGTTGTGCGTGACGCACTTGCCGCAAGTGGCCGCGCAGGCCAATTGGCAGTGGCAAGTCAGCAAGGCAACCCGTGACGGTGTGACCTTGAGTGCGATTCAGTCGCTTGATGAGGAAGGTCGTGTGCAGGAAATCGCCCGTATGTTGGGCGGTGTCGAGATTACCGACATCACTTTGCAGCATGCGGGTGAATTGTTACGGTCAACTGCTAAAAACAGCTGAAAATTTACAGAGTTTGAGTCAGGCGAATGATTGCCAGCAAGGCAAGCAGCAGGAAAAATCCACCACTGATCCGGTGAATCCAGAGCAAAGGCAGTTTATGCAGCAGCTGGCGGCCGGCAATTACGCCGAGTACTGAGGTTCCCGCCAGCGCCAATGTTGCTCCCGTCCATACCGCCGAGGCGGCAACGGTGCTGCTCATGCCGGCGACAGCGATTTGTGTTTTGTCACCAAACTCGGCAAGAAAAATCAGCAGGAAGGTGGTGATGAAAGCACTGCTACCAGACTTCTCTGCCACCGCCTCACCCTCGTCCTCTTCTTGATAACGCAAACTGCTGATGCCGAATGCGCCGAAGAGAACCGCCACTACGAGGATGACCAGCCATTCAGGTAGCCAGGCGGCAACGGCAGCGCCAAATAGCACGGCCAGCAGGTTCAAAATGGCAAATGCTGAAATGGCGCCGAGAATCACTGGTAGCGGGTGATGGCGAGTTGCCAGGGTCATGCAGACCAGTTGGCTTTTGTCGCCAATTTCAGCCAGGGCAATGAGTAGAAAGGTGGCGCCAGCGGACGAGAGCCACTGCCCGAGCGGGGCAGAAAAAAAGTCTGGCAAGGGCAATACCTGACTTACGACTTGCCCGGCTTCTTATCGTCGCGGTGCGGGCAGGCAGCTTTGGTACATTTTGCGTAAAGATAGAGCGCGTGTTCCTCAATCGCAAAGCCACGGTCATTGGCGATTTTGTTTTGCAGGCGCTCGATTTCGGCATCGTAAAATTCTTCGACACGACCGCAATCGACGCAGACCAAATGGTCATGGTGCGTGCCACGATTGAATTCAAAAACTGCCTTGCCTGATTCAAAGAAGTGCCGCTCCAGCAAGCCAGCCTGCTCGAACTGGGTCAGCACGCGATACACCGTCGCTAGGCCAATATCCATGTTGTCGGCCAACAACATGCGATAGACGTCTTCCGCCGACATATGGCGCTGCGTACTGTTCTCGAATAGTTCGAGAATTTTGAGGCGTGGGAAGGTGGCCTTGAGCCCCATGTTCTTGAGGTCCTGGGGGTCGCTCATTGTGTGATTTCCGTTAGTTGGCGGGGCTGGCCCGCAGGCGAATTCGGGTATGATATACCGCTTCAAAGCTGTTTGAGAAACTTCGGATTAACGCATGTCCCGCTCCCGTACCCTTGTTTTTGTTTTATGCACCAGCCTGGCGGCTTGCTCGGTGCCAACGCGTTTCAATGCCTACAAGATCGATGTCCAGCAAGGCAACGTCTTGTCCCAGGAAATGGTTGCCCAACTCAAGCCGGGGCAGTCGCGCGACCAGGTGAGATTCATTCTGGGTACGCCCTTGCTGACTGATATCTTCCATCAGCAGCGTTGGGATTATGTTTATCGCTATCACGATGGTCAGACCGGTTCGGTTGAGCAGCGGCGATTCTCGGTGTTTTTTGATCAGAACAATCAGCTGGAAAGGGTGGCCGGCGATGTCGGGGCTGCTGCGCCTGAGGATTTGTCGGCACCATCAAGCAAAAATCGGGTGGTCGATCTCGGTTCGCTCGGCGAAGGCGATGCCGCCAAGCCGATGCCGGCGCCGGAAGGTCAGGGGTTTTTTGGTCGTATGCGTGATTGGGTGGGACTATGAGCATGTCAGGCACAAGAGTCGGGATTGTTGGCGCGGGTGGTCGGATGGGACGAATGTTGATCGAGGCGGCGCTCAAAGCTGACGATGTCACGCTAGGCGCTGTCTTTGATTTGCCGGGTAGCCCGGCGGTTGGTAAAACTGCCGGTGAATTGGTCGGCATGGCGTGTGATGTCGTTGTTGGCGATGATCTTGCCGCTGGCCTGAAAAATATTGACTGCCTGATCGACTTTACCCGCCCGGAGGGGACGCTTGAACATCTTGAGTTGTGCCGCAAGGCCGGTGTTGCAATGGCGATTGGTACAACCGGTTTTGATGCACAAGGCAAAGCCAGCATTGCTGCGGCCGCAAAGGAGGTGCCCGTGGTTTTTGCGCCAAACATGGCTGTAGGCGTCAATCTGGTATTCAAGCTACTCGAAACTGCGGCCAAAATTCTCAATCAAGGTTACGACATCGAGATTGTTGAGGCGCATCACCGACTGAAGGTTGACGCTCCCTCGGGCACCGCTTTGCGCATGGGTGAAGTGGTGGCCAAGGCGTTGGAGCGTGACCTGGCTGATTGCGCGGTATATGGTCGGGAAGGTGTTACCGGCGAGCGTGATCCGTCAACCATTGGATTTGCCACCGTGCGCGGCGGCGATATTGTTGGCGATCACACGGTCATGTTCTGTGGACTTGGTGAGCGTGTCGAGGTAACCCACAAAGCCAGTAGCCGGATGCCCTATGCACAAGGAAGCATGCGCGCAGCACGTTTCCTGGCGGGGCGTAAAAATGGATTGTTCGACATGCAGGATGTGTTGGGTTTGCGCTGACCGGGCATGAAATCAGCGCTGCTGCTCAGGCAACTCAAGGAGGTTTTTGCCGCTGATGGCGAGGCATCGCTGCGACTTCTGTTCGATGGCGTACGCGGGCAGTCTCCTGTGCTCGTTGCCGGCCTGGAGCGCTTCCTTGAGATGGTCGATTCAGCCTATGGATCGTATGTCGGAATGCAGCACTGGCAAGGAGTTTTGTCTGGTGATGCTTATTCAGACTGGAATCTGAACCGTGGGCAGATCGAATCCGGGCAGCAGTGGAAAAAGCTGCTGGGTTATGAACTGCTCGACTTTGATAGCAGCATTGCCCAATGGCAAAAATTGGTCCATCCCGATGACTTGCGTGAACTCCAGTCGCGTATTGCGGCGCATGCCAAAAGCAAAGAATTGTTTTTTCAGGCTGAATGCCGGATGCGAGCACGCGATGGTCAGTGGCAGTGGCTAATGATTCGTGGTGCGGTGACTGGGCGTGATGCCGATGGTGAGCCAGTCAGAATGCTGGTTTTACATCGTGACATCAGCGGTAGCAAAGTTGACGAAACCGCACTGGTCAGCGCCAAGGAGGCTGCCGAGTCAGCTAACCGGGCACGCGGTGCTTTTCTGGCCAACATGAGCCACGAGATTCGCACGCCGATGAATGGCATTATCGGCATGACCGAATTGGCGCTTGATACCGACCTGGATGCCGAGCAGCGACATTACCTGCGTACTGTCAAATCATCGGCTGAGTCGTTGTTAACCATCGTCAATGAGATTCTTGATTTTTCAAAAATCGAGGCCGGTAAGGTGGAGTTTGAATCCGTGCCTTTCTCTCTGCCGGATACCGTACTTGAGGCAGCCCGGGTATTGGCGGTTGGCGCGCACAAAAAAGGCTTGGAAATCGTTGTCGATGTGCACCCGGAGGTGCCGCAGCGAGTGATTGGCGACCCCACACGTCTGCGTCAAGTGGTGATGAATCTGTTGGGGAATGCCATCAAGTTCACCGAGCAAGGTGGAGTGGTCATGGAAGTCGTGCTCGATAAGCTTGCCGGCGACTCGCTGTTCCTTAAATTTGCGGTACGCGATACGGGAGTGGGTGTGCCGCTGGATAAGCAGCAAGCCATCTTCGAGGCATTCTCCCAGGCGGATGTGTCGACGACGCGTCGTTTTGGCGGCACCGGGCTTGGTTTGGCCATTAGCGCCCGACTGGTGCAGTTGATGGATGGGCGAATCTGGCTGGAGAGTGTCGAGGGAAAAGGTTCTGTCTTTTACTTTACGGCCCGACTTGGGGGAGCGCTTGAAGTGGCAGTGGGCGATGTTCCCAAGCCATTTAGCGGGCGCCGGGCGCTGGTTATTGAGGACAATCAGGTGGCTGGGCGCTATTTGCTGCGGCTGCTTGAGCGGCAGGGGATTCAGGCCTCGCTGGTGGCCGATGCAGGTGCTGCGCTCGCGGCAGTGGAGCGATCACGCGCGGTCGACTTCCCTTTTGACTACATTTTTGCCGATGGTGGTATGGCGGAGCCGGCAGGTTTTGCGCTGGCTGAGGCCTGGAAAAGCGCCGGTCAGCGCGAACGATTGTTGATGTTGCTGACTACTGAAAATCAGCGTCATGATTTGACGCGTTTGCGTCAGCTCAACATAACGGCGCATTTGGTCAAGCCGGTAGGCCCGGGAGATTTGGCAGATGCGCTGGCGCTGGCCGAGGTGCCGCCAAAAATCGAGGCAGATCCGGGATTCGAGTTGGACTCGTTCCTGCTGGATTCCAAGATAACGCCGCAGGAAGGTGCGCTTGAAATTCTGTTGGTTGAAGATAACCCGGTCAATCAGGAACTGGCGCTGCGCTTGCTCGAAAAGCAAGGGCATCGTGTGGTGGTGGCGAATGATGGCGCCGAAGGCTTGGAGCTATTCGATAGCAAGCGTTTCGATGTGATTCTGATGGATATGCAAATGCCGGTTCTCGGTGGTATCGAGGCCACTGAAGCTATTCGCGCCAGGGAAATGCGCCGCAGTTGGGTGGTTTCTGATGCCGTCAGGCAGGTTTATATTATCGCCATGACCGCCAACGTGATGAGTAGTGATCGCGACCGCTGTATCGAGGCCGGCATGAACGACTACGTCGCCAAGCCCCTGCGCCCAGAATTGCTGTATGCCGCGCTGGAGCGCGCGAGGAATGAGATTTCCCAGGGGGTGCGTTCGATGATCAATGAGATTTCTGTGGAGGATCGTTGTGCCATTGATTTGAGTTCGGCGCTGAAGGAAATTGGCGACATCGCCTTGTTTGCAAAAATGGCCAGCATGTTTCTGGCTGAATGGGATGAGTATCTGGGTCGTGTGCGGCGCGCGGTGGAGGCTTCCGATGTGCATGAGTTACGCATGCATGCCCACACCTTGAAAAGCTTGTTAGGAATGTTTCACGCTGATGTCGCACGGCGAAGTGCGCTTGAGCTTGAGAGTGCGGCAACCTCCGTCGTGTCCGTTGATTGGGCGCGTTGCAAGCAGAGTTTGGCGCAACTTGAGTTGCAAATGCAGGCGATTCATCCCGAATTAGAGCGCTTTGTGAGTACCGGGGTACTTCCCTGAATTTGCTAGGGAGGGCAGTTTTCGGCTAGAATTGCAAGGTTAAAAAGTACAAGCGGGGAGGTGCAAGCCTCCCCGCTTGGCACATCAAAAATTAGAAATTCTAGGAGAGCCGGTCGTGTCATTACTGCCCTCATATTCCCCCGCCATTCTCGCTCTCGCCGACGGAACGGTGTTCAAGGGCCAGTCCATCGGCGCTGATGGCGTTACCAGTGGCGAGGTGGTGTTCAACACCGCCATGTCGGGCTACCAGGAAATCCTTACCGATCCCTCCTATTGCCGTCAGATCGTCACGTTGACTTACCCACATATCGGCAACACCGGTTGTAATGCGGAAGATTTTGAATCCAACGCCAACTACGCCGCCGGTCTGGTTGTTCGTGACCTGCCGTTGGTTGCGTCTAACTGGCGTGCCCAGGACGATTTATCGTCTTATCTTAAAAAACACGGTATCGTTGCCATCGCCGGCATCGATACGCGCAAGCTGACCCGCATCCTGCGGGAAAAAGGCGCGCAGGCCGGTTGCATCCTTTCTGGCGAAGCTGATGAAGCCAAGGCGTTGGCCATGGCTCGGGCATTTCCTGGCTTGAATGGTATGGATCTGGCCAAGGTGGTTTCCGCCAAGGAAGGCTATCTCTGGACAGAGGGTGAATGGACGCTGACGGGCTACGAACAAGGTCCGGCATCGCGTTTTCATGTGGTTGCCTACGACTTTGGCGTCAAGAAAAATATCTTGCGCATGCTGGCTCAGCGTGGTGTCAAGCTGACCGTTGTGCCGGCACAAACTTCGGCGACCGATGTTCTGGCGATGAATCCGGACGGAATTTTTCTGTCGAATGGCCCCGGTGATCCGGAGCCATGCGATTACGCGATTGCTGCCATCCGCGAATTTCTGGATCGTGGCATTCCGACCTTCGGCATCTGTCTTGGCCACCAATTGCTGGCGCTGGCTTCCGGTGCCAAGACGCTGAAGATGAAGTTCGGCCACCATGGCGCCAACCATCCGGTCAAGGATATGGATACCGGCCAGGTGTTGATTACCAGCCAGAATCACGGCTTTGCGGTCGACGGCGATTCCTTGCCGAAAAACCTGCGCGTCACCCACGTCTCACTGTTCGATGCTTCCCTGCAAGGCATTGCTCGCACCGATGTGCCGGCTTTCTCCTTTCAGGGACACCCGGAAGCCAGCCCCGGGCCGCATGACGTGGCTTACCTGTTTGACCGCTTCCTCGATACCATGACGCGTGGTGTGGCAGCGTTGCAAACGGCGAAATAAGCGAGAAAAAATATGCCGAAACGTACAGATATAAAAAGTGTTTTGATTATTGGTGCCGGCCCGATCATCATCGGTCAGGCCTGCGAATTTGATTACTCCGGCGCCCAGGCCTGCAAGGCCCTGCGCGAAGAGGGTTACAAGGTCATCCTGGTGAATTCCAACCCGGCGACGATCATGACCGA
>JAQTZQ010000154.1 GCA_028687645.1 Rhodocyclaceae bacterium
ACCCCCAAAAATACCCCCATTCAAACGATGCTGCCCTGATTTTCGACGGCAATCGCATCATGGACTGAATCAGTTTGAGAGCGTGCGATGTGTAAGCGCAAGAGGCCTGCTACGCAAAAATCAGAGTTCAAGATTGCACCTTGATGGCGGATCAAAATCGGACGCCTGCTTATTTGGTGCTTATTTGGGAAATCAAAAACTCTCTGAATACCGCCTAAGTCTTTGATTTATTGGGGCGACTGATGGGGCTCGAACCCACGACAACCGGAATCACAATCCGGGACTCTACCAACTGAGCTACAGCCGCCACTGAATCAAGGCGCGCATTGTACGGGCATCGTTTGATCGTGTCTATACGTTCCCAAACAAAGTAAGCAAAATTCACTCACTTCATAGAAGTGATGCACATGTTAGAATCTTCAGCTTTATTTTTCGCCCCTGTTGTCACAAGGAATTGTCATGGAAGCAACTACTGCACAAGTTAATGAATTAGAGCGTCGTATCGACCTCTCCATCGCCATCGCCAATGTTGAGAAGGAGATGGATCAGCGCCTGAAGCGCATGGGCAAGAATATGAAAATGGCCGGCTTCCGTCCGGGCAAAGTCCCGTTCAGCATGGTGAGGCAACAGTACGGCGAACAAGCTCGTCACGAAGTTCTCTCTGAAGAACTTGATCGCGTTTTTGGTGAAGCCGTTACCGCCCAGAAAATGCGCGTTGCTGGGTACCCAAGGATTGAACCCAAAGTTACCGAAAGCACAACGGAACTCGAATTTACGGCCATTTTCGAGGTCTATCCTGAAATTACCCTGGGTGATCTGGCTAGTGCTGAAGTTGAGCGGCCAGTCCTTGAAGTCACCGATGCTGAAATTGACAAAACTCTCGAAATTCTTCGCAAGCAGCGAGTGAGCTACGAAGATACCGACCGAGCCGCAGCAAAAGAAGACCGCGTGGTCATCGACTTTCTAGGCAAAAAAGACGGCGTGCCGTTCCAGGGCGGTGAAGCAAAAGATTATCCGTTCGTACTTGGCCAAGGCATGATGCTACCCGACTTTGAGAATGCCGTTGAAGGCTCCAAGGCGGGCGAATTCAAAACATTCGACTTAGCCTTTCCGACTGATTACCACGCACCGGATCTGGCTGGCCAAACCGTACAATTTGAAATTACGGTCAAGCAAATTCAGGCTCCCAAGTTGCCGGAGCTGGATGCAGAATTCGCAAAAGGGATGGGTATTGCCGATGGCGACGTTACTAAAATGCGAGCTGAGATTGAAACCAATCTTAAGCGTGAGGTTAAACGCCGCATTGAAACGAAACTTAAGGATCAAGTCATGGATGCCTTGATCAAATCTACCCCGATTACCGTTCCCAGCGCCCTGCTTGAAAATGAAATTCAGCGTTTAATGCAGGCTGCCCGTCAGGACATGGAGCAGCGCGGCATGAAAATCAAGGACATGCCGATCCAGCCGGAGTGGTTTGCCGACCAGGCTAAGCGCCGGGTAACTTTGGGTTTGATTCTGGCTGAAGTGGTAAAGAGTGAGAAATTGCACGCAACGCCGGAGCAGGTGCGTACCATGGTCGAAGAAGGCGCTCAGAGCTACGAGCAGCCGGAAGAAGTCATTCGCTGGTACTACGCCCAACCGCAGCGCCTCCAGGAAGTTGAAGGCGTGGCAATTGAAAATAATGTCGTCGAATGGGTTTTGAGCAAAGCCAAAGTCACCGACAAGGCTGAAGTGTTTGATGAATTAATGGGTCAAAAGAACTAATCTGGCTCATCTTGTCAAATCTCTACAGCGTTTTGACAGCATTCAAACTACTAATCGACAAGGGCCGACATGAATACTGAAATCACCAACAATTGGGATCCTCAAGCCTTGGGTATGGTTCCCATGGTGATCGAGCAGAGTGGGCGCGGTGAGCGTGCATTTGACATCTATTCCCGCCTACTGAAAGAGCGCGTTATTTTTCTCGTCGGCCCGGTCAACGATTTGACTGCCAATCTGGTAGTTGCTCAGTTGCTATTTCTTGAAGCGGACAATCCGGACAAGGATATTTTCTTCTACATTAATTCACCGGGCGGTTCGGTGACAGCAGGGATGTCGATCTATGACACCATGCAGTTCATCAAACCTGATGTATCCACACTTTGTATTGGGCAAGCGGCTTCGATGGGGGCTTTCTTGCTAAATGCCGGAGCAAAAGGCAAACGTTTTGCGCTGCCCAACTCGCGTGTGATGATTCACCAGCCACTGGGTGGTTTTCAAGGTCAGGCGTCGGATATCGCAATTCACGCCAAAGAGATATTGTCAATTCGTGATCGCTTGAATCGGATCATGGCAGAGCATAGCGGTCAACCGCTGGAACGCATCGAAAAAGACACTGATCGTGACAATTTCCTTTCTGCAGCGGAAGCAGCAGAATATGGCCTGATCGACAAAGTATTGACTCGCCGCGATGCGGCATAAAAATTCGAGGTATTGATGTCTAAAGGCGGCCAGGAAAAACTGCTCTACTGCTCCTTCTGCGGCAAAAGTCAGCATGAAGTTAAAAAGCTCATCGCCGGCCCGTCGGTATTTATTTGCGACGAATGCATTGCTCTTTGTAACGACATTATTCGTGACGAACTTCCTGAGGAGTCCGTCAAGGCAGGCAGTTCAGATCTGCCGATACCGCGCGAGATTTGCTCGATTCTCGATTCTTATGTCATCGGTCAGGAAGTTGCGAAGCGCATCCTCGCTGTTGCCGTGTACAACCACTACAAACGTTTGCGTTACACCGCTAAAAACGCAGGCGAGGTTGAACTCGCCAAGAGCAATATTCTGCTCGTCGGGCCAACAGGTTCTGGCAAGACATTGCTGGCACAAACCCTCGCCCGCATGCTCAACGTACCGTTCGTCATGGCCGATGCAACAACACTAACCGAAGCGGGCTACGTTGGTGAAGACGTTGAAAATATTATTCAGAAGCTCCTTCAAAAGTGCGACTACGATATTGAAAAAGCGCAACAGGGTATTGTTTATATTGATGAAATCGATAAGATTTCGCGCAAATCCGACAATCCGTCAATCACTCGTGATGTTTCCGGTGAAGGTGTTCAGCAGGCGCTGCTTAAACTGATTGAAGGAACTGTCGCCTCCATTCCTCCTCAGGGTGGGCGCAAACATCCAAACCAGGATTTTGTTCAGGTCGATACCACCAATATTCTGTTCATTTGTGGCGGCGCTTTTGCCGGCCTGGAAAAGATCATTCTCAATCGTTCCGAGCGCGGTGGAATCGGCTTTGGAGCGGAGGTCAAGAGCAAGGACGACAAGAAGGCAGTCGGGCAAGTGCTACTCGATGCCGAACCGGAAGATTTGATCAAATTTGGCTTGATCCCTGAATTGATTGGCCGCTTACCGGTGGTCGCCACGCTTCAGGAGTTGGAAGAGCCGGCGCTGATTCAAATTTTGACAGAGCCAAAAAATGCGCTGATCAAGCAGTATCAGAAGTTGTTCAGTATGGAAGAAGTTGAACTTGAGGTTCGCCCGGGGGCACTTTCAGCCATCGCCAAAAAGGCCTTGGCACGCAAAACCGGAGCTCGCGGTCTGCGCTCCATTCTGGAACATGCCTTGCTTGATACGATGTACGAACTTCCAGGCATGACGAATGTCGAAAAAGTGGTTATTGATGAGAACATGATCACCGGCGACACCCCGCCCTTGCTCATTTACGCCGATCAGCCGAAGGTTTCCGGCGCCAATTAGGCGCGGGACTTGAATTGCGGTTTCCCATCCCCACTTAGGGGCTAGTATCTTTTTCAAAGGCATCCTCATGTCGAACCCCAACACGCTCCCGGAAACCATTGACCTGCCACTGCTGCCTCTGCGCGATGTGGTGGTATTTCCGCATATGGTTATCCCTCTTTTTGTCGGTCGCCCGAAGTCGATCAAGGCTTTGGAAATGGCAATGGAAGCCGGGAAAAGTATTATTTTGGTAGCCCAGAAATCTGCGGCCAAAGACGAACCAGAACCGGAAGATCTCTATCACATCGGCTGTATTGCCAATATTTTGCAGATGCTGAAGCTCCCCGACGGCACCGTCAAGGTCTTGGTGGAAGGCACTCAGCGAGCCAGGATTGAAGCTGTCGAAGTGCAGTCATCGGTCTTCATGGCAACGGCAACACCCCTGCCGCCGCCAAGCGCCGAGGATCATGAAATCGAGGCTATGCGCCGTGCGGTGGTGGCTCAGTTCGACCAATTCGTCAAGCTGAACAAGAAAATCCCACCCGAGGTGCTTTCCTCAATTGCCAGCATTGAAGATGCCGGACGCCTTGCCGACACTATCGCAGCGCACCTGCCTCTCAAGTTGGAGCAAAAGCAGGAAGTTCTCGAAATGGAGAATATCCGTGAGCGCATTGACCGCTTGCTGTCGCAACTGGAATCCGAAATTGATATTCTTCAGGTTGAAAAGCGTATTCGTGGCCGTGTCAAACGCCAGATGGAGAAAAGCCAGCGCGAGTATTACCTCAACGAACAGGTAAAAGCGATTCAAAAGGAACTCGGCGAAGGGGAAGAAGGTGCCGACCTTGAAGAGTTGGACAAGAAAATCAAGGCTGCGGGCATGAGCAAGGAAGGCTTGGGCAAGGCGCAGAGTGAGCTCAAAAAACTGCGTCTGATGTCCCCCATGTCTGCCGAGGCAACCGTCGTCCGAAATTTCATCGAGACCTTGATTGCCTTGCCATGGCGCAAAAAGACCCGTATCAGTAAAGACTTGTCAGCAGCAGAAAAAATGCTGGACATGGATCATTACGGTCTGGAGAAAGTCAAAGAACGGATCGTTGAGTACCTCGCGGTTCAGCAGCGCGTGGACAAGGTAAAAGCTCCCATTCTCTGCCTCGTCGGCCCTCCCGGTGTCGGCAAGACGTCTCTCGGGCAATCAATTGCCAAAGCGACCAACCGCAAGTTCGTACGAATGGCCTTGGGTGGCGTGCGCGATGAGGCAGAAATTCGTGGTCATCGTCGGACTTATATCGGTTCAATGCCGGGCAAGATCCTTCAAAGCCTGAGCAAGGTTGGCGTCCGTAACCCCTTGTTCCTGCTCGATGAAGTCGACAAGCTGGGGCAGGATTTCCGTGGCGATCCATCATCAGCACTCCTTGAGGTCCTCGATCCGGAACAAAATCACACCTTCCAGGATCACTACGTCGAAGTTGATTTTGATCTCTCCGATGTCATGTTTGTGGCGACAGCCAATACCATGAACATCCCTGCCCCGTTGCTTGATCGCATGGAAGTGATTCGCCTTTCCGGTTATACGGAAGATGAAAAGATAAATATCGCCATGCGCTATTTGCTCCCCAAGCAAATCAAAAACAATGGTCTGAAAGCCGCTGAAATTGCAGTTGCCGACAGCGCCATTCGTGACATTGTTCGCTACTACACCCGGGAAGCTGGGGTTCGTGCGCTTGAGCGTGAAATCTCCAAGATTTGCCGCAAAGTGGTCAAAACACTGGTTCTCAAGCAAAAAGACACAAAGATTGCGGTCAACGCCAAAAATCTCGATAAATTTTTGGGCGTTCGGCGCTACACCTTTGGTATGGCAGAAAAAGAAAATCAAGTTGGTCAAGTCACCGGACTGGCTTGGACCGAAGTGGGCGGCGAATTGCTGACCATCGAGTGCGCCATCATGCCGGGCAAGGGAAACATTCTGCGCACTGGTTCACTCGGCGACGTGATGAAGGAATCAGTCGAAGCAGCACGCTCAGTCGTGCGTGCCCGTTCGCGCCGCTTGGGGATCAAGGATGAGGCATTTGAAAAGTGCGACATCCACATCCACGTTCCTGAAGGAGCCACCCCTAAAGATGGCCCGTCTGCTGGTTGTGCCATGACCACAGCACTGGTCTCCTCCTACACCGGCATTCCGGTACGTTGCGATGTCTGCATGACAGGAGAGATTACCCTGCGTGGTGAAGTACTTGCTATCGGTGGTCTGAAGGAAAAGCTGCTGGCCGCAGTGCGTGGTGGTGTGAAGATTGCATTGATTCCTGAAGAGAACGTCAAAGACCTCGCCGAGATCCCCGACAACATCAAGAATAGAATTGAGATCATTCCGGTGCGCTGGATCGATCAGGTTCTCGAACGTGCCCTCGAACGCAACCCTGAAGCCCTGCCCGATTTGGACGCAAATGCCGAACCAGTCAAAGCGGTTGCTGACGTTGGCAATTCAACAACGCTAATTACGCATTAATTTTCAAAGTGAACATGCAGTCGTCTTGACGACAGCATGTTCACTGAATCTAAATGCCAGAAACGACCTGCCAAAATCCTGTTGACACAAGGATTTCAGGGGAGATATAAATTGTTCTTGAAAGAATTTCATCTTCCTAATTGACAGTGTTTTGGGGGCAGAAATGAACAAATCAGAATTGATCGACCAAATTGCGGAAACGGCTGAGATTTCCAAAGCAGCCGCTGGCCGTGCAATCGACGCAATGGTTGTCGCAGTCAAAGCGTCACTCAAGGACGGCGATACTGTCAGCCTGATTGGCTTCGGCACGTTCTACGTTGGTGAGCGTGCTGCTCGTACCGGTCGTAATCCACGCACCGGCAAAGCACTAAAGATCAAAGCCGCCAAAGTTCCCAAATTCCGTGCAGGAAAAGGTTTAAAGGACGCTGTAAACTGACCTTTTTGGGTGCTTAGCTCAGTTGGTAGAGCGTCGCCCTTACAAGGCGAATGTCGGGGGTTCAAACCCCTCAGCACCCACCAAGCCCCCTCAAAAAGCCCGATTTTTCAGGCTTTTTGATTTTTCAAATAGCATTTTTCTTGCCAGAGATTAGCGGACGCTGATTTCTACCCGACGATTCCTTCCCTCGGCCACTTCATCTTCCGTTGGCACCAGCGGTTCTCGCTCGCCACGACCAGCGACCTCGATTAAATCAGGCTTGATGCCAGCGTGAATCAACAAATCTCTCACTGTACCGGCCCGCCTGAGAGAAAAGGCATCGTTGCTATTTTCGCTACCCACCCTGTCGGTATGACCGATCACGCGAATTTCTCCTGCCTTGCGTGCTGCGAGATCAGCTTTGACTTTCTCAAATTCCAGCAAGGAGTCTGCCGTCAGGGTATCGCTGCTGCTTTCCATAAAATAAACCGTATAACTCGTCGCAGGCAGCGGCAAGGCGGCCAAGGCATCAGCAAAGCGCTCCCGCACCTCTTCTGCCGATGACTGATAGCTTTTCACCGACCCTGAGCGCCGCTCGCTAGCTGCGTAGGGCTTGTCGAGAACAATCTCTCCGCTCTTGTCACGTACCACCAAACCACTTGGCCGACCATCAGCCGAAGGCAATAAAATTACACGTTCACTCGCGCAAGCTGAAAGCAGCAAAGCGGCCAGTACATAAATGGCAAACTTATTCGTCACTACCCTCTCCCACTTCAACAACAAACTCAGTGCCGCGCACCCCCAGTACAGAGGTAGGCGTATGGAAATCTACAGACTCAGGCGTTACCTTGGCTATTTTTCCTGTGGCTACCGCTAGCGTTCCCTTGCGCACACCGATGGACATGCCGCCAGCGTTAGTATGAGTGTCATAAGCAAATTTGTTAATTACCATCAATGAGTTGGGGCCACCGGAGAGCAAGGTGTTGTCCTTGAGCGTAATGCCAAAAGCACCATCGGCTCCTGAACGCACCTTATCGCTGACAAAAACAGGGGTGCCCACCTTGGCGACCAGTTTCTCGCTACCTCGCTCAATATTCACCAGCCCTTTACTAGTTTTGACCATACCGGCTGCTTCTACAGACCAGGCAGTGCCGGCAAAAATCAGCAGCATCGCCGCGATCACCCCGGTTCGATATACTTTGTTCATTTGTTTCTCCCTTAGAGCATCACCATCATGGACAAGCATTCTACGGAGTTTTTGGTTACCGCGCGTTATGCCGAACTGCCTCGGCTAATGGACTACATCACGCAAAAAGGTAACGAACTTGGCGCTGCAGCACTGGAGATTTCACGTATACAACTGATTTTGGAAGAATTATTTAGCAACACCGTAGCGCACGCTTACCAAAACGAATGCGATCAATTGATAGGCATCACATTGCAGGCATCGAGCGCCGGATTTACCCTGATCTACTGTGATCAGGGGCCACTATTTGATTTGAGTGATCAGACAGCCAGACCGCCCGAGCAAGATCAGATTGGCGGCCTCGGAATCAATTTGATTCTGGGTATGGCTCGCGCCATTCGCTATCAGCGACTCTCAGATTGGAACATGACCGATATTGACCTTTGAAACTTAAGCCGCCCCGGCGCGTAACGCCAGCAAGGGTGGAGTGCGCAGTAATTGGCGAATAGCCAGCCAGCCAACGCTGACTGCCATGATCGCGCCGAGCAGACAAGCGAACAGTGGCAACAACGGATTCAAGGGAAGTTCCATCTGGAAGACCTGTCGCGCCAAGACTTGCCCAAGTATGCCAGCCCCCAGCGCTGCGATTAGGCCAGAAATACTGCCGACAACCAACAATTCTGCCAGCAGCGCCTGACGTAGCTGCTGGTGCCGCGCGCCCAAAGCCCGCATCACTGATAGTTCGTAGCGACGCTCGTCAAAAGCGGTCATCAAGGCTGAATAGAGCACGAGTGCCCCCGCCAGCAGGGTAAATAGAAAAATAAACTGCACAGCACGCGAGACCTGATCCATCACACCCCGGATCTGTTTAAGTACCATTTCAACATCGATCAGGGTCAAATTTGGAAATTTCGCCACCAGTTCGCGTCCAAGCGCAGCTTGCACCAGCGGCAAATAAAAACTGGTGATGTAACTGGCCGGCGCGTCTTCGATGATGCCAGGTGGCATCAAAACAAAGAAATTCACCCGCATCGACCCCCAATCCAGTTTGCGCAGACTACTGACCTTGACGGAGGTTTCCTGGTCAGCAATATTGAAAGTCAGTTGATCCCCCAGCCCAATTTTCAGGGTTTTGGCCAACCCCTCCTCGACAGAAGCCAAGCCTTGACCTGCCGACTTCGCGGTGAACCATTCGCCGCTGGATATCTGATTTCCGGCTGGTAAATCGGCACGCCAGGACAGGTTGAATTCTCGCTCAATCAGCCGTTGCGCCCGCTCGTCATCGGGAAAATCGGCGCCAGTAACCGACTGCTCGCCAATACGCACAAGACGCCCACGAATCATTGGCG
>JAQTZQ010000014.1 GCA_028687645.1 Rhodocyclaceae bacterium
GTCAGTATTCCGCTCATTGTTTGGTCGAGCCAGTTGATTCTGCATTGGATGGAGCGCTGGCCAGTGATTATTCTGTTGGGTGCTGGCCTGCTTGGCTATGTCGCTGGGCAGATGATTTTCACCGATCCCGGCGTGCTTGGTTTGTTGCCGGAGTTGCCGAAATGGATCGACAAGGCGGCGGGGGCTGTCGGCGCAATTCTGGTGGTGGCGGTTGGCCGCTGGCTGGAACAGCGGATGTTGGCTAAGCAGGATGTCACTATCGTTTAGGAGGCTAAGGGCATGGCGATTTTTCTCTCAGAAAATGACGTAAAACAGCTGTTGACCGTAACAATTGCCCTGGAGGCAGTTGAATCGGCGCATCGCGACCTCGCCAACGGCCTGGCGCAGGATACGCCACGGGCACGCACCCGTTTGCCGCAAACGGTATTGCACATGTTGCAGGGCGCTCTGCCGGCGCAAGGGGTGATTGGCTACAAGGCCTACACCACTAACCGTAGTGGTAACCGCTTTCTGGTGCATGTGTTCGATTCGGCGAGCGGCGTGCTGCAAGGCATCATTGAGGCGGATTATCTCGGCATGATTAGAACCGGCGCGGCCAGCGGTGTGGCCGCCAAATATCTGGCGCGTCCGGATAGCAAGGTGGGGGGAGTTTTTGGTTCAGGTTGGCAGGCCGAGGGGCATGTGCGTGCCATTTGCGCGGCTTTGCCTTTGCAGCAGGTCAAAGTTTGTGGACGTCAGCCGGAAAAGCTGGCTGCTTTTTGCCAGCGCATGCAGGCCGAGACCGGGGTCGAAATGGTGCCCAATGCTTCGCCCGAAGCAACAGTGCGCGGCAGTGATTTGATCGGTACGGTGACGACCGCGACGCAGCCTCTATTTGACGCCGAATGGCTGGAGCCTGGCGCGCATATCAATGCGGCGGGCTCCAACGCATTGATTCGGCAAGAGTTATCAGAAGCTGCGGTACGACGTTGTGCGACGGTATACGTCGATTCCATACCCACTGCTTTGGCTGAGGCCGGCGATCTTTTGCCATTGCTGGAAAAAGGTCG
Source organism: Rhodocyclaceae bacterium (assembly GCA_028687645.1). Classification (GTDB taxonomy): domain Bacteria; phylum Pseudomonadota; class Gammaproteobacteria; order Burkholderiales; family Rhodocyclaceae; genus Azonexus. Next base: position 1,050 of record JAQTZQ010000014.1, read on the forward strand.
GCTGCACGCGCGCCAGTTGGTGGAGTTGGGTGATGTGATGGTCGGGCGCCAGCCGGGGCGTAAAAATACCAGTGAAATCACGCTTTTTGAATCGCAAGGGATGGCCATTCAGGATCTCGCAGTGGCGGTTCGACTATTAGCGGCGGCCAAGGAAAAAGGCCTGGGTGTCACTTTGCCGATGCCATGAAATTTGACGCCGCAACGTTGGCGCGCAAGAATGCAGCAATGCAATAAATCCACGGCGTCCAAGGACGTCGACATGAGAAGGCGGGGACATGGCGAAAGCGGGATTTTGGAAGTCTGACTGGTTTCTCGGCGTAATGGTTACCCTGTTGATGCTGATCGCCAGCGGTTCGAGCCTGATTCAGAGTCTTGAGCGGAAGGCTTACGATATGGGGGTTCAAGCATCGAGCCGAACGCCATCGGAGCGTATTGCGGTGATTGCTATCGACGATCAGAGCATCGCCAATTTGGGGCGCTGGCCATGGTCGCGCGAACGTCATGCTCGGTTGACCGATTTGCTGGCGGCGTCCAAGGTCAAGGTGATCGGCAACACCATATTTTTTTCCGAGCCACAACTGGACCCCGGCTATACCTATGTGACCAAACTGATTGAGATTATTAATCAGTCGGTGGTGGAGGGCGGCGAACCTTCTCCGGAAGTGGAAAAAATGGCAGCAGTGTTGGCTGAAGCGGAAGTGGCGCTGAATACCGACCGCACGCTGGCCGACAGCTATGGCAAGGCGGGTAACGTGGTGTTGCCGCTGATTTTTGAATTGGGCGAAGCACGCGGCAGGCCGGATCAGGCGCTGCCCGCTTTTGTCTCTAAAAATAGTTTGCCGAAAGTGGGTGAGGGCGATGGTGTTGTTCTGCCCGCCATGCAAGTGCAAATTCCGGTTGAGGTGCTGGGTAGCAAGGCGCTGGCGCTCGGCCATTTGAATTCCAGTCTTGATGTCGACGGCGCGGTACGCAGCGAGCCGTTGGTGATTCAGTATTTCGACCAGTATTACCCCTCTCTGGCTTTGATGATCGCTGCGCAGAGTCTCAATTTGGGGCCAGCAGATACCAAAGTTCGCCTTGGTAGCGAGGTTCGGCTTGGGAAATTGCGTATTCCAACCGATTCAGCCACACGGATGAATACCTTTTTCTACAAAGACAGCGAGGCTCGCCCGGCGTTTCAGGTGGATTCGTTTTATGACGTCCTGAGTGGCAAAATTCCGGCCAGTAAATACGCTGGCAAGGTTGTCTTGATTGGTGCAACCGCCGCTGGCGTTGGCGCGCCGCAAGTGACGCCAATTTCTCCCTCGATGGCGCCGGTGCTGACACTGGCGCATACGGTGTCCAGTATTTTGCAAGAGCATTTTTTTGTGACGCCAGGCTGGGGTCTTTGGGCTAGCCTGGGTGCGCTTTTGCTGGTCGGCCTCTACCTGATTCTGCTCTTGCCGCGTTTGAGTGCCGGCCTTGGTGCCGGCCTCACCTTGCTGCTGCTGGTCATCCTGCTAGGCGCGCATTTTGGTTTGATGGTCGGTATCGGTATGTGGATACAGTTGATGGGGGCGGCGAGTTTGCTCGTTGTCGGTCATTTGATGCTGACCACCAAGCGCTTTCTGGTGACCGAGCGCGGCAAGGAGAAGTCAGATCTGGAGTCAGCTGAATCCAACCGCATGCTGGGTTTGGCGTTTCAGGGGCAAGGCCAGTTGGACATGGCTTTTGACAAGTTCCGCAAATGCCCGCCGGATGAGGGCTTGATGGAGAATCTCTACAATCTGGCGCTGGATTACGAGCGTAAGCGTCAATTCAACAAGGCTGAGGCGGTTTTTCGTTATGTCGCTGACTTCAATCCGGATTTTCGTGATGTGCTGAAGCGTGTCAGCCGCGCCAAGCAAATGTCGGAAACGGTGATGCTGGGTGGTAACGCTCATCCGGGGGGCGGCACCATGATCATGGGCGATGGTGACATTGAAAAGCCAATGCTGGGCCGCTATCAGCTTGAAAAGGAACTGGGCAAGGGCGCGATGGGGGTGGTTTACCTGGGTCGTGACCCCAAAATCAATCGCGTGGTAGCGATCAAGACGATGGCGCTGTCGCAGGAGTTTGATGCGGATGAGTTGGTCGACGTCAAAGCGCGTTTCTTCCGCGAGGCAGAGACCGCCGGGCGACTCAATCATCCCAACATTGTCACTATGTACGATGCCGGTGAGGAGCATGATCTGGCCTACATCGCCATGGAGTTCCTCAAGGGGCGCGATTTGGTACCGCAGACTAAACCGGGCGGGCTGTTGCCGTTGGCGCAGGTGGTTTCGATCATTGCCAGAGTGGCCGATGCGCTGGATTATGCGCACCAGAACAATGTGGTTCACCGCGATATCAAGCCGGCCAACATCATGTATGAACCAACTCAGGATCAGGTCAAGGTAACGGATTTTGGCATTGCTCGGATTACTGATTCCTCCAAAACCAAAACCGGAATGGTGCTTGGCACGCCCTCCTACATGTCGCCGGAGCAATTGGCGGGCAAGAAAATTGACGGGCGATCTGATTTGTTCTCGTTGGGTGTGATGCTGTATCAAATGTGTTGCGGTCAACTGCCTTTTACCGGCGAATCCATGGCGCAATTGATGTTCAAGATCGCCAATGAATCGCCGCTCGATATTCATACCATTAACCCTGAGGTGCCGGATAAACTGGTCGCAATCATTAACAAGTTGCTGGTCAAGAATGTGGCCCAGCGTTATCAGCGCGGTTCGGCATTAGCTGCCGACTTGCGTGCTACTCTGGTTTAAGGAAATGGAATGAAGCTCTCGGATGTACTGGAAGTGGTCACCTGCACCGATCCAGGGATGCTACGTTCGCATAATGAAGATGCGGTTTTTGGCGAGGCGGATCTCGGTCTGGTTATTTTGGCCGATGGCATGGGTGGCTACAACGCGGGAGAGGTTGCAAGCGGTATGGCCACCACCTTGCTGGCTACCAATTTTTCACAGCTCATCCCGCTAAGTGAGCCCTCGCAACCAGCGCTTTACGGCGGTTTTCAGGCGCATCGGATTATTGTCGATCAGATTACTGATGCCAATTCGGCTATTTTCAACGCGGCGCAAAGCCAGCCCCAATATGCCGGTATGGGAACGACGTTGGTGCTCGGCTGGTTCTATGATAACCGTCTGACCGTAGCGCATATCGGGGATTCGCGCTTGTATCGATTGCGTGACGATCGCTTCGAACAACTAACTAAAGACCATTCACTTTTACAAGAACAGCTGGATAGTGGCATGATTAGCGCTGAGGATGCTCGTTACTCGCAAAACAAGAATCTGGTAACGAGAGCGCTGGGGGTTGAGTCTGAAGTTGAGCCGGAAATAAATGATTTTGAGGTGCTCCCGGGCGATCTGTTTTTGCTCTGTTCGGATGGATTGAATGACATGGTCGACCATGAAGAAATCGGCATGACCTTGCAGGCACTAGGCTCAAATCTTGGCTTGGCGGCGGATCAGTTGGTGCAAATGGCGAACGATAATGGTGGACGGGATAACATCTCGGTGATTTTGGTCAAGGTCAAGGGCGATTACGCCGCCCCCAAGGGGTGGTGGCGAAAGCTGCTATCGGGGCTCAAGTAAGGCAAGGTATTTAGGAAAGTTAATATGGCAAAACTGATACTTTCAATGGATGGGCTGGTGCTCAAGGAGATTCCGCTCAACAAGGAGCGCATCACCATTGGGCGCAAGCCGCATAATGATATTCAAATAGATAATCTTGCGATTTCCGGCGAACACGCGGCGATAGTGACGATCCTCAACGATTCTTTTCTTGAGGATATGAACAGCACAAATGGCACCCTCGTGAATGGACAGGCCGTAAAAAAGCATTTTTTGCGTAATCTCGATGTGGTTGAGCTGGGCAAGTACAAGCTCAAATACATGAGCGATATCCCCAGTACAGGTGCGTCACAGGCTGATTTCGAAAAAACCATGATTTTGCGCCCGGGGGTCAACAAGGCGCCGGAGCAGATGCGCAGCTTTACCGACACACAGACAGGATTATCCAAAGCAGCCCCAGCCCCAGCGGCTTCTCTTTCTGCGGCGATTCAATTACTGAATGGTGGCAATGTTGGCAAAGAGCTTGAACTCACCAAAACCTTGACCACGCTTGGCAAGCCGGGGGTTCAGGTCGCTGTTATTGCCCGGCGCCCGCATGGCTTCTTTATTACCCATGTTGAGGGAACCCAATTCCCGGTGGTGAACGGTGAGGTGTTGGATGCTCAGGCACATCAACTCAAGGATCACGATGTCATTGAGATTGCCGGTATCAAAATGGAATTTTTCCTCAAGGCCTGACGGCCTGCCAAGGATGCCGTGAAAAAAAACTTTACTCGCTTTCTGCTCGGCGTATTTTGTGTCCTTGCTTTTGTCGGCCATGCCGGGCGTGTCTGGGAAATCCCTTTTGTATCCGTACTTGATGCCTATCTTTATGATGCCCGCTTGCGTCTGACAATGCCGGGCACGGTCGATGACCGTGTCGTGATCGTCGATCTGGATGAAAAAAGCCTGGCCGAGGTTGGACGCTGGCCTTGGGGCCGGAATGTGCTGGCCGAGTTGGTTACGCGCCTGGTTGATGACTACAAGGTGGCGATCGTCGGTTTCGACGTGGTTTTTGCCGAGCCGGATGAAAGCTCTGGTTTGCGGGTGCTGGAGGATATTGGTCAGCGGCAGCTCAAGGGTGAGCCGGCATATCAAAAAGCCTTGCAGGGCTTACGCAGTAGCTTGAATTATGATCAGTTGTTCGCTGACACCTTGCGTGGTCGACCGGTAGTTTTGGGCTATTATTTTTCCAACCTGACGAATGCAGCGAAAAGTGGTGCCTTGCCGCAACCGGTTTTTGCCCCCGGCAGCTTTCAGGGGCGTCCGGAGCAGGTGGTCAGCTGGAAGGGATTTGGCGGCAATCTGCCTGTATTGCAAAATGCCGCACAGAGTGCCGGACATTTCAATCCACTGGTTGATTTCGACGGCAACTCCCGCCGTGTGCCGATGATTGTGTCTTACGGCGGCGCATATTACGAGTCGCTCTCACTGGCGGTGGTACGTACACTGATCGGCAACACGCAGTTGCAGCCCGGCTATCCCGATCAATCCGGCGGCATGGAGTGGTTGGCAGTAATCGGAGGTGATCGTGAAATAAAAATTCCGGTCGATGATTCGGTCGCTGCCTTGATTCCTTATCGTGGACGGGAGCGCAGCTTTCCATATATTTCTGCAGTTGATGTCCTGAAAGGCCGTGCCGACAAGGCGCAACTCGATGGTCGTATCGTCCTGGTCGGAACCACCGCTCCCGGCCTGATGGACTTGCGGGCGACGCCGGTTGGTTCAACTTACCCAGGGGTGGAGGTTCATGCCAATCTGGTTGCGGGCATCCTTGATGGGAGTATCAAGGAAAGGCCGGGTTACATTGTCGGGATTGAAGCGCTCAAACTGATCCTGCTTGGTGGATTGCTGGCCTTTATTTTGCCGCAACTTTCACCTATCCGCGCCTCACTACTTACTGCAGTAGTGTTAATCACCATTGTCGGATTGAACTTTAGTTTGTGGTCCTCGGCCAATCTGTCCTTGCCGCTGGCTTCCGGGATATTGCTGACATTGCTGCTCTTTGCGCTCAACATGTCTTGGGGCTATTTTGTCGAATCGCGTACCAAACGTCAGTTCACTGAACTGTTTGGACAATACGTGCCGCCTGAGCTGGTTGATGAAATGGCGCGCGACCCACAGGCGTACAGCATGGCGGGGCGCAATGTCGAATTGACTGTCCTGTTTTCTGATGTGCGCGGTTTTACCAATATTTCCGAGGGATTGGATCCGCAGGAATTATCACAGTTGATGAATGAGTACCTGGGGGCGATGACTGCAGTGATCCGTAAAAATCGCGGCACGCTGGACAAGTATATGGGCGATGCAATCATGGCATTCTGGGGCGCACCGGTGGCCGATTCCGATCATGCACAGCACGCGGTGTTAACCGCCATTGCCATGCAGAAAGAGCTAAAAATGCTGGCTGAGCCTTTCCGTGTCAGAGGTTGGCCAGAATTGCATATCGGTGTCGGTGTCAATACCGGCATGATGACCGTAGGCGATATGGGCTCGCCGGTGCGCAAGGCCTATACGGTGATGGGTGATGCGGTCAACCTGGGTTCGCGACTTGAAAGTATTACCAAGCAATATGGAGTTGGAATTATTGTCGGGCCGCAAACGCGTGATTTGCTGAAGGATCAGGTAGTGTTCCGCGAACTGGACAAGGTTCGGGTGAAAGGTAAAGATGAGCCAGTGGCGATTTATGAGCCTTTGGGGCTGGTTGATGATGTGTCGGTGGATGCTTTGGCTCATCTCAAAACATGGCAGCACGCCTTGCGACTTTACCGTGCACAGGATTGGGAGCAGGCTGAATTGCAGTTCTACAATCTGAGTCGACTGGCGCCTGAATCCAAGCTTTTCCAACTGTATCTGGCGCGTGTGGCGCACTGGCAAAAAGAACCGCCCGGCGCTGACTGGGATGGCGTAACCACCTTCGAGACCAAGTAAGCATGAAACTCAGAATTCTCGGTTGTAGCGGCGGTATCGGCGGCATGCATTTACGTACGACCTCGATGCTGATTGATCACGATATTCTGATCGATGCGGGTACCGGGGTCGGTGATTTGTCTATTGCCGAGTTGGCGGTCATTGACCATGTGTTCATCAGTCATACCCACCTCGATCACATCGCTTCGCTGCCTTTGATGCTCGACACAGTTGCTGATCGGCGCAACAAGCCCTTGGTGGTTTATGGCACCGAGGCGGTGATTACGATCCTGAAAAATCACATTTTCAACTGGTCAATTTGGCCGGATTTCTCTGAAGTGCCTAGTATCGACAAGCCTTTTTTGCGCTACCAAGCCATTGCGGTACAGCAGCCGGTGTCGCTCGGAACGCGAACCATCACTGCGCTACCTGTTGAGCACACTGTGCCGGCGGTTGGTTATTGCATTGACTCTGGTACTGCCAGCCTGGTTTTTTCTGGCGACACCGGGTGTTGCAATGCCTTCTGGCGCGCGGTCAATCGTATTCCCAATCTGCAACACTTGATCATCGAATGTGCCTTCTCAAATCTTGAGGAACGCCTGGCCGTGGTTTCTAAACATTTGTGTCCCCGCATGCTGGCATCCGAGTTGCAAAAGCTGGAGCAGGACTGTGAAATTCACATTACTCACCTTAAACCAGGGCAAATCGAGCTGACCATGGAAGAAATTGCCAGCTGCCTGGGTGAATTCAAGCCCAAAATGTTACAAAACAATCAGGTTTTTGAGTTTTAAAATGACCCTCGTTGACAATGTTTTCAACCGCCTGGAACCCATTCGCGGGCTTTCCGAAAGCCGCCTGCGTGAGTTGGCCAGCTTGTGCCGCCCGGAAAAATTTGCAATTGGTAGCGATCCCTTACGGTCGACCTCCCCGAGTGGCCAATTTTTTTACCTGATCGCAGGTGAACTCAGCACCTTGCTTAGCGATGGCAGTCGTCGTGTCATGGTCGGTGGGTGCGATATGGCCAATTGGCCAATCGGTTACCAGACCGTATTGCCGGTGAGTAGCAAGGCAATTACCGAGGTTGAAATCCTGAAGGTGGATTTTGACCTGCTTGACATCATGATGACCTGGGATGAGCTCGCTTCTGCTGCCACTACCAAGCCAGTCTCTGAAAAAGCGGCCGATTGGAGCACGATGACCGGGGCTTTCAATGCGCAGGCGCTGACTTCAGGTTGCCTTGCCCGGTTGCCGCCGGCACACATTCATGAATTGCTTGCGCGTTTTGAGCGTATCAAGACCAAAAAAGGTCAGGTCATCATTCGCGATGGCGAAATTGGCGACTCCTATTATCTCATTGAGTCAGGGCGCTGCGAAGTCAGCAAATCGCTCGGCGGGGCGCAGATTGTGTTGGCGCAATTGCGTGCTGGCGATGGTTTTGGTGAGGAGGCCCTGGTTGCGGAGGTGCCGAGAAATGCCACGATTACCATGAAGACCGATGGTGTCGTCTTGCGTCTAACCAAGCCAGATTTCATTGAACTTTTACGTGCCCCTTTGTTGCATGCTATCGAGTTCGACGAAGCGGCACTCAAGGTGGCTCGCGGCGAGGCTTTATGGCTCGATATCCGTTACGCCGCCGAGTTTGCGCAGGATGGCTTGCCGGGCGCGCTTAATATTCCGCTCAACGAGATCCGCAGCGCTTTCAATCTGCTCGATAAAGACAAGGAATACATCGTCTATTGCCATAGTGGTCGGCGCAGCTCGGCGGCGGCATTTTTGTTGGCACAGTATGGACTCAAGGCTGTCTGGCTCAATGGCGGTCTTGTCGCATCACTCAAGCCGCTATGAGTGATGTCGCCAGCCGTCTGGTCTTTCTGAAGAATCTTCAGGATGTCACCAATAAGATTCATGCGACCCATAACATCGACGAAATCATGCTCGCCTTGTCGCAGGATATCTGCAACCTGTTCAATGCGGATCGCCTGACCATTTACGTCATGGGCGAAGATGGGCAGTCGGTTGTTTCCAAGGTCAAGACCGGGCTCAATTCGTTCAAGGATATCCGACTGCCGATTTCGGAACACAGTATTGCTGGCTATGTAGCGGCAAGTAAATCGGTCGTCAATGTGAGCGACGTCTACGACGAGATTGAGCTTAAGCAATACAGTCCCAACATGCGTTTTTTACGCGAGGTGGACAAGCGTACCGGATATCGTTCCAAGCAGATGCTGGTAACGCCTGTGCTCAATGCCGAGGGTGAATTGCTGGGCGTGCTTCAACTGATTAATCACAAAACTGGCGCCCCTTTTTCTGAATATCAAATCGAGGGTGCGGGTGAGTTGGCCAAAACCTTGGCGATTGCCTTTGCCCAACGCCAGAAGGCACCGTTTGTCGTGCGCTCCAAATACGACTATCTGATTGCCGACGGTGTGCTGGCGAGCGGTGAAATGGATCTTGCAATTCGCGCTGCGCGGCAAAAAGGTCTGGATCTCGAAGTGGTGTTGGTCAATGAATTTTCGCTTAAGCCAGCCACCATTGGCGCTGCACTAAGCCGCTTTTTTGCTGTGCCCTATGAGCCTTTTCGCGCCGAGCGACTGAAGCCGGTGGAGCTTTTGCGTAATATCAAGCGGGAATATGTGGATGAAAGTTCATGGCTCCCGCTTGAGGAAACGCAAGAAGGTTTGGTACTGATGACGCCTGACCCGGAACGACTGCGCAATTCGCGCATCGTCAATAATATTTTTCCCAAGGCAAAAATCACCTACCGGGTCACGACCCTGCGCGAATTCACTGCTACGGTCGACCAGTTTTTTGGTGCCATTTCTGACCTTGGTTCGGTCAACGATTTGTTGTCGGACATGAAGGAAAGCGAGGATGGCGCCGAGGTTACTGACGAAGTCAGCGCTGAGTCGGATAACGAGTTGGTGCGCTTGGTCAATAAAATTATTGTCGAGGCTTACCAGCAAGGCGCTTCGGATATTCATATCGAGCCGCGTCCGGGCAAGGACAAAACCATCATCCGCTTTCGCAAGGACGGTTCGCTGGTTAATTACATTGAGATTCCTGCCGCTTATCGCTCATCGCTGATCACCCGAATCAAGATCATGTGCGATCTCGATATTTCGGAAAAGCGCCGTCCGCAGGATGGCAAGATCAAGTTCAAGAAATACGGCCCGCTGGATATTGAATTGCGCGTCGCCACCATTCCGACGGCTGGCGGTGTTGAAGATGTGGTGATGCGGATTTTGGCGGCTGGAGAGCCGATCAAGCTTGATCAGCTCGGCTTGGCGCCACGTAACCATGAAAACCTGATTAAGTGCGTTGAAAAGCCCTACGGCCTGTTCTTCGTGTGCGGCCCGACCGGTTCAGGAAAAACCACCACGCTGCACTCGGTGCTTGGTTACTTGAATCGTCCAGAGACCAAAATCTGGACCGCTGAAGATCCGGTTGAGATCACCCAAAAAGGCTTGCGCCAGGTGCAGGTTAACAAAAAGGCTGGCCTCGATTTTGCGACAGTGATGAAGGCCTTTTTGCGCGCCGATCCTGACATCATCATGGTTGGCGAAATGCGCGACCCGGAAACGACGGGTATCGGTATCGAAGCCTCGCTCACCGGCCACCTGGTTTTTGCGACGCTGCACACCAATTCAGCGACTGAATCCATCATCCGTCTGCTCGACATGGGCATGGACCCCTTCAATTTTGCTGATGCGCTGTTGGGGATTCTGGCGCAGCGCCTGGGCAAGCGCCTGTGTAAGGAATGCAAGGTTGCCTATGAGCCCAGCGCTGATGAAATCAAGCAACTACTCCACGAATACAGCGAAGAGCTGACCAATACAAATGCCTGGAAAAATAACCCGCAAGGGTCTCTGGAGGCGATTCAGCAGGAATGGCTGAGTCGCTACGCCAAAAACGGAAAATTTACCCTCTATCGCGCCAAAGGCTGCCCGACTTGCAGCGATAGCGGTTACAAAGGCCGGGTCGGTCTGCATGAATTGCTGGTTGGTACAGATCCGGTCAAAAAGCTGATTCAGGAGAAAGCGCGGGTGGCGGAAATTCTCGCCTGCGCCCTCAATGAAGGGATGCGTACCCTGAAAATGGATGGCATCGAGAAAGTGATGCAAGGCATTACCGATATCAAACAAGTGCGTGCAGTTTGCATTAAATAGGAGTGACCATGGAAACGCCGGACGATCTTTTTCAGCGCCTCGAACAACTCAACGATATCGGTGCGTCGCTATCCAATGAGCGCAATCTGGACCGCCTGCTGGAAAAAATTCTTATGGCCGCCAAAACGATTACGCGGGCTGATGGCGGGACGCTCTATCTGGTTTCCGATGACCGGCAGCGCTTGCATTTTCAGATTGTGCGCACCGATTCGCTCAATATTGCCTTTGGCGGTACCAGCGGCCAGCCGGTTTCTGGCAAGTTTCCGGATCTGCTGCTATTCAAACCCGATGGCGAACCTAACACCACCATGGTTGCGGTCGACGCCGTTATTGGCAAGAAAACCATCAACATTGCCGACGCCTACTGCGCCGAAGGCTTTGACTTTTCCGGTACGCGCAAATTTGATGAGCGCACCGGTTATCGCTCGCAGTCCTTTCTTACCGTGCCGATGCAAAATCACGAAGGCGAAATTATCGGCGTTCTGCAACTGATCAACGCGCAGGCGGGCGATGGACAGGTTGAGGCATTCACCCGGGCTGACCAGCAGCTTGCCGAATCGCTCGCCTCGCAAGCCGCCATTGCCTTGACCAACCGTCAACTGGTGGCGCAGCTTGAGGAACTGTTCGAGTCCTTCATTAAAATGATCAACTCGGCAATTGACGAAAAATCCCCTTATACCGGCGGCCATTGCCAGCGCGTGCCTGAACTGACGATGATGTTGGCTGAGGCGGTGAACGCCACCACGGAAGGGCCGCTCGCTGACTTTCAGCTGACGGAAAAAGATCGTTACGAATTACGTATTGCGTCATTGATGCACGACTGCGGCAAAGTCACGACGCCGGTTCATGTGGTCGATAAGGCAACCAAGCTGCAAACGATTTACGATCGGATTCACATTGTTGATACCCGTTTCGAGGTACTCAAGCGGGATGCAGAAGTGCGCTTGTGGCAGAAAATTGCGCAAGGTGCCGAACGGGTGGTGGCTGAAAATGAATTTGCCACCTTCTGTCAGCAATGTGATGCTGATCGGGATTTTCTGCGTAAAGCCAATGTCGGTGGCGAACGGATGCGCGACGAAGATATTGAGCGCGTCAAACAGATCGGCCAGCAATACCGTTGGCGTAATGTGGACGGTGAGGATGCGCCGTTCCTGACCGAGAATGAACTTGAAAACCTGACTATTCGCGCTGGCACGCTGACTGGCCCGGAGCGCCAGATTATCAATCACCACATCGTGGCGACGATCAAAATGCTGGAACAACTACCGTGGCCCAAACATCTCAAAAATGTCCCTGAATACGCGGGCGGACATCACGAGCGCATGGACGGCAAGGGCTACCCGAAAGGGCTGAAACGCGAAGAGATGAGCTGGCAGGCGCGGATGATGGGCATTTCTGATATTTTTGAGGCGCTGACGGCGAAAGATCGTCCCTATAAAGATGGGATGAAGTTATCGCAAGCGCTCGGCATTCTTGAAAATTTCAAAAAAAACGGCCACATCGATCCGGATTTGCATGCGATTTTTGTCAAATCAGAGGTTTACCGCGACTACGCGGCCCAATTCCTCGGGCCGCAGCAAATCGATTGTTGAAGATTATTCCAGCGCTTTGCTAACCATTGCCTGCGCCTCTTCAAGCAGCGTTTGCAGGTGCTCGGCGCTGACCAAGCTTTCGCCGTAGAGTTTGTACACCGCCTCCGTGCCCGATGGGCGGGCGGCGAACCAGCCGTTTTCACTGACGATTTTGAGCCCGCCAATATCGGCATTGTTGCCGGGGGCGCGGGTCAGGGCGGCGAGGATTTTGGCGCCGGCGAGATGGGTGGTGGTGATTTTGTCGGGCGACAATTTTTTGAATGCGGCTTTTTGCTCGGCGCTGAGGGCTGAGTCGATCCGGCGGTAGTAGGAAACGCCGTGCCGGGCGGTGATTTCGTTGTAGTAATGGCCGGGCTCGCGTCCGGTGATGGCGGTGATTTCAGCGGCGAGCAGGCCGAGGATGATGCCGTCCTTGTCGGTTGTCCAACTTTGGCCGTTACGTTGCAGGAAGCTGGCGCCGGCGCTTTCTTCACCACCAAAACAGAGATCGCCGCTGAGCAGGCCGTCGGCAAACCATTTGAAACCGACCGGCACTTCATAGACTTCACGGCCAAGTTCGCCAACAACGGCGTTGATCAGGCTGCTGGAAACCAGCGTTTTGCCGACTTTGGCCTGTTGCGGCCATGCCGGGCGATGGGTGAGTAAATAATGGATGGCGACGCACAAGTAGTGATTGGGGTTGAGCAGGCCGGCTTGCGGCGTGACTATGCCGTGACGGTCGACGTCGGCATCGTTGCCCCAGGCGATGTCGAAGCGGTCTTTGAGGCCGACCAGATTGGCCATGGCATTGCGGCTGGAGCAGTCCATGCGAATTTTGCCGTCGTGGTCGAGCGACATGAAGGCAAAACGCGGGTCGACCGTGGGATTGACGACTTCGAGTTGCAGACCGTAATGAGCGGCGATTTTGTCCCAGTAGGCGACTGCCGCGCCACCCATTGGATCAACGCCAATCTTCAAGCCGGCGCGGGCAATGGCGGCCATGTCGATGACTTGGTCAAGCTCGGCGATGTAGGGGGCGGCAAAGTCAATGCGCTGGATGCACTGGTGCTGGCTGGCTTCTTCAGGCGAGAGCCGGCGGGCGTCACGGTTGCCATCGGCCAGCAGTTGGTTGGCGCGATCTTCGATCCAGCCGGTCACATCGGTGTCCGCCGGGCCGCCGCCGGGCGGGTTGTATTTGATGCCGCCGTCTTGCGGCGGATTGTGCGACGGGGTGATCAGGATGCCGTCAGCGAGCGCCTGCGGGTGTTGCCGGTTGTGGCGAATGATGGCGCGCGAAATGACCGGGGTGGGGGTGTAGCCGTCGTTTTCCTGAATCTGGGTGAAGATGCCATTGGCGGCAAGGACTTCGATGGCATTGAGCTCAGCCGGTGCCGAGAGCGCGTGGGTGTCTTTGCCGAGAAATAAGGGGCCGCTGATGCCGGCTTTTTGACGGTAATCGGCAATGGCCTGGACGATGGCGAGGATGTGGGCTTGGTTGAAGCTGCCCTTGAAGGCATTGCCCCGGTGGCCGCTGGTGCCAAAGCTGACTTTTTGGGCAGGATTAGCGGGGTCGGGCTGGTTTTTGTAAGCCGCCAGCAGTTGCGGGAGATCAATGAGATCGCTGGCTTGAGCCGGCTGGCCGGCGCGGGGATGGGTCATGTGTGGCTCCAAAAGCTTGAAAGTTAATGAGCACTAATATACGCCGGTGCTGTGATCTATTGTCCGCGCAGAAAGAGTTTGTCCAGTTCGCTGAGCGGCAACTCGGTCCAGGTTGGGCGGCCGTGGTTGCATTGGCCGGCGCGCTCGGTTTCTTCCATTTGACGCAGCAGGGCGTTCATTTCCGGCAAGCTGAGTTGGCGGCGGGCGCGGACGGCGCCGTGGCAGGCCATGGTGGCGAGGAGTTCGTTACGGCGGGCGGTGACCAGTTGGGTGATGCCGTGTTCGCGTAATTCAGCGATCAGTGCGCGGGCGAGGGCGGTCGGGTCGCCGGATTGGAGCAGGGCCGGCAGGCTGCGCACGCCGAGTTGATTGGGGCCGAGCGGGGCGATCTGGAAGCCGAGATCGGCGAGGGCTTCGCTGTTTTCTTCGACGGCGGCTATATCGAGCGCATCGGCGGCAAAAACGGCGGGAATCAGCAGGGCCTGGGTGGCGATCTGGCATTGGTCGAGGGCGGTTTTGAGTTTTTCGTAGAGGATGCGCTCATGCGCTGCGTGCATGTCGACGAGCACCAGTCCGCGTGCATTCTGGGCCAGAACGTAGATGCCGTGCAGTTGGGCGATGGCGTAGCCGAGGGGCGGTGCATCGCTGCTTTCGTGGCTGGTAAATTGGCTGTTGCTTGAGGTGGGAGCGGGGGCATCAAGGTTTTGTGCGGCGCGGGCGAAGGCCAAATAAGCAGCCGCTGCGGGTTCGGCAACGCCTAGCGAGCTTTGGTGGCGCAGCGTTGGTGCGTAATCAGCGGCGGGATAAAAATTTGCCGTGTTTTCGCGGTTGACCGTAACACTTTCAAAACTGGACGGCCCACGGTTGTCAGCCAGCGTGCGCTGAAGGGCGTGGAAGATGAATTGGTGCATGGCGCGCGAATCGCGAAAACGCACCTCGGTTTTGGCCGGGTGCACGTTGACGTCAACCAGCGCCGGATCGATGCTGATGAACAAGCAAACTGCCGGTTGGCGGCTGCCGTGCAGCACATCACGATAAGCTTCGCGCAGGGCATGGCTGATCACTTTGTCGCGCACGAAGCGGCCATTGACGAAAATATATTGGCCATCCTTAGCCTCGCTGGCATGCGTCGGGTCGATGGCAAAACCGCCCAGGTTCAAGGGCCCGGCTGTGGTTTCGATGCGCCGGGCGGCAGCGAGAAAATCATCGCCCAAAATATCGGCAATGCGCCGTGCGCTATCGGCGGGGGCGAGTTGCAGCAGGTTGCGGCCATTGTGTGTCAGGCTGATGGCGACGTCGGGACGCGTCAGCGCCAGGCGTTTGACGGCATCGGCGCAATGGGCGTATTCAGTGCCTTCGGCCTTGAGAAATTTGCGTCGGGCCGGGGTGTTGTAATACAGGTCGCGCATTTCAACCACGCTGCCGGCCATCAGCGCGGCGGGTTCTGGCTCGGCATGGGTTTCGGCTTTGAGCTTCCAGGCCTGACTGGCACCGCGTTCGCGGCTGGCGATGCTGAGCCGCGCCACCGAGGCCACCGAGGCCAGCGCTTCGCCACGAAAACCCAAAGAGCTGACGTGTTCCAGATCATCCAGCGAGCCGATTTTTGAGGTGGCGTGGCGGGTCAGCGCGAGCGCCAGTTGCTCTTTGGCGATACCGCAGCCGTCATCGGTGATGCGGATCAGTTTGACGCCGCCCTCTTCGAGATGCACCTGAATCGCCTTGCTGCCAGCATCGAGGCTGTTTTCCAGCAATTCCTTGAGCACCGAGGCGGGTCTTTCAACGACTTCGCCAGCGGCAATCTGGCTGATCAACAGGTCGGGGAGGCGGGCGATGGTCGGCATGGGCAGATTATAATGCGGCCTCTCTTAGCGCTCTGGCCGTTCCGTGGAACTTCTTGCCCAATTTATCGACATCATTCTCCATCTCGACAAGCACCTGGCATTGCTGGTGCAGCAGTACGGGCTGTGGATTTACGGCATCCTGTTTTTCATCATTTTTGCCGAAACCGGTTTTGTCGTAACGCCCTTCCTGCCGGGCGATTCGCTGTTGTTTGTGGCTGGCGCACTGGCTGCGCTGGGTGAGGGCGGGATGGATATTTTTGTCTTGATGGGCGTCTTGCTGGCGGCTGCGCTGCTGGGCAATATGGTCAATTACCAAATTGGCCGTTATCTTGGGCCCAAGGTTTTTCAATGGGAAAACTCGCGTTTTTTCAACAAGGAAGCCTTGGTCAAGACCCATGCGTTCTATGAAAAACATGGCGGCAAGACGCTGGTGATGTCGCGTTTTCTGCCCCTGTTCCGCACCTTCGCCCCTTTCGTTGCCGGGATTGGCGCCATGTCTTACGCCAAGTTCACCCTGTTCAACCTGATCGGCGCGCTGGCCTGGGTGGTTTCGCTGTGCCTGGCGGGCTATTGGCTGGGCAACATGGTCTGGGTCAAACAAAATCTCTCGATCATTATTGTTGGCATTATCGCGATCTCGCTCTTGCCGGTGGCGCTGGGTTACCTGAAGAGCAGGAATGCCTGATGCGCTGGCTGCTCGTTCTCCTTGTTCTCTCGTGCGCCGGTTGCGTGACGAAAATGGGTAAGGATGGACGCACGGAGTCGACGGTCGACGTCAAATATCTGGCCAAAACTGAGGTTGACCGGATTGCCGACGCCAATCGTAGCGAGGTGATGGACGGTCTTTTGCTGATCGCTGACAAGCTTTACAAGCGCAATCCGAAAGAATGGAAGAAGGCTGGCCTGGCAAGTCGGGAAGAAGGTCTGGAGCGTCTGAAGCAGCGCTTTTACCGCAGCCTGCCGGAGCTTGGCGGCTTGCGTGAGGACAAGGCAGCGGCGCTGGCCTTTAGCGAAGCCTACGGCGGAGACCGCGTTGCCGCCCTGATGCTCGGCCTGCTGACCATGGCCGATGCGGCTTTCGATCACAAGGCGGAGTATTTCATGCTTGATTCGCTGAACGAGCAAAAACTCTACTTTTGCGCGCGCAACATGGAGATTGCCATCTGGAAGCTGGGTAATGACCGTGACTCTGCCGGCAATCTTTTTCTGCTCTCCAACGAACTTGATTCAGCCAACCGTAATCTTTCTTTCGAGCGCGAGTTCGGGCGCTTAATCGGCTTGCTGGACTTTATGGCCAAAGTTGTCGCCGACCGCAACGGTCGAGGTTTGTCGCGTTTGACACAATCTGTGGCCACCACCATTTTCTTTCCGATCAGTTTTATCAAATGAAAAATATCGTCATCCTGATTTCCGGGCGCGGCAGCAACATGGAGGCGCTGATCGCCGCCCGTGATGCCGGGAATTTGCCGGTCAATATCGCCGCCGTGATCAGCAACCGGCCAGATGCCCAAGGGCTGGAAATCGCTGCAAAGGCCGGCATTGCAACGCACTTCATCGACCACAAGGCTTTTGCTGGCCGCGAAGCCTTTGACGCCGCGCTGGCCGAATGTATTGACCAATTTGCCCCGGATCTGGTGGTCTTGGCTGGTTTCATGCGCATTCTCACTGAGCGTTTCGTCGGCCACTACGAAGGCCGCCTGATGAATATTCACCCCTCGCTGCTGCCGTCGTTTCCCGGTTTGCATACTCATCAGCGGGCGCTGGAGGAGGGCGTGCGCATTCATGGCTGTACGGTGCATTTTGTGACGCCAACGCTCGATCATGGCCCGGTGATTATTCAAGCCGCCATTCCGGTGCTTGATGGCGATAGCGAGGATGATCTGGCGGCGCGCATTTTGCTCCAGGAGCACAAAATTTACCCCCTGGCGGTGCGCTGGTTTGCTGAAGGCCGCTTGCGCCTTGAGCATGGCCGCGTGCGTCTTGCCGCAGCATTGAATGATCGGGCCGCACTGATTTCGCCCGAGCCCGTTGTCACCGTATTGGAAAACCCATGAACGCTCGCTTTACCCCCGCACTATTCGCCCATGCCGTGGCAGTTCTCAATGAATTGCTGCGTTTTGAACACCCGGCCGATGCCGTGGTCTCGCGTTATTTCAAATTCAACCGCGAACTCGGTCATGCTGATCGCGCCTTCGTGGCCGAAAGCGTTTTTGCGGTTTTGCGCCGTGGGCGTAGCCTGGAGGCGCGCTGTGCCGGCAAGTTGTCGGATCGCAATTTATTGCTGGCCGCACTGACTGTCAGCCGTGGCTGGAGCCAGCGCGAACTCGCCCCGGTGCTTAAAGGCAGCGAGGAGGAATGGCTGGCGGCAGCGAAAGCGATGCCGGAGTCTGAGTTTTCGCCTGCCGTGCGCTGTGATTTGCCGGATTGGCTCTATAACGCGCTGGAAGCCCAATTGGGTGCTGACGAGGTGGCCAAACTGGCGCTGGCGCTCAACAACCCGGCGCCGCTTGATTTGCGCGTCAATACGATCAAAACCACCCGCCAGGCGGTGCTGGAGCGCTTTGCCGCTGAAGGTATCGCCGCCCAGGCTGGCAGCTTGTCGCCCACCGCCGTTCGCCTGCGCGACAAGCCGGCGCTGGCCAAACACCCGCTGTTTCTTGAGGGGGCGTTTGAGGTGCAGGACGAAGGCAGTCAGTTGTTGGGCTATTTGCTTGATCCCAAGCGCGGCGAGATGGTGGTCGATCTGTGCGCCGGGGCGGGCGGCAAAACCCTGCTGCTCGGCGCGTTGATGAAAAATACCGGGCGTCTTTACGCCTTTGATGTTTCCGACAAACGCCTGGTAAAACTCAAGCCCCGGCTGGCCCGTTCGGGTTTGTCGAATGTTCATCCGGCGCGTATTGAGCATGAGCGCGATACCAAGATCAAGCGTCTGGCCGGCAAAATTGATCGGGTACTGGTTGATGCGCCGTGTTCCGGCCTCGGCACCTTGCGTCGTAATCCTGATCTCAAATGGCGCCAGAGCGAGGCTTCGGTGGCGGAATTGACCGTCAAGCAGGCGGCGATTCTCGATGCTGCGGCCAAACTGGTACGCCCCGGCGGCCGCGTGGTTTATGCCACCTGCAGCTTGCTGGCCGCCGAGAATGATCAGGTGGTTGAGGCTTTCCTCGCCAGTCATCCAGGTTTCACGCTAATTCCGGCGTCGACCGTACTAAACAAGCATGGCATTGCCGTTGAAGGCGACATGCTGCGTCTTTTGCCGCATGTTCATCATACCGACGGCTTTTTCGCCGCAGTTCTGGATAAGAAGGCATGAGCAAAAAGTCCCCGATGCTGAGTTTTTTAACTGACCTCTGGGAGGATGTCAGTGATCCACATTTTGTTTGGCAAGTGCTTGCGCTGGTGGTGGCGCTGGGGATTGCCTGGCTGATTTCACGTCAATGGCAAAAAAAACATTCGGAAGGCTCGGGGCGCTTCACGGATGCCGGGTCGCGTCTGGTTTTTCCGCTGACTGGCATGATTCTGGTGGGTATCGCCCACCTGGCGCTCAAATCATTCATCCACGTCAATTTATTCAAACTGGCCATGCCGCTGCTGGGCTCGCTGGCATTGGTGCGCAGCGTTATTTTCGTCCTGCGTCAGGCCTTCAAGCAGGCCACCTGGCTGACCAGCTGGGAGCGCATCATCTCGCTGCTGGTTTGGGGCTGGATGGCGCTTTACATCACCGATCTGGCGCCGCATGTGATTGATACGCTGGAGCAGGTTGATTTTTCATTGGGCAAACAGCGCTTTGATTTGTGGATGATCATTCATGGTGCTGCTACGGTGTTTTTGACCGTGGTGCTGGCCTTGTGGGTTGCGGGGATCATTGAAAACCGGCTGATGGGTTTTGAGGCGCTTGATTCCAGTCTGCGTATCGTCGTCATCCGCGTGGCTAAAGCCGTGCTCACCCTGGTCGCCATCATCGCTAGTCTGTCGCTGGTGGGCATAGACATGACTGCGCTCTCGGTGTTCACCGGCGCGCTGGGCGTCGGCCTAGGCTTGGGTTTGCAGAAAATTGCCAGCAACTATGTTTCTGGTTTCATCATTCTGCTCGACCGCTCGATTCGCCTCGGCAATGTGGTTCAGGTGGGTACGGATAGCGGCATGGTGACTCAGATCACGACGCGCTATACCGTCTTGCGCCAGTTGGGCGGCACCGAGTTCATCGTGCCGAATGAAACGCTGATCGGCAGCGTGGTGCAAAACCAGACCTACTCGGACAGCCGCTTGCGTATCGCGACACAGGTCGGCGTCGCCTACGATTGCGATCTCGACTTGGCGATGCGCCTGCTGGTCGAGGCCGCCTCGGGACAGGCGCGGGTGCTTGCAGAGCCTGGCCCTTCGGTGCTGATCACGCAATTTGCCGATAGCAGCATCAATCTTGAGCTAGGCTTTTGGATCGCCGACCCGGAAGAGGGGCGTGGTGGCGTTATCTCTAATGTCAATCTGGCAATCTGGCGGTTGTTCAAGGAACACGGCATCAACATCCCCTTCCCGCAGCGCGATGTACGGATTGTTCATGAAAATGCAGCAGATCCCGCACCGCTGGCTACGCTTCCACAAAGTGCCTGATTGCACTAACATCGTTCAGATAACGAACTCGGAGAACTAACATGCAGGTCAGGGAGATCATCAATCTTAAAGGCGGCACGCTCTTTACGTCGACGCCGCAGCAGTTGTTGTCAGCGGCGGTCGACACCATGGCCGATCTGGATGTCGGCTCGCTGGTTGTCATGGATGCCGGGAAAATGGCCGGCATGCTGACCTTTCGCGAGGTGCTCAAAGCACTGAAAACGCACAACGCCTGCCCGGTTGGCGTCACCGTTGGCGAAGTGATGGTCACCGATCCGGTGATCGCCGAACCGCAGATGGAAGTGAATGAACTGCGCCAATTGATGCTGGAATCCCATTCGCGCTACATGCCGGTCGTCGAGGCGGGCACTTTGCTCGGCGTGATCTCGCTGCACGACGTCGCCAAAGCGGTTTTTGAAGAACAGAATTTTGAGAACAAAATGCTGAAAAACTTCATCAAGAACTGGCCGGAAGATAAGGAGGGCTGAAACGCCTCTTGCGGTGAAAAAAGGCGGCTGCGGCCGCTTTTTGTTTTAACGGCTATCCCAACCATAGCGCTTGGTGCGCTGCCATTGCTTGTCAGCCTGCTGCTTGCCCTGCGCGGTGGGCGCCGCAGCTTTGCTGCGTGCCGGCGGCTGCGTTGACGACTTTGTTACGGTCGACGGCGAAAAAGGGGGCTTTTTTTGCGGCATGGTAGACTCCTGTTTCTCCATTAGAGCGCTGCTACCCATGTCCGGCAATACCTTTGGCACCTTGTTTTCGGTTTCTTCCTTTGGCGAATCCCATGGCCCGGCCATTGGTTGCGTGGTCGATGGCTGCCCACCCGGGCTGGCGCTGTGCGCCGAGGATATTCAGGCGGAACTGGATCGCCGCAAGCCGGGCACCTCGCGCCACGTCACGCAGCGCCGCGAGCCGGATAGCGTCGAAATTCTCTCTGGCGTCTTTGAGGGCAAAACCACCGGTACACCGATTGGTCTGCTGATCCGCAATCAGGATCAGCGCAGCAAGGATTACGGCAATATCGCCGAAACCTTCCGCCCCGGTCATGCTGATTACACCTACACGCAAAAATACGGTTTTCGCGATTATCGCGGCGGTGGCCGTTCTTCGGCGCGCGAGACCGCCGTTCGTGTCGCTGCCGGTGCGATTGCGCGCAAGTGGTTGCTGGAGCGCTACGGTATCCATATTCGCGGCTGGATGAGCGCGCTTGGCCCAATCGAAATCCCTTTTGTTTGCGCCGAGGATATCGACGACAACGCATTTTTTGCACCCAATGCCGCCATCGTGCCGCAGCTGGAAAGCTACATGGACAGCCTGCGCAAATCGCTCGATTCAGTCGGTGCAAAAATCACCGTCTCAGCCACCGGTGTGCCGCCAGGCTGGGGCGAGCCGGTTTATGATCGCCTGGATGCGGAAATTGCCTACGCGATGATGGGTATCAATGCGGTCAAGGGCGTCGAAATTGGTGCTGGATTTGACTCGGTGGCCCAAAAGGGCAGCGAGCACGGCGATGAAATGACGCCGCAGGGGTTTGCCAGTAACCACGCCGGCGGCATTCTGGGTGGTATTTCGACCGGCCAGGAAATCATCGTCAATATGGCGATCAAGCCAACTTCGTCGATCGCCCAGCCGCGTCGCTCAATCAATACGCAGGGCCAGGCCATCGAAGTGGCGACAGAAGGCCGCCATGATCCTTGCGTTGGTATCCGCGCGACACCGATCGCCGAAGCCATGCTGGCGCTGGTTTTGATCGATCATGCATTGCGTCATCGGGCGCAATGTGGCGATGTGGTCTGCCAAACGCCACGCATTCCGGGAAAAATCGCGTAAAATTTTGGCTTTTTTCCGCTCTGAGAGCGAAATAGCCGTTCTAGGGAGAACACCATGCAAGTCGATCACCACGACCTCCATTCCGAATTTCCGGAATTTTCTGAAGCCATCAATGTGCTCAAAGCCGGTAACGCTCATTTCGCCAAGCAACTGGCTACTTACCAGCGCCTGACTGGCAAGGTAGAAGACCTCGAAGAGCACGATATGCCGGTGGCTGATTTCACGTTGGAAGACATGAAGAAACAACGCGTGCATCTCAAAGATGCCCTCTATCACATGTTGTTGGCCTACCGCGCCGGCCAGTTGTCGGTTAAAGCGGCCTGATTCGATCGGCCTCCAGAGGCGGCATCCGGTAAACTGTCCGGATGCACGCTTTGCCTTATTGGCGCCTTTCTGGCTACTACCTGTTTTACTTCGCCTTCATTGGCGCGTTTTCGCCCTATTTCGGGCTCTACCTGCAATCCCTGAATTTCTCTGCCTGGGACATCGGTCTGCTGATGTCACAAATGCAGTTGATGCGTCTTTTTGGCCCCAATTTGTGGGGCTGGCTGGCCGATCATTTCGGTCAACGGATGTTGATCATTCGCCTCGCCGCAGCCATTTCGCTGCTCGGCTTTTGCGCGTTTTTCTGGTTCGACAAATTACCCAGCATGTTGCTGGCGATGGCAGTACTGGCCTTCTTCTGGAGCGCCGCGCTGCCCTTGGTCGAAACCCTGACCTTCGATCATTTGCGCGAAGAGCACGGGCGTTACAGCCGCATCCGGGTCTGGGGCTCAATCGGATTTATCGTTGCAGTGATGAGTACCGGGGCATTACTCGATTACTTCCCAACGGGCAGTATTCTCTGGGTCTGTTGCTTGATGTTGATGGGCATTTTGCTGGTCGCGCTGACACTGCCGGAAACCACGCCAAGGCCGCACCCGCACGACACCCCGGCGATTGGCGAAATCCTGCGTCAGCCGCGCGTCCGTGCCTTCATGCTGGCGTGCCTGGCTATGTCGGCGGCGCATGGCGCTTACTATGTTTTTTACTCTATCCATCTGACGGCCAACGGCTACAGCAAAACCGAGGTGGGTATTTTGTGGTCGCTTGGGGTGGTGGCCGAGATTCTGGTGTTTATGGCCATGTCTCGCCTGGTCCGACAGTTTTCGTTGCGCAGCATTTTGCTGGTCAGCTTTGCCGCCGCCGTATTGCGCTTTTTACTGATGGGTTGGGCGGTGGATTCGCTGGTTTTGATGATTTTTGTCCAGGTATTGCATGGTCTGACCTTCGGCTCGCATCACGCCGCTTCTATTGCTGTCGTCAATTTGTGGTTCCCCGGCAAGGCGCAGGGCAGAGGGCAGGCCTTGTACTCCAGTTTGTCCTTTGGTGCTGGTGGCTTGTTGGGCGTTCTGATCGCCGGGCGGACTTGGGATGATTGGGGCGCGGGTTGGTCATTCACGGTAGGCGCAGCCTTTGCCTTGATGGGTTTTTTGTTGATCTGGCGCTGGGTCCATGACGTCCGCGAATTGCTTACGGTCAACGCGGTTTCGGGGCCAAAAAACGACGGTTCTATGCCATAATTCAAGGCTCTACAGCCTCCAAAACACATGCCATGTCGAAGACACTTTACGACAAACTTTGGGAAAACCACGTCGTCCACGTCGAAGCGGACGGCACGGCGCTTCTCTATATTGATCGTCACCTCGTCCACGAAGTGACCAGCCCGCAGGCCTTTGAGGGCCTCAAACTGGCTGGCCGCAAACCGTGGCGCGTATCGTCCATCGTCGCAACGCCGGATCACAATACGCCGACCGATCATTGGGACGAAGGCATCAAGGATTCGGTTTCCCGGCAGCAGGTTGAAACGCTGGATGCCAACATCCGCGAAGTCGGCGCACTGGCCTATTTTCCGTTCAAGGATCCGCGCATGGGGATTCTCCATGTCGTCGGCCCGGAAAACGGCGCAACGCTGCCTGGCATGACTGTTGTGTGCGGTGATTCGCATACCTCGACGCACGGCGCTTTCGCCTGTCTGGCGCACGGTATCGGCACTTCGGAAGTCGAGCATGTGCTGGCGACCCAATGTCTGTTGCAGAAAAAATCCAAAACCATGCTGATTGCCGTCGAAGGCAAACTCGGCAAGGGCGTCACCGGCAAGGATGTGGCGCTGGCGATTATCGGCACCATCGGCACCGCTGGTGGGACCGGTTACGCGATTGAATTCGGTGGTAGCGCGATTCGCGGCCTGAGCATGGAAGGTCGCATGACCCTGTGCAATATGGCCATCGAAGGCGGCGCCCGCATGGGATTCGTTGCGGTCGACGACAAAACCATCGATTATTTACGTGGCCGTCCGTTCTCGCCCAAAGGCGAAGTCTGGGATAACGCCGTGGCCTATTGGCGTACCCTGCAAAGCGATGCTGGCGCGCAATTTGACCGCGTTGTTACGCTCAAGGCGGAAGACATTCGCCCGCAAGTGACCTGGGGTACCTCGCCGGAAATGGTTGTCGCAATCGATGCCAATGTGCCCGATCCGGCCAAGCAGAGCGACCCGGTCAAGCGCGAAGGCATGGAGCGGGCCCTGCAATACATGGGTTTGAATCCGAATACGCCGATGAACCAGATCAGCATCGACAAGGTGTTCATTGGTTCGTGCACTAATTCCCGCATCGAAGATTTGCGCGAAGCGGCGTCCGTTTTGAAGGGGCGCCATATCGCAGCGACTGTCAAATTAGCACTCGCTGTCCCGGGCTCCGGTCTGGTCAAGCGTCAGGCGGAAGCTGAAGGTTTGGACAAGGTGTTCCTCGCCGCCGGTTTTGAATGGCGTGAACCGGGTTGCTCGATGTGTCTGGCGATGAATGCCGACCGTCTGGAACCGGGCGAGCGTTGCGCCTCGACCTCCAATCGCAATTTTGAAGGTCGGCAAGGGCCGGGTGGGCGTACCCATCTGGTCAGCCCGGCGATGGCAGCAGCGGCGTCTATTGCTGGCCATTTTGCCGATGTGCGTGACATCCTCTGAGAACAAGTCATGGATAAATTTACCCGTCTCGAAGGTTTGGTAGCGCCGCTCGACCGCAATAACGTCGATACCGATGCGATCATTCCGAAGCAGTTTCTCAAATCGATCAAGCGTTCCGGTTTCGGCCCGAACGCTTTTGACGAGTGGCGTTATATGGATATTGGCGAACCTGGTCAGGATGCGACCAACCGTCCGAAAAATCCGAATTTCGTCCTTAATCAGCCACGCTATCAAGGTGCCGAGGTATTGCTAACCCGCGCCAACTTCGGCTGCGGCAGTTCGCGCGAACATGCCCCGTGGGCGCTGCTCGATTTTGGTTTCAAGGCGATCATTGCCGAATCCTTTGCCGATATTTTCTTCAACAACTGCTACAAGAACGGTATCGTTCCCATCGTTTTGCCGGCGGTCGAAATTGAGGCTTTGTTCAAGCAGGTCGAGGCAACGCCGGGTTACAAGCTGGTGGTTGATTTGCAGGCGCAAGCCGTGATTCGCCCGGATGGCTACGGGATTCCCTTCCAGATCGACGCTTTTCGCAAGGAATGTCTGATCAATGGCTGGGATGATATCGGCCTGACCTTGCGCCACGCCGAGAAAATTCGTGAATTTGAGGAAAAGCGTCGCATCAATCAGCCCTGGCTGTTTTCGTAACAAGGAAGAATTATGAAAATTTGTGTTCTGCCGGGTGACGGCATCGGTCCTGAAATTACGGCACAAGCCGTGCGTGTACTGAATTCTCTCGATCTCAAATTCGAGATGGAAGAGGCTTTACTGGGCGGCGGTGCAGTCGATGCGACTGGCAACCCCTATCCCGAAGCGACGCAAAAGCTGGCCCGCGAAGCTGACGCCATTCTGCTCGGCGCCGTTGGTGGCCCGCAATGGGATACCCTGCCACGCGAAAAACGCCCGGAACGTGGCCTGCTGGGTATCCGCAAGGATCTCAACCTGTTCGCCAATTTGCGCCCGGCCATTCTTTACCCCGAGTTGGCCAATGCCTCAACGCTGAAGCCTGAAGTCGTTGCCGGCATGGATCTGCTGATCATCCGCGAACTGACCGGTGACATTTATTTCGGCCAGCCGCGTGGCATTCGCGAGGAAAACGGCGAGCGCGTCGGTTTCAATACGATGGTTTATAGCGAATCTGAAATCCGCCGCATCGGCCGCGTCGCTTTTGAAGCGGCACGCAAGCGCGACAAGCGCCTGTGTTCGGTCGACAAGATGAACGTGCTGGAATGTACCCAGCTTTGGCGCGATGTGATGATCGAGGTGTCCAAGGATTACCCGGATGTCGAGTTATCGCACATGTTGGTCGACAATGCAGCGATGCAGTTGCTCAAGGCACCCAAACAGTTTGACGTGATGGTTACCGGCAACATGTTCGGTGACATTCTTTCCGACGAAGCTTCGATGCTGACCGGCTCAATCGGGATGCTGCCTTCAGCCTCGCTGGATGAAAACCAGAAAGGTTTGTACGAGCCATCGCATGGTTCGGCCCCAGATATCGCCGGTAAGGGTATTGCGAATCCGCTGGCAACCATTTTGTCCGCCGCGATGATGCTGCGCTACACTTTTGGTCTGGAAGAGCAGGCACTGCGTATCGAAAATGCGGTCAAAAAGGTGTTGGCACAGGGTTATCGTACTGGCGACATCTACGAGCGCGGTACAAACAAAGTTGGCACCAAGGAAATGGGCGACGCCGTGCTGGCGGCGCTGTAAAAAAGAATCTGAACGGAGAGTGATGTTATGAAAAAAGTCGGTCTGGTTGGTTGGCGCGGGATGGTCGGTTCTGTCCTCATGCAACGCATGGTGGAAGAGGGGGATTTTGCCTTTATCGATCCCGTTTATTTTTCAACGTCCGCTGCCGGCGGCAAGGCGCCGATTCTGGGCGGCAAAGAAGCTTCCCTGCCCTTGCAGGACGCTTCTTCGGTCGACGCGCTAAAGCAGTGCGAGATCATCATCACCTGTCAGGGTGGTGACTACACCAAGGAAGTCTTTCCCAAGCTGCGTGCGGCGGGCTGGAATGGCCACTGGATTGATGCGGCATCTGCATTGCGCATGGCCGATGATGCGGTGATCGTGCTCGACCCGGTCAACATGAACGTGATCAAGGATTCGCTGGCCAAGGGCGGCAAGAACTGGATCGGCGGCAACTGCACGGTTTCGCTGATGCTGATGGGTCTCGGTGGCTTGTTCCAGAACGACCTGATTGAATGGGCGTCGTCCATGACTTATCAGGCCGCTTCCGGCGCAGGTGCACAAAATATGCGTGAACTGATTTCGCAGATGGGTGCCATCCACTCCTCCGTTGCTGATCTGCTGGCTGATCCGGCTTCCGCCATTCTCGACATTGACCGCAAGGTGGCCGAGACGATTCGCTCCGATGCTTTCCCGAAGAAAAATTTCCGCAACACCCCGCTCGCCGGTTCACTGATTCCGTGGATCGACGTGCCGGTAGAAGGCGGTCAGTCCAAGGAGGAGTGGAAGGGCGGTGCCGAGTGCAACAAGATTCTCGGCCGTCCGGCATTCCGTTCGCCGGGTTCGATCCCGATTGATGGTCTGTGCGTGCGTATCGGCGCGATGCGTTGCCATAGCCAGGCACTGACTATCAAGTTGAAGAAGGATGTCCCGCTCGACGAAATCAGCGACATGCTGGCCAAGGCCAATCCGTGGGCCAAGGTTGTGCCGAATGACCGTGAAATCTCCGAGCGCGAACTGACGCCAGCAGCTGTCACCGGCACGTTGACCGTCCCGGTTGGTCGTCTGCACAAGATGGCGATGGGCCCGGAATATCTGGCGGCCTTTACCTGCGGTGATCAGTTGTTGTGGGGGGCTGCCGAGCCCTTGCGTCGTATGTTGCGCATCCTGCTTGACAAATAAATAGGTGTTCTCAGTGAAAACGGGGCTTTAGCCCCGTTTTTTATATGTGGGAATTATGCCGAATTTTCCCAAATGAGAAGCAGGTTTAGCTTGCTTTGCTAAGTCCATGATGTTAATTTAAAAGTCCCAAAGTCGACGCTCGGGTGGCGCCGTGAAAAATACGATGAAATCAAATTTTAAAAAATGCACCGTGGCGCTTGCCGTGGCGTCATGTCTTACCTTGACACCATGGATTGCTGAGGCAGCCGGGTTGGGGAGAATTACCGTGTTGTCCGGGCTTGGGCAGCCGTTGCGTGCGGAGCTTGAGGTCAATGCTTCGAGTGCCGAAACAACAGCGATGACGGCTCGGCTTGCTCCGCAAGAGGCGTTTCATCAGGCTGGTATCGATTATGCCTCGGCACTTCAGGACTTGCGTTTTTCGGTTGAAAAACGTCGTGGTGGTCAGGTCGTTATCAGGGTAAGTTCATCCAAGCCGGTGAACGAGCCATTCCTTGATTTTTTGGTCGAACTCAACTGGCCCGCAGGCCGGCTGGTTCGTGAATACACTTTTTTGCTTGACCCGCCGGAGATTGCCGCCAAGTCGGCGACACGGATGGTCAATACAGCGGATGCCAAAGTGGTTCAAACGATACCTGGAGGTGGCAATGACGCTGCGTCGCGTCGAGAACCTCCACCCGTGTCAGCACCCCGGCCGCTAGCACAAAATCAGACTAAGTCGTTGTCTGGTGGTGATACTCACTTGGTCCAAAGTGGCGAGACGCTGCGCAAAATTGCGCTTGAGACCATGCCCGAGGGGGTGTCGCTTGAGCAGATGTTGGTCGGCTTGTACAACAGTAATCCGGAAGCTTTCATTGGCAAAAATATCAACCGATTGAAAGCCGGTGTAATTCTTGATATCCCTGACCGGGCAACAGTCTCGGCTGTGCCGCAGTCTGAAGCACGCAAGATTTATGTCGCACAAGCCAACGACTGGAATGCCTATCGTCAGAGACTGGCGAGTGTCGCCGCTCAAGGGCCAGCCAAGCAAGATAGTGGAGGACAGTCCTCTTCTGGCAAAATTGCGCCCAAGGTTGAGGAGAAGACGACGCCCCTTGATCTGTCCAAGGATCAGGTGAAAGTTTCCCGTACTGAACTGGCTTCCCAGACCAAGACTTCAGCTGCGGTGGCTGAGAACAACATAGCTAAAGAAAAGGGACTGAAAGACGCGCAGGATCGACTGGCTCAACTGGAAAAAAACGTTAGCGACTTACAAAAACTGCTTGAAGCAAAAAATCAAAAGTTGGCTGAGTTACAAAATCAAGCCGATCCGAAGAAGGAAGGCCTTAAGCCGGCCGCAGTGCCTATTGTTGCTTCCACGGCAGCGATTGAGGTTGAGAAGCCTGTTGAGGCAACTAAACCACCCGTTGAAGCACCACTTCCAGAGCCAACGAAGGTTGTCGAGCCTCCTCCCAAGCCAATAGAAGCGGTCAAGCCGCCGGAGCCACCCAAAAAAGTTGAGCTGCCTCAATCTGAGCCAGAGCCCGAGCCAGGTTTTGTCGACGAATTGCTCGATGATCCGCTTCCATTGGCAGGCGGTGCTGCGATCCTTGCTTTGTTGGGTGGGTATTTCTTTGCCAAGCGGCGGCGTCAAAATGCGCCAGCGGAGACCACTGCGGCGCCAGGGCCATCAAGCTTGGGACCGAATTCAGTATTTCGCATGACCGGCGGGCAGAGTGTCGATACTGGCAACACACCGCCGCAAACGGGTGATTTTAGTCAGACTGGCCCCGGCACCATCGATACCGATGAGGTTGATCCGGTTGCAGAGGCGGATGTTTACATGGCCTATGGTCGTGATGCGCAAGCGGAAGAGATTCTGATTGAGGCTTTGCAGAAGGATCCGCAAAGAACCGCCATTCACGCCAAGTTGCTGGAGATTTACGCCAACCGCAAGAGCTTGAAGCAATTTGAAACATTGGCCAGTGAGTTGTACGGACAAACGGGCGGCCATGGTTCCGAATGGGCCAAGGTGGCTGCACTTGGGGCTGGGCTCGATCCTCAAAATCCTTTGTATTCATCTGCTCACGGTACGAGCCCGGCGGCCTTTGATGCCGATGCGACAATGATTGTTTCGCCTGATACCGTCAAGTCCACGCTGGCAGTTTCAGCCGGCCTGCTGGCACAGGCAGCGGTTGCCGAACCCTCGGTTGATGACACTTTTGTCGGACAGGCGCCGGAACCTGATTTGGCGGACGATGCTTTGCTAATGCAGTTTTCGGGAGAGCCTGATATTCCGCTCGATGTGCCTGTAGAGCCCACGGTTGCGGTCGACGACGTAATGAGCCTGGATTTTGATCTGGGCTCAACCAATGTCGAGCCTGATCGTCCGCAGGTTCTTGATCCTCAGTCTGAACCCGAGTTCGTCAGAACGATTGCTACCGCTGATTCCAACGCTCTGGATTTCGATCTGGGCATGGATTCCGAACCTTCACCAGAAGAAATGGCGAACGAGCCGCTTCCTCAGTCTCTGGATCAACTGGATAGCGAAATTATCGATTTTGATATTGGTGCGGCAACCAGCGTGGGTGCTGAATCCTTGGAGCCGGACTCGACCGCTAGCCCTGATTTCTCTCCCGCCGGGACCTTGGTCATGCCAGGTCTGGATAGCTTGACCAGTACGTTTGTGGGCAACGAAACGTCGGTGTCCAGTGAGGACATGCTTGATTTTCAGACGCCCTCTGAGCCCGATATGTTGGCTGAGCCTGAAATGGCACCATTGGTTGATTTTGATCTGGCGACAGAGGCCGATCCCTCATCCGCCACCGTAGTGAATCCAGATGCATTACGCATGGTGATGGATGAGCCATTTGAGACATCTGTTCAGCAGCCGCCATCTGAACCGATGGTGGATGAGGATGAATCGCTGGAGTTTGACGTCAGTCTTACTGACTCTGCCGTGCTGGGTGGGCTGATGGCGACACCAAGTTACGATATCGGGTCGATCAATCTTGATTTGTCAGCAGATGAGCCGGTAGAGTCGACTGCCACTGAGCCTCCTGCATTTGAAATCAACGAGCCAGCCCCTATTTCTGAGGCACTTCCGGATATGGCGCCGCCGGCATCTGAGTTTTCTGATGCTCTGCGTGAGGAGGTCAGCACCAAGTTGGATCTTGCCAAGGCCTATGAGGAAATGGGCGACCTTGAAGGCGCGCGAGAATTGCTCCTGGAGGTTCAGCACGAAGGTCCGCTGGATCTGGTCGAGCAGGCCCGAGAGATTTTGGGGCGCATAGGCGAGTAGAATCCGGGTTCGCAAACGCCGCATGGCCCCCAGCGTGGGGCCATGTGCTTTTTCAGAGGGGCCAATTCCAATTGCATCCCACTACCGTTCTGATTGCTTGGTTGTCCGTTGTTGTGGTCGTCCAGTTTGTTGGCTACCCCCTGATTTTTGTTGTTATGTTACTGATTATCCTGTTCGCCACGAAGACTTTGCCACACTGGTGGCGGTATGTTCATCGTTCTCGCTGGCTATTGCTCGGTGTGTGGTTGGTTCTGGCTTATGGATTGCCTGGGGATGCTCTGTTTGACTTGGTGTGGATGCCAACATGGCAAGGTGTCGATGCCGGAAATCTTCAAGCGGTGCGTTTGGTCATCATTCTGGGCTGCCTGGGTTGGCTGTTTTCGCATCTGGGACGGGATGGTTTAGTCGTTGCTTTATGGGGGCTGTTGCAACCGCTGGCAAGGCTGGGGCTGGATAGGGAGCGCTTGGTAGTTCGCTTGTCGCTGGTGCTGGATCAACTGAATACGCCCCAGGAAAAAGGCGCCTGGCGGAAGATGCTGGGTGATGTTGCGCCGCATCCTGCGCCGCTTTTGGGGCAGGAAATGTTAGAGATACGAGTGCCCAAATGGCGGCCTTTTGACACGTTGACCGTAATATTGCTCTGTTTCGCCCTCTTGGCAGCGGGGAGCATGCGATGAGGTTTGTGCTGGGTCTCGAATATTGCGGTACGGGCTTTCACGGTTGGCAAAGTCAACCGCAAGGTCAAACAGTACAGGACGAACTGGAACTGGCGCTGCAGAAAATTGCTGGGGAGGCGATCGGCGTTATGTGTGCCGGGCGTACCGATGCCGGCGTCCATGCGACACAGCAGGTGGTGCATTTTGAAACGACCGTTGAGCGGCCATCGAGCGCTTGGGTGCGTGGGGTCAATGCGCATTTGCCGGAGGGTATTGCGGTGCGCTGGGCGCAGCCGGTGAGCGATGAGTTTCATGCTCGTTTCAGTGCGCGCGGTCGTCGTTATCGTTATCTGTTGATCAACCGGGCGCAGCGCCCGGGGCTATGGCAGGGGCGAGTGGGCTGGTTTCATTGGCCGCTTGATCTTGAACTGATGCAGCAGGCGGCTAGCAAGTTGCTCGGCGAGCACGATTTTTCGGCTTTTCGGGCCGCTAACTGTCAGGCCAAATCGCCGATTAAAAACCTGTGGCGAGCCGATGTCCATCAGCGCGGCAATCTGATTGTTTTTGATTTTGAGGCGGGCGCTTTTTTGCATCACATGGTGCGTAATCTGGTCGGCACGCTGGTCTATATCGGCAAAGGCACTCAGCCGCCGGAATGGATCGATACCCTGTTGTTGACCAAGGACAGAACGCTGGCGGCGCCCACGTTTTCACCCGATGGCCTCTACTTTCGTGGGCCGATCTACGAACCGCAGTGGAATTTACCGATGCAAGATGATGATTTTCTGGATGGGGTGTTGGGTTGAGAATCAAAATTTGTGGCCTGACCCGCGAAGAGGATGTCGATGCGGCTGTCGCTTCCGGTGCCGATGCGATTGGTTTTGTCTTCTATCCACCGAGCCCGCGTTATGTGACACTGCAACGAGCCGCTGAATTGGCCAAGTGCATTCCGCCGTTTGTTGATGTTGTCGGGCTGTTCGTCAATGAATCACCCGAAACGGTGCGGACGATCTGCGCGGAGGTGCCGATCAACATATTGCAGTTTCATGGCGATGAAGATGCCGCCTATTGCCGTCAGTTTGCTCGCCCCTATCTGCGGGCGGCACGGGTGAGGCCGGAACTCGATCTGTTAGAATTCGCCCGCTCGTTTCCCGATGCCCGAGGATTGTTGCTCGATGCCTTTGTTGAGGGTTATGGTGGCGGTGGTCATGTCTTTGACTGGACGCTGATTCCGCCCAATCTGCCTGGATTTTTGGTGCTTTCCGGCGGGTTGACCGTAACAAATGTGGGTGCAGCCATCGAACGTGTGCGACCGGCGGCGGTCGACGTCTCTTCCGGTGTCGAAATGAGCAAGGGCATCAAGGATCATTCAAAAATCGCTGCCTTCGTGGCGGCTGTACGGAAAGCGCATGGATCAATATAACTTCCCCGACGCCAAAGGCCATTTTGGCCCCTACGGTGGTGTCTTTGTCGCCGAAACGCTGTTTGGCGCGCTGGATGAACTCAAGGCAGCCTATGCCGCCGCGCAGCAGGACAAGGCATTCCGCGCCGAATACGAATACGAACTCAAACATTTCGTCGGTCGCCCGTCGCCGATTTACCACGCCAAACGCTGGTCGGAAATGCTCGGCGGGGCGCAGATTTATTTGAAGCGTGAAGACCTGAACCATACCGGCGCCCATAAGGTGAATAACTGCATCGGTCAGGCTATGCTCGCCAAACGCATGGGCAAGCCGCGCGTCATCGCCGAAACTGGTGCTGGCCAGCACGGCGTTGCGACCGCCACGGTTGCGGCGCGTTACGGTATGGAATGTGTGGTTTACATGGGCAGCGAAGACGTCAAGCGTCAGGCCGCCAATGTTTATCGCATGAAACTGCTGGGTGCCACCGTTGTTCCGGTTGAATCTGGCTCCAAGACGCTCAAGGACGCGCTCAATGAAGCGATGCGCGACTGGGTGACCAACATTCACAATACTTTTTACATCATCGGCACCGTGGCCGGCCCGCATCCTTATCCGATGATGGTGCGTGATTTCCAGAAAATTATCGGCGAAGAATGCCTGGTTCAAATGCCGGAAATGACCGGACGTCAGCCGGATGCGGTGATTGCCTGCGTCGGTGGTGGCTCCAACGCGATGGGGATTTTTTATCCCTACATCAACATCGAAGGCGTGCGCCTGATTGGTGTTGAAGCAGCTGGTGACGGCATGGAAACCGGTCGCCACTCCGCCTCGCTGACCGCTGGCGTGCCGGGCGTTTTGCATGGCAACCGCACTTATCTGCTGCAAGATGAAGACGGCCAAATCATCGAAACCCATTCCATTTCTGCTGGCCTTGATTATCCGGGTGTCGGCCCGGAACATGCGTGGCTGAAGGACATTGGCCGTGCCGAATATGCCCCGGTGACGGATAGCGAAGCGCTGGCGGCCTTCCACACGCTGTGCCGTATAGAAGGCATCATTCCAGCCTTGGAGTCGAGTCATGCCTTGGCTTACGCCGCCAAAATCGCACCGAGTATGGATAAGGAACAAATCCTGCTGGTTAACCTCTCCGGTCGCGGCGATAAGGACATGCACACCGTTGCCGAAAAATCGGGGATTACCTTCTGATGTCACGCATTAAAACTACGTTTGATCGCCTTGCCAGCGAAGGTCGCAAGGCGCTGATTCCTTTCATTACCGCCGGCGATCCCGATGTTGCGCTGACCTTGCCGTTGATGCACACCCTGGTTGAGGCCGGGGCGGACATCATTGAGCTAGGCGTGCCATTTTCTGATCCGATGGCCGATGGCCCGACCATTCAACG
Organism: Rhodocyclaceae bacterium; assembly: GCA_028687645.1. Taxonomy (GTDB): domain Bacteria; phylum Pseudomonadota; class Gammaproteobacteria; order Burkholderiales; family Rhodocyclaceae; genus Azonexus. The sequence continues at coordinate 35,883 of JAQTZQ010000014.1, forward strand.
CGCTTCCGAGCGCGCTTTGGCCAAGGGCATGACCTTGCGCAAAGTGCTTGAGCTTGTTGTTGCATTCCGTGCCAGCAATGCTGAAACGCCGATTGTCCTGATGGGCTACGCCAACCCGATAGAAGCCATGGGTCTCGAAAAATTTGCCGCTGCTGCGGCCAAGGCCGGGGTTGATGGCGTGCTGGTGGTCGATTATCCGCCCGAAGAAGCGGCGGCTTTTGGTGCGGCAATGAAATCGCAGGGCATGGATCCAATTTTCCTGCTCGCCCCGACGTCGACCGCAGCACGCATAACTCAGGTTGCAGAGGTCGCCAGCGGCTATGTCTATTACGTTTCATTGGCGGGGGTGACCGGCTCTGGTGCGCTGAATATCGAGGCGGTAGCCGAGCGTTTGCCGCTTATTCGCGAAAAAACCGGTTTGCCGGTCGGCGTTGGTTTTGGTATTCGTGATGCGGCGACCGCCGCACGCATCGCCGGCATTGCTGATGCTGTTGTTGTCGGTAGTCGCATTATTGAAGAAATTGAAAAATCCACGGCTGAGACGGCTTGTGCCAACGTCAAGGTATTGGTGGCAGGTATTCGTCGTGGTGTTGATGAGGTAAAAAGATGAGCTGGCTGACCAAGAGTCTTCCCCCCAAAATCAAGCGCGAGGAAGGTGCCACGCGCCGTGCAAGCCTGCCTGAAGGCTTGTGGAGCAAATGCCCTTCTTGCGAAGCGGTGCTTTACGCGACTGATCTCGAAAATAATATGCAGGTTTGTCCCAAGTGCGGTCATCACAACCGCCTCGGCTCACGCCAGCGCCTTGATCTGTTGCTTGATGCCGAGGGGCGTTTTGAAATTGGTGCTGAAGTCGTGGCCACCGATGCGCTCAAGTTCAAAGATAGCAAGTCCTACACAGTGCGTTTGGCTGAAGGCCAGGCATCAACCGGCGAGAGCGATTCGCTGGTTTGCCTGCAGGGCACGATTAAATCGATTCCCGTGGTAGCGGCAGCCTTTGAGTTTGGTTTCATGGGCGGCTCGATGGGTTCGGTGCTTGGCGAGCGTTTTGTGCGCGGCGTCCAAACGGCTGTGCAGCAGAAATCGCCCTTTGTTTGTATTTCCGCCTCGGGTGGAGCACGTATGCAGGAAGGGCTTTTTTCCCTGATGCAGATGGCAAAGACGACGGCTGCATTGACCCGATTATCAGAAATCGGCCAGCCCTTCATTTCGATTTTGACTGACCCGACAATGGGCGGAGTCTCTGCTTCCTTTGCCTTTGTCGGTGATCTGGTGATTGCTGAGCCGAAAGCGTTGATTGGCTTTGCTGGCCCGCGCGTTATTGAACAGACAGTGCGCGAAGTCTTGCCGGAAGGCTTCCAGCGGTCAGAGTTCCTGCTGGAGAAAGGCGCGATTGACATGATCGTCGACCGCCGTGACTTGCGCGACAAAGTCGCTCAGCAACTGGCGCTGCTGATGAAACTCCCGGCCGCAGCTTGAAGACGCTGATCGACTGGCTGGCACATCTGGAGGGTTTGCACCCCCGTGGGCACGCCGGAATTGAGTTGGGGCTTGATCGAATCAACCGGGTTAAGGCCGTCCTTCGGCAATCGCAGCATTGTCCGGTAATCGTGGTCGGTGGCACCAATGGCAAGGGTTCGACTTGCGCCTATCTGGAAAACATCATTGATCGTGCCGGCTACATGGTCGGTTGCTACACCTCGCCACACCTGCTGGCTTATAACGAGCGGGTGCGCCTCAACGGCTTGGCCGTGAGCGATGAAAAGCTGAGTGCGGCTTTTGAGCGGGTGGAAATTGCGCGGCAGCAGGCTGGCAATATTGCGCTGACTTACTTTGAATTTGGCACCTTGGCAGCTTGGGAGGTGTTTGCCGAAGCTGGGGTTGAGGCTGCCATTCTCGAGGTCGGGCTGGGTGGCCGACTTGATGCGGTCAATGCCTATGAACCTGATATTTCCATCGTTACGACGGTGGCGCTGGATCATACCGATTGGCTGGGCAATGACCGGGAAAGTATCGGTTTTGAGAAAGCCGGGATCTATCGCGCTGGCAAGCCCGCCTTTTGTGCCGACCCTAATCCGCCGCAGAGCTTGCTTGATCATGCCACAACCATTGGTGCTGATCTACGCCTGATAGGCCGGGATTTCGGTTTTGAGCGACCGAGTGCGGAAACTAGCGAGAACCGCCTGCAATGGCGCTGGTGGTGCCGCTCAGGTGGAAAGATGATCAAGCGTGCGCTGGCCTATCCCGGCCTGCGCGGACCAACGCAGTTGTTTAACGCCAGCGTGGTTTTGGCAGCACTTGATGCCCTGACCGACAAGTTGCCGGTAACCATGCAGGCAATTCGCCCCGGCCTGATCGAAACCGAGTTGGCTGGGCGCTTTCAGGTCTTGCCCGGCAAGCCGGCGATTGTTCTGGATGTTGGGCATAATCCGCAGGCGATCAAGGTGCTGGCTGACAACCTTTCCAGCATGGGGTTTTTTAATTGCACCCATGCCGTGCTGGGCATGTTGAACGACAAGGATATTGCTGGCGCCTTGCTGCCGCTCAAGGGAAAAGTCGATATTTGGCATGTCGCCACGCTGACCGGTTTGCGTGGCACCCGTGCCGATGCGCTGAAGGAGATCATCGGCGCGACAAATCTTGGTGGCGAGGTGATTTGCTACGAATCTCCAAAGGCGGCGATGCAGGCAGCCAAGGGCAGCGCCGGGGAAAGTGATAGAATTCTGGCCTTTGGATCATTCCACACCGTAGCCGGCGCGCTTGAAGCGCTACGGAAAAAGCCTTGATTTATGGAAGAAACAGACGCTCAGTTGCTCATCAAGAAACGCGCCCGGCGGCGCTTGGTGGGTGCTGTCGCCTTTGTTTCCGTGGTCGCGCTGGTGCTGCCGATGGTGATGGATCACCAACCGCGTCAGGTAGTACAGGATGTGGAAATCCGCATTCCCGGGCAGGATGAAAAGCCCTTTGCGCCCAGATTTGCTGCTGCTCAGCCCGAAATCAGCGATGAGAAGCCGGTGAACAAAAAAGATACGGAGGCTTTACCAGCCCCTGCGGCGTTGCCGGCGAGCAAACTCACCGAGCTGAATCGTGAGAAGCCGCGTGAGACGGTGGAAGAAAAATCGCCGCCCAAGACTTTGGAAAAGCTGCCAGCCAAAGTGGAACAGCCACAGAAAATGCTCCAGAAGCCACTGGCTAAAGATGCAGAGGCACAGCGTGTGGAGGCTATTCTTGCCGGCGCGGGGACGCCACCTGTTAAATCAGGTGAATATCTGGTGTTGATTGGTGCATTTTCCAATGAGTCCAATGTTCGGAACTTGAAAAAAAAACTGGGAGAGCAAGGAATCAAGACCTTTAGCGAGCCGCTTGATACGCCGCAAGGCAAAAAAACCCGGGTTCGAGCCGGGCCTTTTGCTAGCCGAGAGGCGGCTGAGAAGGCCTTGCGCAAGATGCAGTCGATTGGCGTTTCCGGTGTAGTGTCCGCGAAGTAATGGCAAGCTTTGATTATGTGGTGATCGGTATTGTTGCCGTGTCGCTGTTCTGGGGCTTGTGGCGCGGGGTGGTGAGTGAATTGGTGGCCTTGGCGGCTTGGGGGATCGGGATTTTTGCTGGTATTGAGTATGGCGCGGTAACGGGGCAGGCGCTGTATGCCGGGGTGAATGACCCGACGCTGCGGATGCTGGCCGGTTGTGCGACTGTTTTTGTCGGCATCTTGTTGGCGATGGCGCTGATCGGCATGGTGGTGCGCAGTATGGTCAAGGCGCTCGGTTTGTCCTTGTCGGATCGCTTGCTCGGTGCACTGTTCGGACTGGTACGTGGATTGTTGATGGTGTTGGTGCTGGTTGCAGCGGGGGGAATGACTTCAGCGCCGCAGCAAACTTGGTGGAAGAGTGCGATGTTGGCCGCGCCTCTTGAGACGGCGGTGATGGGTGTCAAACCCATGTTGCCGGAAGATTTGGCCAAACGAATTCGATTTAGCTAGGCAGGAAAAAACTATGTGCGGGATTCTCGGTGTGATGGCGACGTCGCCGGTTAATCAGTTGCTTTATGATGGTTTGATGGTGTTGCAGCATCGCGGCCAGGATGCGGCTGGTATTGCGACGGCTGAGGGCAATACCTTTCATTTGCACAAGGGGCCGGGGCTGGTGCGCGACGTCTTTCGCACTCGCAACATGCGCGCCTTGCCGGGCAACTGGGGTATTGGTCATGTCCGCTATCCGACAGCAGGTTCGGCTTACAGCTTTGCCGAATCGCAGCCGTTCTACGTTAATTCACCGTTCGGCATTGTGCTGGGGCACAACGGCAATTTGACCAATGCCGAGCAGCTCAAGGGGGAGATGTTCCGTCTTGACCGCCGCCACATCAATACCAACTCCGATTCTGAAGTGTTGCTCAATGTGTTGGCGCATGAGCTACAGTCCAGCTCGCATGGTTATGAGCTCGATGTCGAAAGTATTTTTCAGGCGGTGGCCGGTGTCCATCGTCGCTGCCGTGGTGCTTATGCGGTTGTTGCGTTGATCGCTGGTTATGGCTTGCTTGCCTTCCGTGATCCTTACGGCATTCGTCCGCTGGTTTATGGCAAAAATGAAACCCCGGAAGGTACCGAGTATCTGGTTGCATCCGAGTCCGTTGCGCTGGATACCCTGGGTTTTGAAATCATCCGGGATGTTGAACCAGGTGAAGCGGTTTTCATCGATCTGAACCACAAGCTGCACACCATGCAGTGTGCCCAGCAGGCGGTTTACTCGCCCTGTATTTTTGAATATGTCTATCTGGCACGTCCCGATTCGGTGATTGATGGCGTCTCGGTCTATGAAGCGCGCCTGGCGATGGGCGAATTTCTTGCCGAGAAGGTGAAAAAACATATTCCGGTCGACGAAATCGATGTGGTGATTCCGATTCCCGATTCCAGCCGCCCGGCGGCGATGGAATTGGC
>JAQTZQ010000155.1 GCA_028687645.1 Rhodocyclaceae bacterium
TGGCCCACCCTCGTACGCTACATCGTTGCGAAAATCCTCGCCGCCAAACCGAAAAATCCTGTTCCTCCGTCACCCTTGCCTTGGGCTTCACCTCTCATCCCGGCCGGCTAACAGAGGAAAATAGGTTCAATTGACCGATCGTTTCGCGCAGACTCAGCGAACGAAGTGATAGCGGAACCAGGCAAAGCAATACCTTGCCAGCGAGTTCGGCTTTGTGAAGCGCAGCAATCGCCTGAGCGAGCAGGTATTGGTCAATCGCCGGGGTGAGTTCGTTGCGTTCGGCAGCATCCATCAACGCGGCCCAGGACACGCTGTGCAAGCCGGGCTCTGCCAGATGGGCGCTGACCTCAACGAGATGCCGCCCAATGGTTTCGGGCTGCAGGGTGCGGAGCGGAATTGCGTCCAGCAGGATGCGTTCGTCACGCAGGGCGCGTGTGATGCGCTCGGCCCAGGCACCGTTTTCCTGGCGTCGTTCGGTGAGCGTGCTGGGCGCCTGTTCCGCCACTTGGTTGCGCCCGTTTTCCTTGGCGCGGTAGCAGGCGGTATCTCCGGCGGCGAGAATTTCCTTGATGCTGCGCACCTCGCGATCGACATGGCTGAGGCCGATACTGGCACCAATGGCGAAGACCTTGTCTTGCCAGATAAAGCGATAGGCGGCGGTGAGTGCGCAGATATCATCGGCCACCTGGCGGGCCTTGGGCCCGCTGCAATTGTCGAGCAGGATGCAGAATTCATCCCCGCCGACCCGTGCCAGGGTGTCTTGATCGCGCAAGCGCCCTTGAAACAGGCGAGCGATCTGACGCAGCAATTCATCACCCGCAAGGTGGCCGCATGTGTCATTGACCGGTTTAAAACGGTCAAGGTCAACAAACAGCAAGCTGAATGCCTCGCCACCGGCTTGTACGCTGGCCAGTGCCCGTTCAAGCCGTTGCTCGAACTCGCGCCGGTTGATCAGACCCGTGAGTGGATCATGGCGAGCCTGAAAGGCGAGTTGAGCGGTAGCTTCTTCAATTCGGGTCTGCATGGATTGATGGACGCTTTCGATTTGAGCGGCCATCTCGTTGAAGCCATGTTCAAGAAAGCCGAGTTCACCTGACGAGTTGGCTGTCACTCGGGTGTCAAATTTACCGGCCGTCATGGCGTGGACCGCCAGCACCAGGCGGCGTACCGGGCGAGCCGTGCTGTCAGCAATGGCAACCGCGATGATGGCGAGCAGGAACAGGCCAATGATGACGATGGCCAGCCCACGGGCAATCAGCGAGCGCTGGGCACTGATGAATTCGGTCTTGTCGAATTCGATAAAGACCGCACCGATAATTTCCCGGGGCAGATTGGGCCCTTCGGTGATGGGTTCGTAAAGGGTGTCTGCCTCACTGACAGAGCGAATGACTGGCGCCCCAAAGGCCAGCCAGTCGTCGGTTTCATCAATCAGGCCGGGTTGCAGTGGGAGTGTGCGAATGAGTTCGGCACGCAACGAAACGCGGCCACTGACCGCAATGGCTCGCCCCTTTTGATTGACGATAATCGTCGCCTTGACCCCAGGGTCTTGCACCGTACTTTGCGCCAGTACGTGAAGGCTTTCGATTTGCCCGGAAATCAATCCGTATTCGCTGATCGGCGCCAGATAGCGTGCCATCGCATGGCCGTGGTCAGCCAGGTCTTTTTCCAGGGCGCGCAAACTGCTGATGGTAAAGAAGGTGACTAGCGCGATCGAAATCAGGGCGCTGGGCAGCAGCATGATCAGGAGCAGGCGCTGACGTATGGTGAGCTGATTCATCGGGTGGCTCCGTCGGCTTTAAGCGCTTCGTACACACTGGCTTCATCGGGAAGTTCGAGTGCAAAGGACTCGGCGACGTTGTAATTGATGCTGATGGCAAAATAGCGGGGGGCCTGAGTTGGCGGCAGGGAAACCGGGCCTGCTGGTAATTCGCTGAGCAGATCGCTGGCTTGGCGGGCAATCTGGGCCGGGGTTGAATAGACGGCAGCAAGCGCACCGGCGCTGACGAATGCTTTGGAAAAGGCAATAACCGGTCGTTGGTGGCGAAAAGAGGTGACCAGTATCGGCTTGATGTTGTCACGTTTGTAAATTTTGCTGTCAGGCAGGGCGAGCAAAACTGCGACACGCGGCAGGAGATTGTTGATGTCGCCCAGCAGGCTGGCATCCGAACTGACTTCTTCGTGGTCGAGTGTCAGCGGTGCCAGCGCCTTGCGCAGGACCGGTAAAGCGGCGCGTGTCTCGCTGTTGCCCAAAAGACCAATACGTTGCGCCGTCGGTAGTAGCTGACGGATGAGGGAACCCAGGCGGGCGACGGGTTGATCGAGAAAAATCGCGCTGGTTTGACCTCGCGTCGATCGCGCCGGGAACTCGGCGAGGATCTTTTCGTAGGATTGACGTGGCACCAGCGTCGCCAGGATGGGCGTATTGCCACCTTGGTGCAGAGCGCTGCGTAGTGCCGAACTGCCGACGGCGATTAGTAGATCAGGGCTTGGGCCGGTGGTCGTTGCAAGCGCATCCGCTTGGTCAACGTAAGTGACCTTCCAGCTGGTTTTACGACTGTGTTCGAGAAAGCTACTGGAGAACTCGCTGTAGGGCCCGCTGTGATCGCTGAGCAGCAGTGCGACATTGGCCGCCTTCGCTTGCGGTAGCAAGGCGAGCACAATGAGTAACAGCAGCATCCGGAGCAATGATCGAGGCATGCTGGCAATGTATCGCAAAATTGAATGGCATGGTGAATGACATGACAATTTTCAGAGCTTGTTCGAGTATGAACTAAACATTAATTGCGAGGCTTTTTTACCGCTGGGCGATCGCCTCCGCGATTTGGCTGGCGATTTCCAGAGCCGGCGTGTTGAAGGGAAATTTTTTGACAAATTCACCCTCAGGATCCAGCAAAATCATTCCGGCCGCGTGATCGACGGCATAATTTTTACTGTCTTTGCCTGGCTCGATCACTTTTGCGTAGCGCATTTTGAAATTGTCGGCTGCACGTTTGACGAATGCGGGTGAACCAGTCAGGCCGAGGATGCGTGGGTCGAAGAACTCAGTGTAGGTTTTGAGCACTTTGCCGGTGTCGCGTTCCGGGTCAACGGAAATGAAGATGGCCTGAACCTGTTTTGACTGCTCACCGAGTTGCTTGAGAATGGCTGCCATTTCAACCAGCGTTGTCGGGCAGACATCCGGGCAAAAGGTGTAGCCAAAGGCGATGAGCTGGAAGCGACCACGGAATTCTTCGCTGGTAACGGAGCGCCCGTTGGGGTCTTGCAGCAGGTAGCGCGGGTTGATGCCAATATCTTCGCCCTGCAGCAGTTTGAGGCTATGTGTGGCCTGGGCGGCAGCGGGGCCGGCAAGCAGCAGGCCGAAGAGTGCGAAAACCAGGGCGGCGAGACGGATCATGGTTTGGGGAAGGCGGCGGATACGCGTTGTTCGGCGACGTTGATTTGCTGCGCCAGGCTGGCGCTATCGGGGCAGGATTTTTGCTCGTTGCCAAATTTGAGATAGCTGGCGTTGGTGGCTGCTTCAAAAATCTCGCCGATTTCACGCGTTTTTGGTGCGTTGGTGACCACCGCATTGCGGGCGCGGGCGACGAGCGCCATTTGCTGGCAGGCGAGTGCGATGCCGTTGGCTTCGCCAAGTTGAGTGATGGCTGCAGCGCCTTCATCAGCGGCCTGAGCGGGGTTGATGTTGAGGCCAATGGCAGTGGCAAGGGTGAGCGTGAGGGCAAGGGTTTTCATGCGAATTCTCCAGACGACAAGGATTTGATTATAGGGGGTGCCGTGGCCCCAGCCTTCTTACAGATCAAAGTTTATGGGCTTGGGCGGCGGCTGCGGGCGACATCGAGATGGGCGCAGAGCTTTTCGGCGCCATCGAGAATGCGCGGCGTGTGGCGCTGCATGATGTCCGGGTTGATGTGGAACATGTTGCCGCGTTTGACGGCGGTCATGCCCGTCCATTTGTCCCAGTCACTCAGCCACTCGGGCCGCGCCTCGCCCATGCCGGTGGCGACGATGGCTTCGGGATTGGCGGCGAGGACGGCTTCGACGCTGACGGTGGGGGCCATTTGCGTCAAATTGCCAAAAACATTGTCGCCACCGCACAGGCGGATGGCGTCGGAGATGATTTGTGGGCCGCCGACGGTCATCAGCGGGCTTTTCCAGATTTGGTAGAAGACCCGTACCTTGGGCTTGTTGGCGTTGGCACTTTGCAAAGCGTTCAGGCGCTGGCGAAAATTGCTGGCGGCGAGATTGGCGACGGCTTCAGTGCCGGCCAGTTGGCCGAGGCGTTCGAGTTGGTCGGCGACGTCGGCCATTTTGTTGGGTTGAAAAACATAGGTTTTGAGGCCAAGGGCTTTGAGCTTATCGACTTGCGTCATGTTGTTGCCGCTTTCCCAGGCGATGACCAGATCCGGTTTCAGCGCGGCGACGGCCTCCAGATCAATGCGCGAATAACCACCGACACGCGGCACTTTTTTGGCGGCTGGCGGGTAATCGCTGTAATCGACAGTGCCGACCAGTTTGTCGCCGGCGCCGGCGGCGTAGAGGCTTTCGGCGGCGTGTGGGGCGAGGGTGATGATGCGTTGGGCCGGGCTTTTGAGGCGCACTTCCTGGCCGCTGTCGTCTTTGAAGAGCAACTCGGCGTGTGCGTGGTTGAAAATAGAGATTGTTACGGTCAACGCGAAAAAATGGCTAAATTTCATGGGCTTTTTTCCAGTCGTTCAGGGTGTCGCTCAAGCGCTGCCAGTCGGCTTCCGGGCCGGGCAAACCGAAGCGCAGCAGCGGTTGCTGATCAAAAATACGGGTCAGGATGCCGTGTTGGGCGAGAAACAGGTGGAGTTCTTCGGCCTGCGGGCTGGTCAGGGTGACGAACAGATCCGTATTTTTGACCTCGCCAAGCGGCTGCAATAAGGCCGTCAGGCGTTGCGCAGCCTCTGGCAGTTGATGGCGCGCGGCGTTTTGCCAGTCGTTGTCCTGCAAGGCAAGGCGTGCCACCTCGCGGGCCGGGCCGGACACCGTCCACGGCCCGAGGCTTTCTGCCATTCGTTTGAGAATGTCCGGTGCGGCCAGTACAAAACCAACGCGCGCGCCGGCCAGCCCGAAGAATTTGCCGAGTGAGCGCAGTACGATCAGGTTTGGTGCTTCTGATGTTCCGGCCAGCGATGCCAGGCTTTCTTCGGGCCTCGGGTCGATGAAGGCCTCGTCGACGATTAACCAGCCGCCGCGCTTTTTGAGCTGTTTTGCGGCGTCGACCGCAACATCGTGTGGGTGATGGTCTGCCGTTGGATTGTTTGGGTTGCAGAGCAGCACATAGGGCGTGGCTGCCGTCAAAGCGCGGGGCAACAGGGCGTTTTGCAAAAAACGCAGGCGGTGGCCGGCGCGTTGCCAGGCTTGCGGGTGCTCGGCGTAGAGCGGGCTGAGGCAGGCGACCACAGCGCGCGGCAGGAGTGTCGGCAAAACTTGAATCGCGGCTTGCGAGCCGGCCACCGGCAGCAGATTTGGATTGCCGTAATAGGCGGCGGCAGCGGCTTCGAGGCCGTCGTCGGTTTCCGGCAGACGTTGCCAGCAGCTCGGCGGCAAGGGCGGCACTGGCCAGGGCTGGGGGTTGATGCCGGTTGATAAATCCAGCCAGTTTTCCAGCGGGATGTTGTAGTGGGCTGCGGCTGCGCGCAGGCGTCCGCCGTGCTCAAGCATGCCAGGCTCCGGTGATGATGAAAAGGATAGACAGCCAGAGCCACAGGCTGCGTTTGACCAGCGTAATGGCGCGGTAAAGATCGGCCGCCACCGGCGCCGGGCCTTGACCCAGCGGTGGGCGGATTTCTTCATGGCCGTGATAAATCGCCGCGCCGCCCAAAGCAATACCCAAACTGCCGGCACCCGCCGCCATTACTGGCCCAGCATTCGGGCTATCCCAGCCCGGCGCCTGTATGCGCCAGCAATTGAAGGCACGGCGTGTTTCACCGAGCAGCGCGTAAGTCAAAGCTGTCAGGCGCGCCGGTAGCCAGTTGAGGGCATCGTCAAAACGCGCGGCGAAACGACCGAACAGGTTGAAGCGTTCCGTGCGGTAGCCCCACATCGCATCCAGCGTGTTGGCCAGGCGGAAGAGCAGGGCGCCGGGGCCGCCAAGCAGGGCGAACCAGAACAGCGTGCCGAAGATGGCGTCGTTACCGTTTTCCAGCACCGATTCAACGCCGGCCTTGGCGACACCTGAGGCATCAAGCTGCGCTGTTTCACGCGAAACAATCCAGCCAACGCGCTGGCGCGCCTCGTCCAGACGCCCTTCCTGTAGTGGTTTGGCAATGGCGGCGGCGTGTTCGCAAAGGCTTTGTGCGCCCAAGGCGAAGTAGAGCAAAACTACGTCGATGGCGAATGGTGCGATTGGGCGCAGCCAGAAAGCGAGGGCGACCCACGGTGCAACGCTGATCAGCCAGGCCGCAACCCCGGTTAACAAGGAGCGCTGGTTCAGCTTGGTTTCGAGCGCCGTCGCCAGATTGCCAAAGCCGACCAGCGGATGCCAGCGCCGCGTCTCGCCGAGCAGGCGGTCGAGCAACACGGCGGCCAGCGCAGCCAGCGGCATGGCGAAGGCGTCGAAACCAAAGCTCACTTGGGAAAAACCCGGCGCTCTTGAATATTGGCCTGCATCTCGCGAAGTGTTACGGTCAACGGCTCTTTTTGCGCCAAATCTGCGGCGCCCCACTGGTCAAAATAAACCAGATCTTCGATCGGCAGGCGTGGCAGCCAGCCGGCTTTTTCCAGCTCCGGCTGGTCGTGAAAATGGCTGACATAACCAATGCACAGATAGGCAATCGGCACGATGTCGCGCGGGATGCCGAGCACATCCTGCAATTCCGGCTGATTGAAAATGCTCACCCAGCCAACACCCAAGCCTTCCGCGCGTGCCGCCAGCCACAGGTTCTGCACCGCACAGACGCTGGAGTACAAATCCATGGTCTTCATGTGCGTGCGGCCAACGACCACCGGCCCGGTGCGCTCGCGATCACAGGTAATGCACAGCCCGATGGGCGATTCGACAATCCCTTCGAGCTTCAGCTGGCTATAAATTTCACGTTTGCCCTCAGGAAACATCAGGGCCGCTTCGCCGTGTGCTTTGGCAAAAACATCGCGCACCCGCTGTTTGATCTCAGGGGAACGCACCAGCAGAAAGTTCCACGGCTGCATGAAGCCGACCGAAGGCGCGTGGTGGGCCGCCATCAATACCCGGCTGAGCACCTCATCCGGCACCGGGTCGGGCAAAAATTGGCCGCGCACATCGCGGCGATTGAAAATGGTGCGATAGACGGCGGCGCGCTCGTCATCAGAAAAAGTGTGTTGCATGCTCTGGTTTTCCATAAATTCCCCTTGTGGAAAAGCGCTGGCTGCCGTTCCGTGCAGCCTGATTTCATCTCCTGGCCGGTCTTCTGACTTGGATTCAGTCGAACGATGCGCCTTCCCGACTTGCGTCAGTGACTTGTTGCACCGCCCATCCTCCTTACAGCGTTGGGCACGTGGCGGATTTTCACCGCCTTCCCGATTCTCCCCGCAGGGCACCTGGAGACATTTGCTCCCAATCTCGAGAGCGAGTGCGATGGTGCCATAATTGCGGACTTTTTTATACGGTGATCGCCCATGTCTTGTTGCGCATTGATGGTTCAAGGCACCACTTCGGATGCCGGAAAAACGACGCTGGTGGCGGCTTTGTGCCGGATTTTGCAGCGCCGTGGTGTGCGCGTGGCGCCGTTCAAACCGCAAAACATGGCGCTGAATTCGGCGGTGACGGTCGATGGTGGTGAAATTGGCCGGGCGCAAGCCTTGCAGGCGCTGGCCGCCGGGCTGGAGGCGCACACCGATTTCAACCCGGTGCTGCTCAAGCCGACGACCGACAAAAAGGCGCAAGTCGTCATCCACGGCAAGGTGGCTTTTGATCTCGACGCCAAGGCTTACCACGACTACAAACCGCGCGCGATGGCTGCGGTTCTCGAATCCTGGGGCCGGCTGATGGCAGCGTATGAATGCGTAGTGGTTGAAGGTGCCGGCTCACCGGCTGAAATCAATCTGCGCGACCGCGATATCGCCAACATGGGTTTTGCCGAGGAAGTCGATTGCCCGGTAATCCTTATCGCCGATATTGATCGTGGCGGTGTTTTCGCCCATCTGGTCGGCACGCTGGATTTGCTCTCGCCCTCTGAACAGAAGCGCGTCAAAGGCTTCGTTATCAACCGCTTTCGCGGCGACATCAGCCTGCTTGAATCAGGCTTGACCTGGTTGGAAGAGCGTACCGGCAAGCCGGTTCTCGGCGTTTTACCGTATTTGCACGGCCTGATGCTGGATGCCGAGGATGCGATTGCAACGGTTACGGTCGACAGCCAAAAAGCGCCAAAAATCAAGGTCATTGCGCCGGCTTATCCGCGTGTTTCCAATCACAACGATCTCGATCCGCTACGACTGCATCCAGAAGTAGATTTTCGCTGGATCGGCCCGGGTGAAACGCCGCCTGCTGCCGACTTGATTGTCCTGCCCGGTTCCAAAGCCGTGCGTGCCGATCTTGAATGGCTACGCAGCAAAGGCTGGGATAACGCAATCCAAAAGCATCTGCGTTATGGCGGTAAAGTCATTGGCCTGTGCGGCGGCTACCAGATGCTCGGCCTCGCGATCCACGATCCGCTCGGCCTCGAAGGGCAGCCCGGCACGACGCCCGGCCTCGGCGTGCTGGAATGTATGACGACGCTGGAAAGCGAAAAACAATTGCGCAATGTCAGCGGCCACCTTGCGCTGCCGGGTGCACCGGCGATGAACGGCTACGAAATCCACCTTGGCCTGACCAGCGGCGACGGGCTGGAACGCGCTGCGGTGCAGTTGGCGGATGGGCGCAGCGATGGCGCCATTTCCGCCGACAATCAAATTTTTGCCACCTACTGCCACGGCATTTTTGACCATCCCGAGGCGTTGACCGCACTACTTGCCTGGGCTGGTATGGAAGAAACCGAGCAAGTCGATTTTGCCGCTCGCCGCGAGGCCGATCTGAATCGTCTGGCCGATTCGGTTGAGGCGG
>JAQTZQ010000156.1 GCA_028687645.1 Rhodocyclaceae bacterium
CCCACCCTCGTACGCTACATCGTTGCGAAAATCCTCGCCGCCAAACCGAAAAATCCTGTTCCTCCGTCACCCTTGCCTTGGGCTTCACCTCTCATCCCGGCCGGCTAACAGAGGAAAATAGGTTTATGGGTGGCACCTGCTACGTTTTCGGCATCTTCAGCGGCTTGCCACTGCTCGATCAGCGATTTGATGTCGCCCTTGAAGACTTCGGCCAGATAGTGGTGGCTGTAGAACTCGTTTTCGTTGGTTAGGCCAGCGAAGGTGCTAATGGAATCAGCGACGGACATGGTTGGGTTCCCTGTTCTTGTTCTCAGCGGGTGAGTGCAGCCAGCACGCGGATATAGGGCTGGGGCTCGGTGGTCATGGTGTCAGCCACCCACTGGCGGTATTCGTCGAAAACTTGATTGATCTGCTTGCTGCGCTGCTCGCGTTTGGATTCGCGCACGCCCTCAAGCAAGTTTTCAAGGCGCAGCTCCAGCTGCTGGACCTGTTTGCCTTGCAGCACTTCCAGCTCAGCCAAGGTGCCGGCGAGGCGAGCTTTCATGTCGGCATCAAACACGCCCTGGCGCGCGACCATGTGAGCACGCATGGCGGCCACAGCCTCGGGTAATGCGGTTTGCAATTCAGAGGTGTCGAAGGCGATGCCCCGATTGGGCAAGGCATCGGCTTTGAGCTTGGCGCGGGTGATGAAGCTGTCGTAGCTCTCCAGTTGCATAGCCCCACCCGCTTTGCGCGTGGCGACTTGCCAATCGACCAGCAGGGGCTGGCCTTTGCGATTGGGCACCAGTCCCATGAGGATGAAGGCTTGCTCGCCGAGCTCCAGATAGGGGTTCTGGATGACCGGGGCGCGATGGCGGCCAAACTGAGTGAGCACACGATCCAGTAACCAGTCCATGATGGGGTGCTGTGGCCAGAGGTAGTGCAGGTGCGGCCAGGTGTCGTCTTCCGCCCGTGCTTGGCGTGCAGTTTCGATGGCTTCGGCCACACGATCCGGCATGGCGCTGAGTACGTAGCGATGGTTGGCGTCGATCACCTCACGCGGCAACTGGCGCAAGCGGTCTTGCAGGTTTTTAGGCGCGGTGAGCGTGATGAGCTGGTCATCATCGTCTGGCGCCCACTGGGCGAATTCTTTCTCTTTGCTAAGCACTTGGAACGCAGATTTGGCGAACTGGTAGTCTCCTGCGAAAAGGCTGGCAGGGGCGTTGATCTGGTCGATGCTGCTGGCCGGTTTTGTTTCGGGGGCTGCATTGCCGACACCAAAATACTTCATGATCACGTCACCTTCGTTGTCCTCGTCTTCGGTGACGGCGGCATCGAGCTTTTGCTCGACCGACTCGGGCGAAACGCCGTCGGCCATGAAGCCGCCGACCTTGTCGGCCTCTTTTTCGGGGTCAAATACGTTGAGGAATGAGGCCGGATCGCCAAGATTCTTGTTGGCCTGTTCATCCTTGATGGTGAGGATTTCGAGAATGCGCAGGTCGCCCTTGATCTTCTCGACCTGGGTTTCGGTGAACAGGTAGGTGATTTCCGGGCGATGTTTCTGGCCGTAGCGATCAACGCGGCCATTCCGCTGCTGGAAGACCATAAGCGACCAGGGCAGATCGAAGTGCACCAGGCGATGGCAGAAGTAGTGCAGATTCAAACCTTCGGAAGCGACGTCTGAACAGAGCAGCACCCGCAGGGAATCATCATGTCGGCCAAAGCGCTCGACGATTTCCTGCTGTTCGGTGTCGGTCATGCTACCGTCCATGACGACGAGCTGGTTGGGCTTGAGCTTGAGATCTTGCATGAACTGGGCATGCAGCCAGCGCAGGGTTTCGATGCGCTCGGAGAAGATCACGAGGCGGTCGTCGGCGTTATCGGGCTTCCAACCTGTAGCGAGATCGCGCAGGTGGGTGCTCAGGTGTGTCAGTAGGCGTTGGTATTTACTGAAGCTGGCGGGCGTAATGGCATCCAGTGCCGTGGCAAATTCCTGCAGTGCGGCGACTTCGTTGGCCTCATCTGCAGTGTGGCTAGCTTTGCTGCTGAGCAGTGCAATGCGCTTGTTGGTGGATTCCAGCGCGGCGGCCGGGCTGGAGAACATGCCCTTCTGCATACCAACGCGTTGCAACTCAGCAGGCCGGCCGGAGTTGTAGTTTCCGTTCTGAGTGAAAGGAATGGCCAGCAAGGCGCGGTAGGCAGCTTCTTCTTGCGGGCTGGCGTTCTGCTTCAGGCAGGTGGTTTGGCGTTCCTGAAAATCGGCGCTGACCTGATCTTTGATGTCTTTCTTGAAACGGCGAACGACGAGGCCCTTATTTTTGAAATCGTCCGGCGTGTAGTCCTCCGGGTCGCTGATGGCGGTGGGGTCAAGCAGGCTCATCAGCGAGGCAAAGCTCTTGGCCGAACCATCGTGCGGCGTGGCGGAAAGCAGGATCATGGTGTCAGAACGCGTGGCCAACAGCCGAGCCAGCCGGGCGCGACGAGAGAGACCAGTCTCGGATGCTCGGGCAGCAACGTTGTGGCATTCATCAATGACGATGATGTCCCACCAGGCATTGCCGAGGTAGTTGCGGTATTCGAGGTTATTCTTGAGTGTATCCATCGAGATGATGGAACGGTCGAAATAATTGAAGGGGTTGTGATTGGCCGGTATGCGGTTGCGCACACGGGCGAGCCCCACCGAATCGAGCCGCACCAGCGGGATGGTGAAACGGCTCCACCATTCCTTCTGAAACTGGGTAAGCATGCTTTTCTGGGTGACGACCAGAATGCGCTTGCCACGCCCACGCTGGATCAGCTCGGTAGCAAGAATCCCGGCTTCGAGTGTTTTGCCCAGGCCCACAGCATCGGCAATCAGGATGCGGCTGCGCGGCTGGCGCAACGCCTGCAGGGCGGGGTCGAGCTGGTAAGGCACCAGATTCATTACACCCCGATGGCCGAGGTGGATCTGGTCGTCATTGGCCACGCTGCGGCGGCGCTGGCTCTCAAGGTAGAGCAACGCGGCGCTATATTTGTCGGAGGTGTCGGGTACCAGCAGGGTCTGCGCCGGATCGAGGATCTCGATTTTGGCTTCCAGCTCGGTGAGGAACAACGCCTCCTGCCCGCCCACCAATGTGGAGATGCCATCGCAGCTGAGCAGATGGCCGCCATCTGCAGAAGGATCAACACGGCGGACAAGCCATTCTTCATCCCGGATAACGACGCGCATGCCGGGGGCAAGGGGGGAATTCATTAGTAAACCCTGTTCTTAGATTTGCTGATTACACTGAGATTGCCATTTTGAGGATCTCGCTTTTGACTTTCTGTTGGAGTTCTGGAGGCTCGATCACTCGACAATCAACTCCATATTTGAGGATGTCCATCATCAACTCCGGATCGTTGCTGTAGGGCACTTTAAGTTCATAGGACCCATCGTCCAACAGTACGCCCGTCTGATTTGGATGCCATTTCTCGGCAGCAACCCATCTCGCCCTTTCTGGCGTGAAGCGCAACACAGCCCATTTAACTCTATCACCCGAGAAAATCCCGTACCCCGACCCCAGGACATCGTTCAACACGTCCTCAGGAACATCTTTTGCCGCCGAGTCCAACAACTCAACCCGCTTGATCGCATCGACAGAAAAGCTCCTCACCCCGCCTCGCAAATGGCACCAGCCATCCATGTACCAGTTGTCACGGTAGTGAATCAGCCTTTGCGGAGAAACCTCGCGCCGCGTCGTTTCGTCGTTGCCACGTGCGTAGTAATCAATAACCAATCGCTTGCGTCGCAATAACGCCGACCCCACCACCTGAAAGTTGTCTAGATGAACTGAGCGCGCACCAACGGTTTGAATTTTGATGCGCTTAACCACTTCTTCTGCTGGATTATCGGCAACACCAATCAGCGCAGTTAAGCGTGACAACAGTGGTTTGATGTGCGGTCCGAGCAGGCCTCCAGTATCAAGGTTGGCCAACAGATGTTGCATAGTCAGCAGCGCATGAATTTCCTCTGCAGAAAACCAAAGTCCGGGAAGTTCGTATTGACCACCAATCTTAGGAGAAACTTTATCAAAACGATATCCACCCGCGTCACGATCAAAAATGATCGGTGCGTTCAGTCGATCGCGCAAATACTGCAAGTCGCGCTTTAAGGTTGCACGTGACACTTCGAGGTTTTTTTGCAAATCAATAAACGAGACGACAATTCGTTCGTTCAACATTTGATCGATTTTGTAGACCCGTTCAGTTTGATTCACGCCTCGCTCCCGTTATCGTTTGTGGCAGTTGGGGAACCACTGTGCGCAATCAGCCGGATTCCTTAATCATCAGGATAGTATTCTGTCGCCTGGTTTACAGCTACTCCAAAAGCATAGTCAGCATCTCTTTCTGTATGCGGTATGGCTGCGCATTAATTGGCAACCAACGAAAGGCGTACGATTACAGGCAAGTGATCTGACCCGATATCAGAACCAGAATGGTGCTCAATCACCTGCCAATGTTTAGTCGCCAACACATGGTCTATTGGAATGCCCAACCAACCCTGCCCAATGGCAGGCCAAGTCGGCTTCAAACCAGTCACCCGTTTAAGTCCTAACGCTTCTAGCCCGTGAAACGCCGAAGACCAAGGGGTCGCATTGAGGTCTCCAGCCAATATCGCAGGATGACCTTCATCAGAAAATCTTGTGGCTATCTGCGCCAATTCCGTATTCCGCATACGGTGATATCGGGTCGCAATCGGTGGCATCGGATGATAGGCAACGACGGAAACGAGATGACCACTCCAAAATATTTCGGCTTCAATGCGGCCGATGGATTCGGCATTCAAAATCGTTTTTGCGTTCAACATCGGAGAACGTGAAAGCAAGGCCATGCCGAATGGACTGTCATCCGGCACCATATACCGATAGGGATAACCAGTCAGCGACTTCAGCTCCGCTGCATAGACAGGTGAAACCTCAAGGAGTACCAAAACATCAGGCTGTTCTTGCGCGATCCATTGAATCAGTTGTTCTGGCGACTGGTTGTCTAAATTCACATTGGCGGATGCCACAGAAAAGATCTGGCTTTTCTGGGTAGTCACCTGCGCCTGAGGCGCGACGCTTATCCAGACAATGGGAACCACCAGAAAAGCACTCGCCCAACCTTTATGGCCCCAACTCGCTATACCGCCTGCAACCAGCAATCCCGATAAGTAGAGCCATTGCCAATGCGCACCCAGGTCTACGATCCAGGCAATACTGCTATCCGGATTCGGCAATGCATGACTGATCAGCGGCAACAAAATCCCGGCCACACAGCAGACCGTGATGAATCTTGCGTAGGCGTAGAGTCGCGGATTTCTCAAAACGGATAACCGTCATCCAGTGGTTGATTGACGGGCTTTGATCCTTTGATTATGCCGCAAGGATCGCCGAGGCATTTGATGATGCGCTGCGCACTGTCCATCCAAACTGGACTGGTATTTTGTAGGCGTGATTGCCGTTCCATGGCTTTGAGATACGTCGCGAGCAAAACTTGCAGGATGTCCTGCGGCAACTTGCTAAGCCCTTCGATCACAATCTCTTCAGGGATACCGAAACGAGCCTCAGCAATTGGACCGCAAATCGCAGCCAGCGTATCCGAATCCCCGCCGATTGAAATCGCACTGCGAATGGCATCAATGTAATTCTCTGCCTGCAAGGCACAGATGATGGCTTCGGGAACTGTGCGCTGGCAGCTTTCATTAAACCGATACGTCGGGCGAATCTCGTCTATTGTCCGGTTCAAGTCGTAAGCATAGGTCGCACTGATCTGATGTCGAATGTCCTCTGGCGCTTCGCCGCGTAAGGTCATCCATATGGCCTGCGTCGTAGCCCTTGCCCCCTTCATCCCCTCAGGGTGATTGTGCGTGACCTCAGTTACCTTATCTGAAAAATGCATCGCTTCATCAAACGACGTAGCAAGAAATGCGGCACTGCTTACCCGCATGCCAGCACCGTTTCCATAACTGTTGTAGGGATCCATCGAATCAGATCCTAGCCACAGCGCGAAACTACGCCCCCACCCACCGTTATGCCAATATCGCTCGCCCCAATCTTTGAGCGCGAGCGCAGGCGATTTATTGCTGACGAGCGCATCAGCGACAGCGATCGTACAAATCGAATCGTCGGTATATGAGGATTTTGGATGGAAAAACGGATTGAAATCCTTCGCTCGATAATTGTTGAATTCATAAACCGACCCGACAATATCGCCAATCATTGCACCTAGCATTTGCGCCCCTTTCCGCTAACAAACGATTCAAGCGGTGGATTTTATGGGTTAGAAGGCTCGCTATATGAGCCTCCCATTGTCAGGCTCAACCTAATAAACGTTTCCAGCCGCGACGACCGATCCCGTTGCATAGCGCCGGTAAGAATTCCGAGGCACCAGCCCTGATCGAATAATCCGCATGAGCCGAGAACGGTGTTTCAAAGGGATTCACCTCGATCACCATTGCCCCGTGGTTGATGGCCAGCATAGGCAAGCTAGCAGCTGGTTGGACGACTGAAGACGCACCCACCGCAAAAAACACATCCGCCCGTGAGGCAATTCGCTCAGCCGCCATAAACACTTCTTCGTTCAAGGCTTCACCGAACCAGACGACGTCGGGTCGCGCCTGGGCCCCGCAAATCGGACACTGATGCGGAGCAGGTTGATCAATCTCCCAAAACTCAACGAATCCGCAATGTCGATGACAGCGAATCCGACGCGCACTGCCATGTACTTCTAGCACGCGTGTATTGCCAGCATCCTGATGCAGACCATCTATATTTTGCGTAATGATTGAGACGTGGGCGGGTTGAAGCAGCATTTCCATTTTGGCCATCGCTTCATGACCGGCATTCGGCTGAGAACGGGCAAACAGCTGTCGCATTTCCTGGTGCCAACGCCAAACCGTCTCAGGATCCCGGTTGAACCCGTCAATACTAGCCACTTCCATTGGATCGACGTTCGCCCACAAACCGCTGGCCCCGTCACGAAACGTCGGAATTCCGCTATCCGCCGACAGACCCGCCCCCGAAAAAATGACCACTTCTTTCGCTTTGGAGAGGCCTTTTAGAATCTCGCTCATCAACCCCGATCCCTGAATTTGTGAGTTGCTCATTTTTACCCTTGTACGGTGGTGCGACAAAATGGAAGAACTCATCTGACACCCGATGAGTTCCCATGAGATATCAATCGGCCTGCACTTTCAGAAAGGCCGGGATATCGTAACGCTCAGGCGGAAGCGCATTTCTATGAGGCTCATCCATCAGATACTCATCAAAAGCAAGTTTGAATGTTGCCTGAAGTTCTTCGGAGAGCACGACACGCTTTTCTTTCGCCAGCAGCGCCCAGAATTTTTTGTTCAGGGATTTGCCGCAGTGATGGTTTGCCAAGCCATGAAGGATGGCATTGACCACCTCGCTTTCGGTATACCCCTCTCCCAGCAAACGGAATGCGATACTCATGACATCAGCAGGCATACCGAGAGACTCTAATTCCTTCAGAGATTTTGGCAATGAAGCCAGAATGAAGGAACCGGCCTGCTTATTGAGTTTTTTGATCAGTTCATCGATCGGATTTGAGCGACTAACCTTTGCCCGCCTGAACAACGGCATCTCGAATGATGCTTGACGCGCTGTCGAACACCGCAAAACAGCAGGCACATCTAAGTAGCCGACTGGACTCATGCAAACTTCGCTCACACGCGACCCAATTGAATAGCGCACCGAACTTGACCCCCCCCACCCCGCAGCCAACATTTGCGGCACTACTTGAAGCTCGGGCGATGCGTCTGCTTTTTCATCGGCCTCACGCACGACCATAATTAGATAGTCAGTTTCATCAGAAACCAACTGGTAACGGACAGCCCAAGCCATGCGTGCATTCGGTTCAAGCGTCAGCAATTGCGACTGTGCCCCAACCCGAATCAAGGCTTCACCCAAGGTATCCGCCTCATGCAACGCAATTGAATACTCGCGCGCCTGCGCATTGGCATAACGAAGCACCGCCTTTATAGAGGCAGGCGGCTTTCCGGAAAGCGCAGCAAATACGGTGATTGAATCGCCCGCAAATACTGCCCGCTGTGGCCGAGTCTCCCAGACTGCTGCCTGCCCATAATCGAGTTCAATACTTGAAATACGCGGCTGGCGCATACGCAAAAAGTGTCGCTCTATGCGTTCTGCCATGTTTTCGTTTGGAGTCACCAATTCACAGGCACCACTCGTCCCGTCTGCCAGCGTACGAACCACATCCTCCGCAACGGCTGAACCAATGCCCACCGTAAAGATGCGATGTCCGCCTGATCGGGCAACTTTCGCCATGGATTCCACCCCCCAGGCCTCACCATCGGTGAGCAGGAGGACATCAATAGGCGGTGAAACGCCATCATCCTTGATGGTTGAATAGCCCAGCGCGGCTTCAAGCGCGGTCATCATTTCAGTGCCGCCCATATCAGGCAGATTCTTGACGAACTCATGCGCTAGATTGATATTCTTGCGATTCGCTGGCAGCAAGAAATCATGGAAACACTGATAGTTACTACCGAACCCGATCAGCGCAAATTTGTCTTCGGGCTTTAGTCTCGTCAACGCCAGGCGAATCCCTTCCTTCGCTTGATCAATGCTGTCACCCGCCATCGAACCCGAACAGTCGAGCACCATGACGAAATTTCTACCTTTGGCATCGGCATCACTGGACTCAGCAGGCGGCAAAAAATTCAAGGCGACAACCGATTGATCGTCATGACTTGCCAGCAACCCGATCGACTCGACACCCTGCGGATGGATCTCAAGAACAAAATCCCGGTCCATGGTTGCATCGCTCAATACGACATCAACCCCCTGCTCAATCACCGAGAATGAAACGCGATGGGTTGGAGATTCGAACTTGCCCTTGGCCAGGTCACCTAACCCGGATCTTGCACAAATAGGGCGAATAACGCGATAAGTATTTGATAAAATTGGAGTTATCGAGAAACCAATTCGTAAAAAATGCCTACCTGTATTCGCCCAGCCTTGAATTCTACGCCGG
>JAQTZQ010000015.1:0-11461 GCA_028687645.1 Rhodocyclaceae bacterium
GCGTTGAAAACGAAGAGCAGCAGGGCGGCAAGCTGGATGACGAAAACGAAAGTTAGTAACGTTGAAAAGAGGTAAGTGCGGCGCTCGAAATCCAGTTGGCGCTCGGAGCCGCTGCGAATATCCCAGTGGCGGATGACTTGTACGGCAAAAGGGGTGGCCGCGCTCAGCATCAGCACCGCGATAGCGGCGGCCATGAGCAGGGCGATGATGGCGGGCTGGAACAGCATCGATTTTAGGCGTCGACCAGACAACCATCGCGCATGCCGATCACGCGATGTACTGCATCCGACTCAACAACCAACGGATCATGGCTGGTCAGCAATACAGTTTTTCCTGCTGCCGTAAAGCCTTCCAGAATCGCCATGAATTCGCGCGATAAAGCCGTATCGAGATTGGCGGTCGGCTCATCGGCGATGATCACTTCCGGGTTATTGATCAGCGCCCGGGCAATGGCGACGCGCTGTTGTTCGCCGCCCGATAGCCATTCCACTTTGGCTGTGCGGCGATGGCTGAGTTTGAGTTGCTCGAAAATCTGTTCGGCTGCCGCAATCAACTCAGCACGTGGGCGACCCGTCGGAAAGCCCGGCAGAATCACGTTTTCGATGGCCGTCAGCCCTTTGATCAAATTGAATTGCTGAAAAATAAAGCCAAAGCTCTGGCGGCGAATTTCGGTCAAAAATCGCTCCGGCAAACCGGAAATATCCTCGCCCTTGAAGCGCACACGGCCACTGGTTGGCCGCGACAGGCAGCCGACCAGCGTCAGCAAAGTCGTCTTGCCCGAACCGCTGGGGCCGCGAAAGGCAGTGACTTTGCCAGCCTCCAGCGTCAAGTCGATGCCATTCAACGCCCAGTATTCGTTGGACTGGCCTTGATTGAAGGCTTTTTTGATTTGTGAGAGTTCGATCATGCGCGCATCACCGAGTCAGGATCGGTAATCGCCGCGCGCCAGATGGGCACCAGCACCGCCGCCGTGTAGGGGAAGACCGTGAAGAAAAATAACGTGGCGACTTGCAGGCCGTCGACCGTCGGCACCAAGGCAAAGCGCGGGTAAAGCACCGCCCAGCCTTTGAGTACCGGCTCAAACACCGCTGCGCCGAAATAGAAAACATGGACGTAAGCAGCGATGAAACCGAGCAGAAACGCGGTGAGCGAAATCAGCATTCCTTCCCACATTTTCATGCGGATGACGTCGCTGGTTTCCCAGCCGATGGCTTTCAGGATGCCGATTTCACGCTTTTCCTCGGCGGAAAGTCCCGATGCCTTTTCCCACGAGAGAATGGCAAAAGCCAATATGGCACCGGCCAGCACGGTGAGCATGATGCCTTCGCGCCAATCGAAAACGCTCTGGTAGGTGCGTAGAACCTCCTCACGCAGGATAGGGCGCGAATCGGGCAGGCTGGCCGAAAGCTTCTCGGCGACCTTACGCACTTCCTGCGGGTTGGCGACAGACAAAGCGATATCGGTGAAATAGCCGGCTGGATACTCAAAGAAGGCACGGAAATCGGCCTCGGAGAGCAGAACCAGATCGGCTGACAGCAACTCGGAATCCGGTGACAAGACCGCAGAAACCTTGAAGGCAAACAGCTTGCCCGAATAGGAGCGGAAGGAAATCACATTGCCCGCAGCCAGGCCGCGTGCCCGCGCCAGGGTGGCACCAACCATGATGCTGCCGCTGGCGACTTCATTGGCCGGGCGTGCCATAAAGGTGTAATTGGCATTCACCACCGGGTCGTAGTAGTAGCCCCAAAGCCGGCCTTCCTGCTTTTGCACGCCACGAATTCGGCCAATTTTTTCAATGTAGCCGGGCGGGATCAGGTCATGTCGACCGGCGACCATGCGTTGCAAAATCACCTCCGGCGACCCCGCCAGCACAAAGGTCGCTTCGCTGCGCAGCGCCTGGGTGAATAGCATCAGCGAGGCGAGTACGAAGACGAGCACGGCGTAGGCGAGCAGCAGCCCGAGGTTCTTGGTTTTACGCCGGGCCAGCGAGGCCAGCGTAAAATCAATCAGGTGACGTTGTTTTTCCAGCCAGACGTTCATGTGTTTTAGTCAGGTGAGCCGGCGGCGAAATCAGCGAGCCGGTGGGGAAATGATCGAAGGCACCGGGGTGGTCCTGCAAGGCGGAATGTAGATCAGCCTGCGAAGGATGGCGGGTGTAGCGGGATTCGCTGAACAGTGCGAGGTCGGTCAGGCCCAACTGGGTGACCAATGTTCGATTGGCTTGCAGGCGCGACTGATCTGTTACGGTCAACTGCCAGGAATGGGCAAAAATTGCGATCACACCCAAGCTCATGACCATGAGCAGAATGAAGGCCAGCGTTGAGGGGCGGCGCACTAAAGCAGTTTCCGGATGGTAGATACCAGCTTCTCGGTAGAGACGCCCAGATCAAGCACCGCCGCCAATTTTCCTTGCGGATCAACGACATAGGTTGACACCGTGTGATCGACCGCATAACTGCCATCTGCCTTCGGCGCCTGCTTGATGTAGCCGGCACCAAAAGCCTTGGCCAGTGCGGCAATTTCGGCTGGCGTGCCGGTCACACCGGCCATTTCGCCATGGAAGAATGCCGTGTATTCCTTGAGGTGCTGGAGTTTGTCGCGCTCCGGATCAACCGACACCATGAGCAATTTGACCCGTTTGCGCTCTTCGGGCGTCAAGGCATTGAGCGCCTGCCCACCCGCAGCCAAAGAGGCCGGGCAAACGTCGGGGCAGTTGGTATAGCCAAAATAAATCAGCAATACCTGACCGCGATAATTTTTTGAATCGACGGGACCATCGGCAGATTGCAGGACAAAATCGGCACCCGCTGGCAACTTCGGGTCACGCGCCGATTTGCTGGTCAGATTGAGTACGACAAATAAGACAAGAACAGCTAGGGCAACCGAGGCCCCGATCAGTGCTACTTTTTTCATGTGCAAAACCGCAAAAAGGCAGATTCATCGCCTGCCCCGCAGTTTAAAAATTCAAAACTGCGTCAATCAGAAACGGTTAGCTGCCCGCATCAGCGCACCACGGAGCGCAATAGTCAAACTGGAACCCATGCCGATACGTTGCGCCACCGCCGGCAAAATTATCAGTGAAGCCAGCGCAAACCCTGCGCCAAGCAACAAAGACGCCATTTCTGGCTGATTTTCTGTGGTCTGATTTGTTTTCATGGCGTTCTCCCTCCGCAATGAAGGCATCCTACCGAGAATAGCCCCCGCCCGGAATGCGACAAATTGTCGCACCATCGAGCGGGGTTTGATGGTACTTAAAACTTGATATTCACGCCGGTGTAAAGCGAGCGCCCCATACCCGGTACGCCAATGCCCCACGGCATGCTGGCCGCATTGGTGGCCATGGTGGTTCCCTGGCCGACATAAGCGCCGCCTTGCGGCAAGGTATAGAGTTTGTCGAAGAGGTTTTCAACACCGAAATCGAGGCGCACCCGCTTCCAGGTGTAGCTGGCGCGCAGGTTGGTCAGGCCATAGCCCGGCGTTTTGATTTCGTTGCGCACATCAGAACCGTCGTCCTTGCCCTTGACGGCAACCAGTTCAACGGCATTGTCCCAACCTGACAATTTCTGGCCAATCACCAGCTTGGCATTGAGCGGCATGATGTTGTACAACTCGTCACCCGTATCCTCGTTCTTGCCATTGGTGTAATTGAGCAAACCTTTCAGGGTGAAATCTCCCGCTACGCTCTTGCCCAAAGGCATGTAGCCGGAAAGGTCGAGGCCGTAGAGGCGAGCGGACTGATTGGCATACTCCAGCACGACAAACTGATTGGTTGTCGTCGCATTGGTCGGCATGCTCTTGCAGGCACTACGCGTGCAGCGTATCGCATCAATGTAGTCCTGAACCTTGGTGAAGTAAGGCGTCGCCTTGAAACCCCAGTTGTGGTCAGCGGCGTGCCAATCGAAGGTGGCGCTGAGGGTGTGGGCTTTTTCCGGCTCAAGGTTGATATTGCCGATGTAACCATTGCCGTCACCGACAAAGTTGTTCATCACCGCCGCCATCGACCAGGTTGACCAGGTGTAACGCTCGTACAAATTGGGCGAGCGTACCTTGCGTGCAAAGCCGAATTCGATATCGTAATTGGCGTTGGCGGTATAGCGGGCGAGCGCGGTGGCATCCCAGTTATTGTCGTTGCGCTCGTGGCTTTGGGCGTTGAAGGCAGTGGCATCAATCACCTGATTACCCATCGCCATAGCCGAAGTGCTGTAGCCATGAACATTCCCGGCATCCGACGCCACGCGCTCATAGCGCACGCCGAGCAGGCTCATCCATTGCGGGTTGAAGCGTGACTCCCATTCACCAAACACCGCCGTCCGATCACGTTCTCCCTGATTGATATTCTGGAAGGTGCCCGGTGCCATACCACCGCCGGAAGCGGTCCAGTAATCGTCAAGTTGGTAGCTTTGAACCAAGCCGCCAATACGCAAAAAGTTCTGCTCATTGAGGACAACATCGGCCTTGAGATTAAAGCCGGTAGTCTTGCTTTCCGAGTACATTGGCATCCCGGCGGCACAGGTTGAAGTACCGACGGGTGAACAAGGAAAACCATTGCCCAAACCATCAAAACCGGCCGAACCTCCCGAGCCGGTCGGTGGAGCGCCATTGCCATACCAGAAGCGCTTGTCGGCGCCAAAATCCATGAAGTGGTCTACCGTTTCGCGATAGGCGCGGGCATCAAGTGAGCCCCAGTCAAACTGACCAAGGTAATGCAGATTGAAGCGCTTTTGGTCATTATCGAGCATGTCCATGCGCTGATTGGGGTAAAGCTGCTCCGGCACCTGCTGGAAGCCAAGCTTGGCCTCCAACAAATGATTGCCGCCCTTGAGGGCAAAGCCCAGCGTATGGGTGCGCGTCTCGTAAGCGCTCGAACCCACCTCATCCAGCGGCAAGGTATGACCAACACGCCCCGTCGCACTCAGTGTCTTGAAATTACCGCCAGCGTCGTAGTTATCCGCCTTGGCCAAACCACCGGTATAGCTGATGTTGAAACTCTCGGTCGCCACCGTAGCTGCGGCATTCACGCCAAAGGCATCGCCATTGCTGCGGTAATAGCCACCAATCTCGCCTTTAGCCAACATGCCCTGACCGGGAGCAGCAAATTCAGGCGCCAGCGTTTCCGCGATGATGGTGCCGCCAATGCTGTCACCGCCAACGCTGACCGGCGTGATACCGGCGTAAACCTTGATTTTGCCGACACTGTTCGGATTGAGATAGGAGAGTGGCGGATTCATGTGATTCGGGCAAGAGGCAATGAAATCCATGCCATCCACCGATATGCGCAGGCGATCATCTGCCAGGCCGTGAATGTTGGGCAGACTTGAAACGCCGCCACCGGTGCTCAGGCTGACGCCCGGCACATCACGCAACAATTGTGCGGTATCGCTGACATAAGCACGCTGACCAGCAACTTCGACCGCGTTCATGGCGCCAGCACTGTTGGGCAAAGGCGTCTCTCGCTTGGCGGTGACACTGACCGTGTCCATCACCTGCGGACCAGTTTGAGCGAATGCGACTCCGGAAAAGGCGACAGCCAAGGCCGCCACCAACGGACGAATGCGATACCCCATGAAACACTCCTTATCTTTTTTGGTATTTAAGCAAGCGCTAATTGTCAATGTTTTAGCCAGCTTGAGGAATGCGACAAATTGTCGCAGCCCATAACCACGAGGGTTCTTTTGGGGTGAGCTCCTGCCCGCGCTACTTACCTATTTTTGCCCAATTTTCGGCGTTGACCGCGCGCCGAAGTTAGCACACCTGAGGAGATACCTTGATGCCCCTTGGACGACAGGCTCAGGCGTTGAGTTTATCCAGCGCCTCGCGCAACTTGCCCGGCTCATCCAGGCGCAGCATGCGCCGAACATGCGGGGTCACTTCAGCCACATTGGCTTTTAGCACCTTGCTCTTTACTTCCAGAATCTGCGATGGGTGCATGGAGAAAATGCGCAGGCCCATGCCGAGCAAGAGGCGCGTCAATTGCGGGTCACCGGCCAGTTCGCCACATACCGAAACGGGGATATTCACCTTCTCGGCCATCGACAGACTGTGCGCCAACAACATCAGCACCGCTGGATGCAGTGGGTCGTAAAGATTGGCGACCTGCTCATCGGAGCGGTCAATAGCCAGGGTATATTGAATCAGGTCATTGGTGCCAATTGAGAGAAAATCGAGACGGCGTAAAAAAAGGCCGATCGCCAAAGCTGCGGCGGGGATTTCAATCATGCCACCTACTTCAATGTCTTCGTCGAAAGCCACCTTCTCACCGCGCAGACTGGACTTGGCCTGCTCCAGCGCCGCCAGGGTCTGATCAATTTCATGGGCGTGCGCCAGCATGGGGATCAAGAGTTTGATCTTGCCATGGCGCGAGGCACGCAAAATAGCCCGTAGCTGCGTCTGGAACATGCGCGGCTCAGACAATGACAGGCGAATCGCCCGCCGCCCCAGCGCCGGGTTGGTCTTTACCCGGTCACCCAGCGTGGAGCCCGGATTAATGTCCTTGTCGTTTCCCAAATCAAAGGTACGTATGGTTACGGGCCGGCCAGCCATGCCTTTGACGACTTTTTTATAGGCCTCGTATTGCTCCTTCTCGTCAGGCATATCGCCACGATCAAGGAACAAAAACTCGGTACGGAACAGGCCAATACCCTCGGCCCCCGCCTCCAGCGCCGCCGGCACATCACCCGGCAGCTCAATATTGGCAAACAATTGGATGTCGACCGCATCAATCGTTTGTGATTTAGCCCCTTTGAGGCGCTTTAGCTTGGATTTCTCCAGTTCGATCTGGTCTTTGCGGAGCTGATACTCCTCCAGCACGCGCGGATCGGGATTGACCACGACAACACCACGCGTGCCATCAACAATCAGTAATTCACCATCGCGAATCAGTGCCCGTGCATTCTCCAGGCCGACAATGCTGGGAATCGCCATGCTGCGAGCCAGAATCGCCGTGTGCGAAGTGGCGCCGCCGACATCGGTAACGAAGGAAGCAAAATGGTGATCCTTGAAGGCAATCACATCGGCGGGCGAGAGATCATGGGCGACGACCACCAGCATCTCTTCTGTGACGCCCTTGGCTGTTTTCATCACGGCTCGGCTCGGGTGACCGAGCAATTCCTTGATCACCCGCTCCACCACCTGCACCACATCAAACTTGCGTTCGCGCAAGTAAGCATCTTCAAACTGCTCAAACTGGGCAACCAGATGCTCCATCTGCTGCACCAGCGCCCACTCGGCATTGCAGCGCCGTTCACGGATGATCTCGCGCGGCTTTTCAACCAATTCCGGGTCTTCAAGGAACATGGTGTGAATGTCGATGAAAGCGCCCAACTCGCTCGGGGCATCCCCAGTCGTCTCCTTCATCGCCAGCAATTCGCTCTTGACCACCTTGATTGCCGCATCAAAGCGCGCCAGTTCCTTCTCCACCATGCGCGGGGCGATGGTCAAATGCGACACTTCGAGCGTCGCATGCGACATGAGCAAGGCTCGCCCGATGGCGATGCCGCCGGAAACACCCAGACCATGCAGGGTAAAGCTCATGGCGCCTTATTCCCCCTCACCAAAATAATCAGCAATCAAGGCCAGTAAGGCGGTCATTGCCTCAGCCTCGTCGCTACCATCGGTTTCTACGGTAACCATGGCGCCCTTGCCGGCGGCCAGCATCATCACGCCCATGATGCTCTTGGCGTTGATCCGCCGCGCGCCCTTGGACATCCAGACCTCGCACTTGAATTTGCCGGCTAATTGTGTGAGTTTGGCCGAGGCTCTGGCGTGCAGCCCCAATTTGTTGATGATTTCAGTTTCCTGGCTCAGCATTGCGGCTCCGCTAATGATCCTGCATATTGAACACGCCATCCCGGCCACCGGCAACAGCTCGCGTCAGCAGAATATCCATGCCTTTTTCACGATAGTTCAGCGCGCGCAGCAGCATCGGCAAGTTGACCCCGGCGATTCCCTCAATGCGCCCCGGCACCAGTAATTTCATTGCCAGATTGGCCGGCGATGCGCCAAAGATATCGGTGAGCACCAAAGCGCCCTTGCCGTTATCCACCAGCTTGAGCATCTCACGCGCCAGCGGCAACAAATCCAGCGGATCATCCTGCGCTGAAACGCCCAGCTGATTGAGCTGGATCGGTCGTTTGTTGAGCACATGGCAAGCGTTCTGTACCAACGCTTCACCATAGCTGCCATGGGTAATCAGGAGGATTCCAATCATGCCGCCGATTCTAACCTGAAGCGCCGATGATCACTTGCGGCTGACGATGAGTATCCCAAGCACAACCAGCGCCGCGCCAACGATCTGCGCCAGCGAAATCTGCTCATTGAGCAACCACCAGCCAAAACCGATGGTGAGCAGCGGCCCAACCATGGTGATCAGCGATGAACGCCCGGCACCGAGTCGGCGGATCGCTGCGGATTGGGCAAAAACCGGGACGACGGTCGCAAAAATTGCCATCGCCAAACCCCAGCCGTAAACCTGCAGCGGCTGGACGAAAGCGGTGAACGAATGCGTGCCGAGGAAATGCAGCAAAGTCACCGCCGAGGACATCAGGCTGGTCAAGGCCGCGAAGCGCATCGCCCCGATGCGGGCGATCATCGGCGCACTGCCCGACAGGTAGATCGCATACGAAATGCTGGAGGCAAAAACCAGCGCACCGCCAATCCAGACGTCACGCGCATCACTCAAGCCGAGATCATGGATAAAGGCAAAGCCAATGCCGCTGTAGCAAAGCACCAGCGCAAGGCCTTCGCGCCGGGAAAATGGCTTGCCTTGAAACAACACGCCGATCAGGATGGTTAGCGTCGGGTAGGTGAACAGGATCAGCCGCTCAAGGCCGGCTGAAATATATTCCAGCCCCCAGAAATCGAGAATGCTCGCGCCGTAATAGCCAAAGCAGCCGAGCAGAAACAGCCGCCCCCAATCACCGCGCGCGAGACGATCGCCGGCCCGCTGCTCGCGTAAGCCAACCCACAAAAAGAACGGTAGAGAAAAACCCATGCGCAAGGCGAGCAGGGTGATGGCATCAACACCGTACGGATAACTGAGCTTGACGAATATCGCTTTCAATGAAAAGCCGAGCGCCGCCAGGAGTGCCAAAGCAGCACCTGTGGCAGCAGATTCTTTCCAGGCGTTCGTTTTTTCCAAAGTCATTTCCGATGAGTTCTGATCACCACGCTATTGAATACGCCACCACAGCGTATTGCAATTGGTAATATTCAAACTCACCGTTCGATGGAGACGAAACCATGGTCTACGACCTTCCCGACCTGAAACTGGTTATGGCAATTGCCGATAGCGGCAGCCTGACCCGCGCAGCGGCGCGTATCCACCTCGCGCCCTCATCGGCCAGCCATCGCTTGACGCAGCTCGAAGCCACCTTGGGCGTCGCGCTGTTTGCCCGCCATGCGCGCGGACTGACGCCAAGCGCCGCCGGCGAATCACTACTGCGCCACGCCCGTCAGGTATTCGCCCAGCTCGAACAGATGCACGCTGACCTCGCGCCCTACGCCAGCGGACTCAACAGTCAGGTCACGGTTTTTGCCAATACCAATGCCATCAACTGCTTTTTACCGGAAGACCTGGGTGATTTCTTGCGCGAACATCCGCGCATTCGCGTCAGCCTTGAAGAACAGCCAAGCCCGGCCATTATTCAGGCAGTGGCCGCTGGGCAAGTGGAGATTGGTGTCGTCGCCGCTGAAGGTGATTTGATCGGCTTGGAAACCCAACCCTACCGGCAAGACCGGCTGGTGCTGATCGTTCCTGCCACGCATCCGCTCGCCGCTGGCGAGCAGGTGAATTTTGCCGACGTTCTGGCCGAGCCTTTTGTTTGTCTGCACGCCGGCAGCGCCATTCACACCTTCATGATGAACGCCGCAAACCAACTAGGCGGCAGGCTCGACGTCAGGATTCAGGTGCGCAGCTTCAATGCGGTTTGCCGGATGGTTGCAGCGGGCGTTGGCATCGGTATGGTGCCGAATTCGTCAATCATTACGGTCGACGGCCTAAAAGCCCTGAAAATTAACGACGCTTGGGCACCGCGCGACCTGCAACTCTGCATCCGCTCGCGTAGCGCCCTGAGCCCCGCCGCCAGTGCGTTACTGGCGCATCTGGCAGGCAAGGGTCAGGCAAATATCAGAGCGGCCGCTTGACGGTCAGAGCGCCGCGAATCTGCCCCTTGGCATAGCCGGTAGCTTGATCCAGTGGGTAATGCTTGATCAATTCAGCCTTCAGCCCGGCATCCATACCCGCCACCGGGCCATGGCACTTGAGGCAGGCATCAGCAACCGGCAAGGCCTTCATATAGCGGAAAACCTGCTTGCCGTTGATTGTGACTATCTCGCTCTTTTCAAGCGTTTCGGGCTTTTCGCCATTGGCCGCACGAATATTGAAATCAGCCAGTTGACTGGCTTCCCAAAGATCCGGCTTGGCACGCTCGGCATTGCGCATCTGGAGGCTGACGCGGCGAATATCCCAGCCGGTTTCCTTACGCTTCTCTTTGATCAACTCGGGTGCCGTTTCCTTGCAAACTGGAATCGCCTCTACCAAACCCTTTTCCGCAACCGCTGTCTGCATCGCGGTCATTACTTTGGGCAGCACCGGAAGTACTGTTTTACGCGTATCGGTGGTCAATGCTTCAATATCTGCGGCCTGAGCGGCAAAGGCTGCAAGCAACAAGGGCAGGGCAATCAGCTTTTTCATGGGGACTCCAAGGATTAATCATTGAATGCTTATATTACCCTACAAATCCAAAATTTAACGCCTTCCCCCCAACAGAGAACCGAGCACACCACGCAACAGTTGCTTACCCACTTCACGCCCAACCGTACCCGCCATGCCCCGTGTTGCACTCTTCGCTGCCGCTTCGATAATCCCCTCACGCTTGCCGCCACGAGGGCCGGTGCTACCGGTCAACATCTCTCCAAGACTTGCGAACAAGCCACCACCCGTCGACTCCTGCACAGGCGCTTGAGTGCGCGGGCGCTGCTCACGAGGTGGCTGAGCCGACGGCCCTGAGTGATGGCCCCAATCACCTTCATTCAAAACCCTACCAGCGGCAGTTGGTGCGGGTATGGCACCGGGAACCACTGGAGTTTCTGCAGGTTTACCGCGCAAAAATTCATATGCAGATTCGCGGTCGACCGTCTGACCATAGGTAGTGAGCAGCGGTGAAGCCTGAATCAGCGCCTTGCGTTCATCAGCCGTCAGCGGGCCAAGTCGCGAAGCCGGCGGAAAAATCAAGGCACGCTCAACCATCGTCGGGCGGCCCTTTTCGTCGAGGAAGGAAACCAGTGCTTCGCCAACACCCAACTCAGTGATCGCTGTTGCCGCATCAAATTTTGGATTGGCACGCATAGTCTGCGCTGCTGACTGCACCGCCTTTTGGTCGCGCGGCGTAAAGGCACGCAGGGCATGCTGCACACGGTTGCCCAATTGACCAAGAATTTTTTCCGGCACATCCAGCGGGTTCTG
>JAQTZQ010000015.1:11561-40459 GCA_028687645.1 Rhodocyclaceae bacterium
TGGCACGCATAGTCTGCGCTGCTGACTGCACCGCCTTTTGGTCGCGCGGCGTAAAGGCACGCAGGGCATGCTGCACACGGTTGCCCAATTGACCAAGAATTTTTTCCGGCACATCCAGCGGGTTCTGGGTCACGAAAAAGACGCCTACCCCTTTGGAGCGAATCAGGCGAACCACCTGCTCAACCTTGTCGGTCAAAGCCTGCGGTGCGTCGCTGAAGAGCAAATGCGCTTCGTCGAAAAAGAAAACCAGCTTGGGTTTGTCGAGGTCGCCGGCTTCCGGCAGTTGCTCAAATAATTCCGCCAGCAGCCAGAGCAAGAAAGTGGAGTAGAGCGCCGGGGCTTGCACCAATTTATCCGCATGCAGGATATTGATGACGCCACGACCACTTTCATCCACCTTCATCAGGTCATGAATATCGAGCATGGGCTCGCCAAAAAACTGATCACCGCCCTGTTCGTCGAGTGTCAACAAACCGCGCTGAATGGCGCCCACCGAGGCTGACGAGACGTTGCCATATTCGGTGGTAAATTCCTTGGCATTTTCACCTACGTGCTGAACCATGGCACGCAAGTCTTTGAGGTCAAGGAGCAGCAAACCCTGATCATCCGCAATTTTGAAAATCAGCTGCAAAACGCCAGTTTGTGTATCGTTGAGATCAAGCAAACGTGCCAAGAGCAGCGGCCCCATGTCAGACACCGTCGCCCGCACCGGAATGCCGCCTTGACCAAAGACATCCCAAAAAGCCACCGAATTGGCGTAAGGCTGAAAGCCCTCCAGGCCTAAATCCTTGATTCGTGCCAAGAGCTTCTCCGACGGATTACCCGCCGCCCCGGCCCCAGACAAATCACCCTTCACATCCGCCATGAACACCGGCACCCCGGCATAGGAAAGGCGCTCAGCCATAGACTGCAATGTTACGGTCTTGCCAGTGCCGGTCGCACCAGTAATCAGACCATGCCGATTGGCCATCTGCGGCAGCAGGGCCGGGTAGTCGCCTTCGGATTTGGCAAGGTATAGGGGTTCGCTCATGATTCTCCGCTCACAAAAAGAAATCGGCTGGTCGGAAATCTCCGACCAGCCGTTATTTTTAACTGGTTTGACCAGAAAGGCCAATATCAGTTAATTACTTACCGCCAATAACGCCTGCTTCATTGGCTGCAGTGTTGTTCTTGCCGACAGCAACAGCAGCTGCATTAGTCTGCTTGGCCTTGATATTGGTGTTGCCTTGAATTTGGGTACCGCCCTTGATGGCACCAGTCGTGTTCTTGGCAGTGTTACCCTCACCAACAGCAACGGCAGCAACATTTTTGTTTTCAGCAGTAATATTGGTATTGCCTTGGATCTGAACGCCTTGTGGATTGCTGGAACGCTGAGCCTGCTGGGCGAAGACCGGGGAAGAAATAACAGCAGCAGCAATCATGATAGAAATTAAACGCATGTGAATCTCCTAAGCGGGTTAAAAAATACAGCGGGGTAAATCAACCTGTTACCACCTTGAAAACCACGCGACGATTCTTCGGATCGCGCGTATCGAGGTTCTTTAAAGTATCGGTCGGGCCTTTACCTACTGGTACAAGCCGCTTACGATCGATACCATTTCGTGACGAAATAAAATTGACGACGGAATTGGCACGATCTCGTGATAATTCCATATTCATATCAAAATTACCAGTAGAATCAGTGTGGCCTTCAACGATCACACATCGATCTGGCGATAACGCCAGCACCTTGGCAATTTGATCCAGGGTGTTCTGGGAAGCTGACGACACGGTCGCACTTCCCGCATTAAACTGAATTGCAAAATCAACCGCGATCGATTTCACTTCTGCTGGCAGTCTGGCGCAGTCACGACCATCCGCCACAGCGGGTACGGATGCAGGGGATTCAGTACTCGTCTGTGGCTGGCTATCGAAAACGATTGCCCGAGTACGCGCTTTCGGTTTAACCATGCCGGCCTCAGAGGGCGCATTCATGGCTCGCTCAAGCTCCCTCAGCTTCTCGTCATCCGATGCCGCTTGCGCTAACCCAAAACTCAACAAGGAGACCGCCAGAATAGTCGCCAGTCGCGACAACTTAACTCCTGAAATCTTTTTCATTCCATCCTCACTTACAAACATTGATTACCTCTTTGGTTGTAACCACAATATCCTTGGGCGCGCGCTGGCCTGGACGAGTAGGTTGCTGCTGCGTTCCGACATTGACGTTACAAGTACCTTGTTTTTTGCTCCCGTAGTTGACAACGCGCTTTTCGTCGGTCGGGGTCTTGGCACTACCCTTCGCCTGCTCAGACCAACGCTTTGCCATTGCACCATTTACCTTGGTTTGTCCTGAAGCATCCAGACCCTGCACAGCATTGGCCGCAGCTACCACGAACATGCTGGCTGAAACAAGCAGCATGCCAGATATCAATTTATTTGCACTCATCGCTGACAACTCCTCCAATATTGGTACAAGCTTTTCTGTTTCGCCCCACTGCTATGGTCGTAATATTTCCCGTTACCACATTAATTTTCGTGTCGCCGCGCTTCTCTCCTTGCACTACACCAACGCGATTTTTTGCCACATTACCCTCACCCGCTGCGATAGCAGTCATATTTTTCGTAGTCGCATTAATCTCGGTATTTCCCTTGATATTGGTGCGCTGACTAACCTGCGCAGCAACAGGAAATGAGATAAAAATGGTAGCAAGGTAAATCAATACCACTCTAGACATCAGATGCCTCCCAAGGGAAAGAGGGGAAGACGTGTTGGAGGACGCCCACGGCGAAAGGCATCACGCATCGACTGCAACTCAGCATCTGAGACGCCAAGCTTACGCGCACTAAACGACTTAGGGTCATGCGTAAACATCAGATAGGCCTGCATCTCATTAATCAGCAGTTCCTCATTGTGGACTGCATAATTGAACGAAGCCAAAAAGCGGGTAAATGCTTCTCGCTGACTCTCGGAAAGCGTTTCATACCAGAAACGCTGACAATATTTTGAGTAGTAAGTATTTGAATAATACTCACCGTGTGCTAGCTCATGCATCAATATGACGTAGCGGGCTCCTTCAGTAATCATCGGCTCGCTAAGTTTGCGATCCTGAGTCTGCGGGATGGCCAAGATAACCACATCGGGCTTCATCGCTTGATAAAACCCCCGCCAGAAACGAACCAAACCCTGTTCGATCAGAAAATCACGGATTTCAATTTCTTCGGAATTTAATTCAATTTTGTCTCGCGAAGCAAAATTAAAAAATTGAACCATTTCAGAAATCAAAACATCGTGACCGAATGCAAAATCAGCTTGTGTGCGCCGTACGGCCTCGTAGTAGCGGTTCAGTTCAGAATTATTAAGTACCTTGGGATAAGGTTCGCTACCCTGCTGCTCAGTAAACTGGGTGACCCGATTAAAACTACGCCCCTGATGTGCCAACCCAGGAAAATCAAAAATGTACACATTCGGATTGTCGGCCAATTGCCAAACCCTAACCGACTCAGTGCGCGACTTCAAAATTTGTTGAAAATCGCCAGTTACGAATTCCAACGCATAAGCAGAATGGGCGAGCACCACTATTCCGGCAAATGCACTGAACCACTTAACCAATAAATTTAAAATAACACCCACGCCCATCTCCTCTCAGTCATCTTTTGTTATATTCAAGACGGTAAGCATGGGCTCGTAAAATATTATTCCTGATCTCAACCTGCCGCGAGGAAGTAGGAGAGCCAATCGCCCCGACCCGGGCCGGATAGACCAGCATGGCGCCTGTTTTTGGGTCAGTACGCTGATAACCATGCCAAGCTCGTGCACGCTGCATTTGAAATTCGGTTTCAGACTGGATCACGATACCCGGCATGGAACGATTTCCAAAGCCAATGGCAGGTGGGCTAACGGAGGCATAATCGACAATAACCACCGCTTGGGCACTGGCGCTTAACAAACCAAACACCAGGAGCACAACTAAGCTATTTCTCCCGAACTTCGACATTGCCGTCTTTCCCCCACTTGATCAGATATACCTTGCCAGATATCTTGCCAGTAAATGTTGTTTTACCTTTGGGAACCACTTCGCCATCGATAAACACATCTCCATTAATGACCGCCACCCCTTCCATCTGAACATCAGAATCTATGGCTCCCGCCGTATTTGCGGCGACACTCCGCTTACCACCAGCCTGCACCTTCACCCCCACACTCGAGAGATCCACAGTAGCCTGCCCCCAAGCCCCCCAAGGCACCAGCAAGGCAAAAATCAGGAATGCTGATGATTTCATTATTGACCGCCAATTCAAGATGTAAAGTCAGATTCATCTAAATAACGCTATAACCAACATTTCGGTTGACATGAAAACATCATTGGCAACGAACCTTTATCTGCCGCCCCTGGCGGATGATGTGAACCACACTCCCTGAGTGAGTGTCATCCCCTATGCGCCCCGAAACATTATCAACATCACTACAGTTCACGAGCGGAATCCCATCTCGCCCCACATGACTGAGGTCAATATTCTGTCCATTTCCACTCCCCGTATATGCCCTGGCTCGATGACGCTGCTCGGTCGATCTAGGTTGCGCGGCCTCGACACCAAGAACGGCGGCAGGCAGCGGCTGCGGAATACCCTCTCCTGACTGCTGATACGCTTTCGCCTTGACGCGATTTTCATAAGCTTTATCTTCGACCGGAGCCCCACCGCGAGGGGACAGCAAACCGTAGTCATCATCTTCGGTATTCACTGGCGCTTCATTTTGGTAAGCACCCGCCCGCTCGCGTTGTGACGACGCATTTGATGGCCTCGATCCCCCTATTTCCGGTGCAACAATCAACTCGGCCATTACAGACCCCGTCATTAAAGACATCGAAGCGAAAAAAACTGCACGATCGAGGACTTTTGGTCGCATCTTGAAATGCCTGATTAACGCGTCACCGTGACGTCTATTGCGCCTACAACAGCAGCTGGATTGGCCTGGCGGAATCGGGTGATAACATCATCCAGAGAATTCACGGGCAGCGGACTCAAATCTCTTGCGCCTTTGAGGTTGCCGGGTACAACCATATCCCGGTCAGCACCTATGCACGCTACGCGCTCCTTCCCTGCCTGATCAAAGCGAATTTTGAACCCTCCACTGGGTAAGCGTATGGTGCTGCCAGCGCGTAATGTCGGGTTCCCAAAAAATTGATTGGGGAAAATTCGCGCCACCTGACGACCAGTGTCTTCGTAATAACAATGAACAGCACCATCACCCGAAAGCGATAGCGACATATTAAGAAAATCACCGACCTTATAGGTTGGACGAGTACCGCGATCACTATCAAGATTCACTCTGAAAACAGAGCTCGTTGCCGATGTTGGGGCTGCAGGAGTTGGAGCAGCGACCGGCGCCGGTGCCGGTGCCGATGCCGAACCACTAGGCGGGCGATAAGCCGCACTTTTAGCAGGAGGCGTGGACGGTGCGTAAGCAAGAACATTCTGCACATCGTCAAGCAAGGCAGCATAAAGATCAAAATTAATCCGCCCGTCTGCAATCAAACTGTTTTCTGCCTGATACTCAAGAATGGCTTCCTTCAGGCTTTCATTCATTTTTCCATCCATGGGCCCCTTATAGCGATTCATACTGCCACCAAGCTTGCGCTGAATAAAGGTAATCCTTTCGTTTTCCTTGAGCATATCGAAAGTCTCAAGTGCCTGTTCGCGAATAACCGGGTTAGTGATATCTGCATCCAGGCAACGCCAATAGGGGACCTGAGTAAACTTGCCTAGGGTTTCGATCAAACCAAGCTCCAACAAGGCTCGAGTCGTGGCTCCCAAACCCTCTGAGCGGCTAAAGTCAAGATTGAAAGAAAAACCCACCTTGCCTACCTTGCCGCCAGCCTCGCCTGATTTACCGGTTTTCATGATGACCATGGTGTTGGAGCCACTGGTCTGAGGCAAAATTTTTCGCGACGCCGCATCTCCAATACTCATATCCATGCTGATCACGTCGTAAGCCACATCTGTCGAGGCACCAAAGTCAAAAAATGCGGCAGCCAAACCAAAGCCACTACCCTTGCGAATTGTGTTGTCATCCATTTGTGTAATCGAGCCACGGATGTAGTAATCCGGCACTTTGCGATACTGATCGCCCTTGGCCTCAAACAGACGTTGCAAGTCATCACCACCAGCGTGGAAATCGATGAACTCAAAGGCGTTGCTTTTCACGGTCATTTTTGCAACTGCAGTGATCAGCATTTCTTTGGTACCCGTCCGTACCTTGCCGGTTTCATCGGGTATTCCCGTCGACGTCAATACAATACCCTGCTTGCCGTAGGCCAAAAAAAGCTCATCCATACAACGCAAGGCTTGGGAGAAGTTGGTCACCGTTTTAATCGCAGAGCTTTTCGGCGCAGCAGCAGTGGTCGCCATCGCTGTTGCATCTTCGACGGCCCCAAACTCATACTGTGCCCCAACTATTGCGGAGTACCCACAGAGCAGAGTAGAGAGAATTGTTGAAGTACGAATTGCTTTGAACATAGCCAAGCCTTCATTATTGAATTTAGTCCCCGAGATAGCTTCACCCCGCATATATTTTCACATTAAGTCCAAGGCGGTGAAAACGCAACTATTTCACACTGGCGCAAGAATGTCCTGGCCGGCCAAAATTTAGCCGCCGATGCGACTGCATCCATGCTCAAAGGGATTGAGCAATCGACAGAAATCTTCTACTGGATAGGTGTCAGACCATCATATTGGCTGCATTGAGCACTACCAACAGGCTATTCCGTTGGATGGCGTTTTCGTTACTGGGCTGAGTGCCGCGGGAATCTGGCTCGAAACCGCCTTGCCGCCCTTAGCAGCATGGGCGTAAGCAACAACACTCCTCCCGGGAGGACAATTGCCGCAATCCAAAACGAGGCGTTACGAACTGATTTCATGGTCATTATTATGCGACACTGGAACTGGCACCCGATGTGACACCGGTCACTTCATTGAATAATTTTCAGGGGTGCTACACAGAGCATATTCAATTTGCGCACCCAACCGATTTCATCCCGTATCAGGATAAGACAGTTAGCGGCCAGGACAAGTTCTCCGGATTGCCACGCATATCGCTGCGTCGAGTAAAATCCGGGGTTTCGTTTCATTGAATACTTTTGTGAAAGGTATCCGCGATGGCGGGACATAGTAAGTGGGCCAATATTCAGCATCGCAAAGGCCGTCAGGACGAGAAGCGCGGTGCCGCCTTCTCTAAAATTGCCAAGGAAATCACCGTCGCGGCCAAGATGGGCGGCGGCGACATCAACTTCAACCCACGTCTGCGCGTTGCGGTCGATAAAGCCAAGGGCGTCAATATGCCCAAGGACAAGATCGACACGGCGATCAAGAAAGGCACAGGCGAGCTAGAGGGTGTTGATTACGTCGAGATTCGCTACGAAGGCTACGGCCTCGGCGGGGCAGCGATCATGGTTGATTGCCTGACTGACAACAAGGTACGCACGGTGGCTGAAGTGCGCCACGCATTTTCCAAGTACGGCGGCAACATGGGCTCCGACGGTTGCGTAGCGTTCCAATTCAAGCATTGCGGTCAGTTGATTTTCGCCCCCGGCACCGACGAAGCGGCGCTGATGGATGCGGCGATTGAAGCGGGTGCCGATGATGTGGCGACCAATGACGACGGTTCGATTGAGGTGCTAACCCCGCCGAATGATTTCATGGCAGTCAAGGATGCGCTGGAAGCCGCCGGTTTCAAGCCGGAATTTGGTGAAGTGACGATGAAGCCGGAAGGTGAAAATGTTTTTGCCGGTGAAGATGGCGTGAAGATGCAGAAGCTGCTCGACGCGCTGGAAAATCTCGATGATGTGCAGGAAATCTACACAACGGCGGTGATCGATGAATAAACGTAAGCTTTCAATGGGCCTGCTACTGGTAGCCATCAGCATGGCCGCGACAGCCGGCAGCATGACCTGCCCGGATCTGGCCGGCGCTGTTCAAGTCAACGCCTGCCCGACCGAGGAAGAGCTGAAATTCACCTATAACGGCTTTTGCAGCGACACGGCCAAGGCCTACGCCAACCAAACCGATTCCTGCATCAAATACGAAGACTATCGCGAGATGAAAAATGTCGCGATGTGGGAATCGAAGGATAGCGTTTTCAGCGGATATATCTCCTGCGCGCTGCCGGCTGAGCAGTTGAAAGCAAGCAAGGTGTCGACGATGGCAGTTGAGCGCCAGGGCAAGCTGAACAAGCTGGTTTGCAGTTACGCCAACAACGTTCGCCTGACTTATCGCACCAAGGCGGCCTGCGCCGTCGATAACGAGAAGGCTTGCAAGGCCAACCCGGCCAGTTGTACGGCAACTTGCGATTGACGACTAAAGCGCTGGCCGGCTGATGCAGCGCTTCTACCCTTTTCTCTTTGTTTTTCTCTGGAGCACCGGCTTCATTGGGGCCAAATACGGCCTACCTTATGCCGAGCCGCTCTCTTTTTTGCTCACCCGTTACGGCTTTGTCATCAGCCTGATGACGGTGATTGCTTTGGCTACCCGCGCCCCGTGGCCAAAAGTTCCGATGCAATGGGTGCACATTGGTGTTTCTGGTTTGCTGGTTCATGCGGTTTATCTTGGTGGGGTTTTTGTGGCCATCAAGCACGGGCTACCCGCCGGCGTGACGGCGCTGGTGGTGGGCATGCAACCCTTGCTGACGGCTTTCGGCGCCGGCTGGCTGCTCGGTGAAAAGGTAGATGGCCGGCAATGGGCCGGGCTGGCGCTTGGTTTTGTCGGCGTGGCGATGGTCGTTTCCGGCAAGTTTGGTGAAGCGGCAGCGCTGGGGCCGATGCTGACCCCTGCCGTGATTGCACTACTTGGCATTACCGCCGGCACGCTTTACCAGAAACGGTTTTGCGCCAAATTCGATCTGCGTACCGGTTCTGTCATCCAGTTTGTACCCACCGCCATCGTCACCGCCATCGCCGTCGCTCTGTTTGAGGACTATCGGATCGAATGGACGGGCCAATTCGCCTTCGCCCTTGGCTGGCTGGTTCTGGTTTTGTCTCTTGGCGCGATTAGTCTCTTGAACCTGCTGATTCGTAGCGGTAGCGCAGTCAATGTGGCGAGCCTGTTTTACCTCACCCCACCGATGACCGCCCTGATCGCCTTCGTAATTTTTGGCGAAAATCTGACGTTGACCGCAACGATTGGCATGTTGCTCGCCGTCAGCGGCGTTTATCTCGTGGCGCGCCCCAAATGATCGTCCCGCGCCTGCTCGGCATCGACCCCGGCCTACGCATCACCGGCTTTGGCGTGATCGAAATCCACGGCAAGGATCTGGTTTATGTCGCAAGTGGCTGCATCAAGTCAAACGACAAACTGATGCTGCCTGAGCGCATCAAGACCCTCTTTGCCGGGATCAGCGAAGTCATCGCCACCTACCAGCCAACTCAGGCAGCGGTGGAAAAGGTGTTTGTGAACGTCAATCCGCAATCCACCTTGCTGCTCGGGCAGGCGCGCGGCGCAGCAATCAGTGCGCTGGTTCACGCCGATTTGCCGGTCGCGGAATATACGGCTTTGCAGATCAAACAGGCCGTGGTCGGGCAGGGCAAGGCGACCAAGGATCAAGTCCAGCACATGGTCATCCGGCTTTTAAACCTGCCCGGCGCCCCCACCGCCGATGCCGCCGACGCGCTGGCCTGCGCGATTTGCCATGCGCACGGCGGGCAAGGTTTGGGCGCTCTTTCGACCACAGGGTATCGCGTTCGTGGCGGACGACTGATAGGATGAGAACCTGTTTTAACATACAGTATCTGGACCACCCATGATTGGAAGACTGACCGGCCAGCTCGCCGAAAAAAATCCGCCGCAGATCGTCCTAGACGTGGGCGGCGTCGGCTATGAACTGGACGTGCCGATGAGCACTTACTACAACCTTCCAGCGAGCGGCGAGAAGACCACCTTGCTCACCCATTTTGCGGTGCGCGAAGATGGCCACTACCTCTATGGTTTTTTGACCGAAGCCGAGCGTTTTGCCTTTCGCCAGTTGCTCAAAGTCTCGGGCATCGGCGCACGCACGGCGCTATCGGTGCTTTCCGGCTTGTCGGTAGGCGATCTGGCAGCCGCCATCGCGCAGCAGGAACTTGGCCGGCTGATAAAAATTCCTGGCATCGGCAAAAAGACCGCCGAGCGTTTGTTGCTCGAACTCAAGGGCAAACTGGCCGAAACCACCGGCATTTCTTTAAATGTTACGGTCAACGACGAAAAACAGGACATTTCCAACGCCCTGCTCGCCCTCGGCTACAACGAAAAAGAAGCCGCCTCGGCAATGACGGCGCTGCCGGCAGACATTGGCACCTCGGATGGCATCCGTCAGGCGCTCAAACTGTTGTCCAAGGTCTGATGTTCAACGAAGAGAACCCCAAACGGCTGGCGCAGGTTGCGCTGGTGGTGCTGCTGATTATTGGCTGCATCGCGGTGCTGTGGCCGATGATCGGCGCGGTTCTTTTCGCCTTTGTCATCTGGATCTGCAC
This sequence comes from Rhodocyclaceae bacterium, assembly GCA_028687645.1. Classification (GTDB taxonomy): domain Bacteria; phylum Pseudomonadota; class Gammaproteobacteria; order Burkholderiales; family Rhodocyclaceae; genus Azonexus. The sequence continues at coordinate 22,040 of JAQTZQ010000015.1, forward strand.
CTGGCCGCTTTACACGGAAAAATTGCTGCCACGCCTGGGTGGGCGCGATTGGCTGGGCGCCAGCCTGATGACCCTGCTGCTGGTTTTGGTCATGCTGCTGCCGATGATTTTTCTCGCCGGCAGCCTTGCCAGTGGCACCGAAGCCTTGGTTGATTTAGCACGACCCTACGTTGAACGTGGGCTGCCCAAAAGGGCACCGGACTGGCTAAGCGGTATTCCGTTTTTCGGCGTTGAAATCGCCAGCTTCTGGCGCCGCGTGACGACCAACCATACCGAAATGAGCGCCTTGCTCACCTCCCTGATTGTCCCGGCCCGGCAATTTGCGCTGTCAATTGGCAGCTTTGCGGCCAATGGCTTGCTCCAGCTGGCATTGGTGCTTTTCGTTGTATTTTTCATGTACCGCGATGGGGCTGTATTGAGCCATGCGCTCTACGTTGGCGCCCACAAGCTAGGCGGTGAGCTGGGCGAGGAAATGCTCGACAAGGCACGAGGTACGGTCGTTGGTGTCATGCTCGGCCTGGTGGGCACCGCTGCCGCACAAGGTACGGTGGCGATGATCGGCTTCCTCATTGCCGGCGTTCCGCAGGCACCTTTACTCGGCTTTGCGACATTTTTCCTGTCCATGATCCCGATTGGCCCACCGCTCATCTGGGGCGGCGCTGCGGCCTGGTTGTACACTCAGGATCAACTCGGCTGGGCGATTTTTATGGTGATTTGGGGTGTTCTCGTCGTCAGCAGTATCGACAATTTCCTCAAACCCTTCCTGATGGCGCGCGGCTCGGGGATTTCCATTCTGCTCATCGCCCTTGGCGTACTCGGCGGGATTTTGGTCTTTGGCTTTATCGGCATCTTTCTCGGCCCGGTTCTGCTCGCCCTCGGCCACATGCTGTTCAGCCGCTGGACGCGTGAGGAGGAAGATGTCGCATGATAGAAACCGACAAACTGGTTGCGGTTGACCGCATCATTGCGCCACAAACCAAATCGGCACAGGAAGAAGCACTCGAACGCGCGCTGCGCCCCAAACGGCTGGCCGACTACACCGGCCAGGTCAAAATCCGCGAACAGCTGGAAATTTTCATTCAGGCCGCTAAAAACCGCAGTGAGTCACTCGACCACGTTTTGCTTTTCGGCCCGCCGGGTTTGGGCAAAACGACGCTGGCCCACATCGTTGCCCACGAAATGGGCGTCAATATGCGCTCGACTTCCGGCCCGGTGCTGGAGCGGGCAGGGGATCTGGCTGCCATCCTGACCAATCTTGAGCCGCACGATGTGCTGTTCATTGATGAAATCCATCGCCTGTCGCCGGTCGTTGAGGAAATTCTCTACCCAGCGCTCGAGGATTTCCAGATCGACATCATGATCGGTGAGGGTCCAGCAGCACGTTCGGTCAAACTGGATTTGCCGCCATTCACACTGGTTGGCGCCACGACTCGCGCCGGCATGCTGACCAACCCACTGCGCGACCGTTTCGGCATCGTCGCCCGTCTGGAGTTTTACACCGCAGAAGAGTTGCAAAGTATCGTCCTGCGCTCGGCTACCTTGCTCAATGCACCGATCGACCCCGAAGGTGCACTGGAAATTGCCAAACGCTCACGCGGCACGCCACGTATCGCCAACCGCCTGCTGCGCCGCGTACGTGATTACGCTGAGGTCAAGGCCGACGGCAACATCACGCGTCAGGTCGCCGACAAGGCGCTGATCATGCTCGACGTGGATTCAGCCGGGCTGGATTTGATGGACCGCAAGCTGCTCTCAGCCATCATCGACAAGTTCGGCGGTGGCCCGGTTGGTGTGGACAACATCGCTGCCGCGATTGGCGAGGCGCGTGACACGATTGAAGACGTGCTGGAACCCTACCTGATCCAGCAGGGCTATCTGCAACGCACCTTGCGTGGCCGCATCGCCACACCTGCCGTCTATCGCCACATGGGCATTACTGAGCCAAACAGCGCCGTCGTGCGCGACCTGCTTTCGAGCGAATAACTGTCCTCCGCCGGCGGGTATGATGCGTTAATCATGCTTACCCCCGGAGGAATTGATGAAAAAAATACTGGCTTTTAGCGCGTTGACCGTAACAATTGGCACAGCGCAGGCGTTTTGCGGCTTCTACGTCGGCAAGGCTGACGCCAATCTGTTCAACGAGGCCTCGCAGGTCATCGTCGTCCGTGATGGCGACAAAACCGTGGTCAGCATGTTGAACGACTACAAAGGTGAATTGAAAGAATTTGCCGTGGTCGTGCCGGTGCCCAGCGTCCTGCAAAAAGGCCAGATCAATGTCGGCGACAAAAAGATTTTTGACCGCCTCGACGCCTATTCTGCGCCACGTCTGGCCGAGTATTACGACCCTAATCCCTGCAATCAGCCAAAGATGGAAATGATGCGCAAAGACATGGCTATGTCCGCTGCGCCGCTGCCAGCCAGTGCCGCGCCATCCGCCAAGGCACTGGGTGTCACCATCGAAGCCAGCTACACCATCGGCGAATACGACATCGTGATCCTCTCCGCCACGCAGTCCGATGGCCTCGAAACCTGGCTCAAGCAAAGCGGCTACCGCATCCCGGCCAACTCGGCCAAGGCACTGACGCCTTACATTCGGCAAAACATGAAGTTTTTCGTCGCCAAGGTCAATCTGGCGGAACAGGCCAAAACCGGTTTCACCATGCTGCGTCCGCTGCAATTTGCCTACGAATCCGAAAAATTCATGCTGCCGATCCGCCTTGGCATGGTCAACGCCAATGGCCCGCAGGACTTGATCGCCTACATGCTGAGCAAAAATGGCCGTGTTGAAACCAGCAATTACCGCACCGTCAAAATGCCAGCCAACATGGATCTGCCTGTTTTCCTCAAGCAGGGCGACGAATTCCGCAATTTCTATAAAGGCATGTTCGGCGAACAGGCGAAAAAAGAGGGTTTTCGTGCAGTATTTACCGAGTATTTCTGGGATATGGGCTGGTGCGACCCCTGCGCCGCCGATCCGCTTTCCAGCGATGAACTACGCAAGGCCGGCGTCTTCTGGGTTAACAACCCGAATGCCGATGCCGCAGCCCCCCCGCCACCCGGCCAGGGCCGCATCATGCCGCGTCCACCGATGGGCGGTGGTGCCCAACCAGTCATGCTGACCCGCCTGCACGTCCGCTACACGCCGGAAACCTTTCCGGAAGACCTGATGTTCCAGGAAACCAAAGACCGCCAAAACTACCAGACCCGCTACGTCCTGCGCCACCCGGCCAAGGTTGAGCCGAATGCCTGCCCGGAAGCCAAACCGTATCTTGAAGGTGTGGTGAAACGCCAGGAGCAGGAAGCCCAGCAACTGGCAACGCTCACCGGTGGCGACATCAATGCCATTCGCGGCAAGCTGAAACTGCCGCCTGCACCACCGAGCAAGCCCTGGTGGGATGGGATGTGGAAGTAGTGATTTGAAATTACAGGACGCCCGTCTGTTTCAGGTCGGCTTTCAAGCCATCCTGCTAACCATTGGCGTCCTGCTGCGCGATTTCAGCCTTCTACCTGCCCAAATGGCGCTGGCAATCGCCTCTGCCATAGCCACCCAGGCTTTCTGGCTCAAGGTATTCAAACTAAAAAACGTCGGCTATCTCAGCCCGCTGATCACCGGATTCGGCCTCTCGCTGCTCTTACGCGCCGACAGCCTCTGGCTCCACCCGCTGGTTGCCTGCCTCGCCATCAGCGGTAAATTTCTCATTCGCATACGCGGCAAACACCTTTTCAATCCAGCCAACTTTGGTGTTGGACTAGCCCTGCTCACGCTGCCCGGTGCCTGGGTTTCGCCGGGGCAATGGGGCAATGATCTGGGTATTGCTGTCTGGCTGATTGCCCTGGGTGCACTCGTTGCGCAAAAGACCCAGCGCGATGACGCGGCTTGGCTATTTTTAGGCACATTTCTCGGGTTGACCGTAGCAAGGTTGTTTTTACTCGGTTATACCTTCGAACGCGGCTGGGAAATCCTGATCCACCAGGCACTCAACGGCGCCCTATTGCTCTTTGCCTTTTTCATGATCTCCGACCCGATGACCTTGCCAGACCGTCCGGCAGCCCGTCGCCTTCACGTCATTTTGGTCGCCGTTTTCGCCTTCTGTTGGCAGTTTTTGCTCTATCGCCCCAACGGCGCTTTGTGGGCCTTATTGTGCCTCGCTCCGCTGGTGCCATTGTGGGATTTCTTGGTCCCCGGCAAACGCCATAATTGGCATGGAAACAAACCGTTACAGACTATTGTTGCGACGCAAGGTAAAATGCCGGGATGAAATATGAACCCCAGCCGAACGCCTTTTCGATCCCCGTGCGCGTTTATTACGAGGATACCGATGCCGGCGGCGTCGTTTATTACGCCAATTACCTCAAATTTTTCGAGCGCTGCCGTACCGAATGGATGCGTTTCGCTGGCCACGATCAATCGGCTCTAACCGCCGAGGCTGGGATTGGCTTCGTGGCGCGCAAGGCCAGTTGTGAATATCTCAAACCGGCGCGCCTTGATGATGAATTGATTGTCGGCCTTGAAGTCGAAAAACTCACCCGGGTGCGCGTCGTTTTCCGCCAGCACGTCCGTCGTGGCGATGAAGAGCTGGTCACCGGCAGCGTCGAAATTGCCTGCGTCAATATGGCCACCATGACGCCCACCGCCATCCCTGAATTTCTGCACAGCAAACTGGAAACGCTTAAATGAACGTCACCCAGGATCTTTCCATCCTCCACCTCATCATCAATGCCAGCGCGGTCGTTCAGGTCGTCATGGGCATTCTCGCCAGTGTTTCGCTCATGTCCTGGTACTACATTGCCATGAAGTGGTTTGCCGTGCGTCAGGCGCGCAACAAGACCGAAATCTTCGAGCGTGATTTCTGGTCCGGCGGTGATCTCAACAGCCTTTACAACAGCGCGGTCAATGACCGTCACCACGCCGGCTCGATGGAACGCATTTTTGAAGCCGGCTTTCGCGAATTCGCCAAGCTCAAGACCCAGAAAAATCTCGACCCGAAAGACGTTGTCGATGGCTCACGTCGCGCCATGCGCGCTACCTACCAGCGTGAAGTTGATGGCCTTGAATCGCATCTCGCCTTCCTTGCTTCGGTCGGTTCGGTCAGCCCTTATATCGGCCTCTTCGGCACCGTTTGGGGCATCATGCACTCCTTCCGTGGCCTCGCCAATGTCGGTCAGGCCACGCTTTCTGCCGTTGCGCCAGGTATTGCCGAAGCACTGGTCGCCACTGCCATCGGCCTCTTCGCGGCGATTCCGGCGGTGCTCGCCTACAACCGTTTCGCCCACGACATCGACCGCCTCTCGATCCGCTACGAGAGTTTCATGGAAGAGTTTTCCAACATCATCCAGCGGCAGATGCGTTAAGCCATGCGCCAGCGTCGCCTCAAAAACGAGATCAACGTCGTCCCCTACATCGACGTCATGCTGGTGCTGCTGGTCATTTTCATGGTGACGACGCCGATGATGCAAACAGGATCGGTCGAACTTCCCAGTGCAGGCACGGCACCGAGCAAACCTGATAAATTCCTCAAGGTTCAGATTGAGAAAGACGGGACGCTTTCAATTTTTGACATCAAAGGGAAAGAAACAAAGGCAAAAAACCCCAAGGAGCTAAAAAACTTACTTAGCTCTATGAAAGACACAAACGAAAAAACGCCCGTGCTCATTGCGGGTGACAAAGAAACACAATACAAAAACATTATCGAAGTTCTGGATGAGGTCAAAAAATTACATTTCCAGAGAGTCGCGCTGGAAACCAGCGCCAAATAGTCAATGATTCTCGAACGCCCCGAAGAGCCTGGCAAGACATACGCAATGGCGTTCACCTTCCTGGTGCACGCCGGTCTAATTGCCGCACTGTTTTTTGGTGTGCAATGGAAGCGCAGCAAGCCCGAGGTGATGGAAGTGGAATTGTGGTCAGCCCGCCCGGCACCAGCGGTCGTGATCACCGAACCACCGCCGCCCCCATCGCCGGAGGCTAAGCCAGAGCCAAAACCCGAACCAAAACCGGAGCCCAAGCCGATTCCCAAAGTGGAACCGGAGCCACCGAAAAAGCCGGATATCGCGCTCAAGGAAGAAAAAAAGAAGCCGCCTAAGCCAGAACCCCAAAAGCCGGAACCGAAGCCTGAGCCGCCTAAACCAGAGCCAAAAAAGCCTGAGCCGAAGAAGCCCGAACCTAAGCCTGAACCCAAGCCGCAGCCCAAAGCCCCCAATTTCGACGACCTGCTCAAGCGCGAAAGTGCTGAATTGAAGCCGCGTAACAATAATGCTCAGAAAATGGCCAATGCTGCCGCCGCTGAATCGGAGCAACGCGCCTCAGCTGGCAAGAAAGGCTTGAAAGATTACGCTGCCAAGATTCGCGGTAAGGTAAAGGGCAATATTGTTTTGCCACCCAATATTCAAGGCAACCCGGAAGCCATTTTCGAACTGGATCAACTGCCCTCGGGCGAGGTGCTTTCCGTCAAACTCAAGCGCTCAAGCGGGAACCCGGGGTTGGATCAAGCGATCGAACGCGCCATCCTGAAATCCTCACCGTTGCCCAAACCAGATGACCCGGCACTTTTTCAGCGCACGCTGGAAATCAAATACAAGCCATTTGAAGAGTAAAATCCGCCAAAACTTTTGAAAATGAAGACAATGCACCGCATTTCCCGTCGTATTTTCCTCACTTTTGCGCTGTTGACCGCAGCACTTGCCGAGGCGCAGCTTTCGATTGAAATCACCGGCGCCGGCGCCAGTCGCATCCCCGTCGCCATTGCCGATTTCAGCGGCGATAGCACAGCCGCTCGTATCGTCACGACCACCGTCCGTACCGATCTCGAGCGCAGCGGTCTCTTTGCGTTGGTCGACACTGCAGGCGTGGCACTTAACGAAAACTCGCCGATTAATCACGACGAGTGGAAGTTGAGGGGAGCCGATGCGCTCGCCGCCGGCAGCCTGGGACGCAGCCTCGACGGACGCATGGAAGCACGCTTTCGTCTCTATGACACGCAAAAAGGCGTGATGCTGGGCGGCAAGGCTTTTGTCACTGGCAACGAACAATTGCGCGCCGCCGGCCATCGTATTGCCGATGAAATTTACGAAAAGCTGACCGGTGAAAAAGGTGTTTTCTCGACCCGCATCGCCTACGTCGTCAAATCAGGCGGACAGTTCCTGTTACAAATCGCCGATGCTGACGGGCAGGGCGCCGCCACCGCCCTCACGTCTGCAGAGCCGATCATTTCCCCGGTTTGGTCCCCGGATGGCGGCAAACTGGCTTATGTTTCCTTTGAAAAGAAGAAGCCGGTTGTCTACGTCCACTCGATTGCCTCTGGAAAGCGTCACATCGTCGCCAATTTCAAAGGCTCCAACTCCGCGCCTGGCTGGTCTCCCGATGGCCGACGTCTGGCCGTTGTGCTCTCCAAAGATGGCCGGTCGCAAATCTATAGCGTCAATGCCGATGGCAGCGGCCTGCAACGGGTTACCCAGTCAGCGGGAATTGATACCGAACCGCGCTACGGTGCCGATGGCAATATCTATTTCACCTCCGACCGAGGTGGCAGCCCGCAGATTTACCGCGTCAGCGCCACTGGCGGTGACGCCCAGCGCGTTACTTTCGAGGGGGGCTACAACGTCTCCCCACGCCCGTCCCCGGATGGCAAAACACTGGCCTTCATTACCCGCCGCGAAGGTCGTTTCCAGCTGGCGGCCATGGATCTCGCCAGTCGCCAGATTCAAGTACTGACCGATTCGACCAAGGACGAATCACCCAGCTTTGCCCCTAATAGCCGCATGATCCTGATCGCCACCGAAATGGGCGGGCGCGGCGTTCTATCGGCTGTCTCCAGCGATGGCCGGATCAAACAACGCCTTTCGGTCGCAGCGGGTGATGTCCGCGAACCGGCCTGGGGCCCTTTTAGTCAATAAACCTCACCAGAGAGTCTCATGAAAAAACTAGTTATCCCCGCCCTCCTGTCTGTACTCATCGTTGGCTGCAGCACCACGCCGCTGCCAGACGAAAATGCTGGCGCCCCGGTCGAATCCCGCACTGGCGGCAACGGTGTTGCTCCGGTCGTAGCCGGAGGCCTTGATTCGCGCGGCTTGCCGATGGAGCTAACTGATCCGAAGAGCGTACTGTCACGTCGTAGTATTTATTTCGCTCTGGATAGCTACGAAGTCAAGGATGAATACAAGGACCTGCTTGCCTCACACGCAAAATACCTGGTGGCCAACCGTGGTTTCAAAATGCTGATTCAGGGCAACACCGACGAGCGTGGTAGCCGTGAATACAATTTGTCGCTGGGCCAGAAGCGTGCTGAAGCGATCAAGCGCTCCCTGACGCTGCTTGGCGCCAAAGAAGAGCAACTCGAATCTGTCAGCCTCGGCGAGGAAAAGCCAAAAAATGCCGGTCATGACGAGAGTGCCTGGTCCGAAAACCGCCGTGGCGACATGCTCTACAAAGCCACCGACGGTCGCGGCGAGTTCTAAACCATGTGGCAGCCGGTTCGTATCGCTCTCTTGATTGCCGCCCTGGGTGCTTCACAAGCTCAGGCCGGTGTTTTTGACGACGAAGAAGCACGTCGCATGATCGCCGATCACAAGATCAAAAATGAAGCGCGATTCGACCAGCAAGCCAAGGCTCAGCTGGATCTGGCCAACCAGATCCAGCGTCAGGCCGAAGAAAATGCCCGGCTGCGCGGCCAAATCGAGACCCTGAATTACGAGCTCGAAACCGCCAAAAAGCGCCAACAGGATTTCTATCTTGATCTCGACACTCGCCTGCGCAAGTTTGAAGGCACCGGTACAGGATCAGAATCCGACCCCACTGCATTAACGCCCGGTAGCGTATCTGACCCAGCCGAAGAAAGTCTGCAATACGAGGCGGCCCTGAATCTGTTCAAAACCAGCAAGTACAAAGAGGCAGCCAGCAGTTTTAATGCCTTCGTCCAAAAATTTCCTGATAGCTCACTCGCGGCCAACGCCCAGTATTGGCTAGGCAACGCTTGGTACGCACAGCAAAATTGCACCAAGGCGATCGAAGTACAAAGTGTGGTAACCACCAAATACGCTGATACACCGAAGGCTCCAGACGCCTGGCTAGCCATCGCCACCTGTCAGCAGGAACTGGGCAACCGAACCGGTGCCAAGCGTTCTCTGGAAACACTGATCACTAAATATCCTAATACGCCAGCTGCCGAGAGCGCGCAACAACGTCTGAAGAAGAAATAATTGGCGCTGCGCATCACTGAAATTTTCTATTCCCTGCAAGGGGAAGCGTCGCGCGTTGGCTTGCCGACTGTCTTTATCCGCCTGACCGGCTGCCCGCTACGCTGTATCTGGTGCGATACCGAGTACAGTTTTTCCGGTGGCGCGCCGGCAACGATTGAATCCGTTCTGGCCGAGGTCGCCAAATACCCCACCAAACAGGTTTGCGTCACGGGCGGAGAACCCCTTTCGCAGAAAGAATGCCTGCCGCTGCTGAGCGCCCTGTGTGATGCCGGCTATGAAGTTTCGCTGGAAACCTCGGGCGCACTCGACATCGCCGCCGTTGGCCCGCGAGTGGCGCGCATCATGGATATCAAGGCGCCGGGTTCCGGCGAATGCGACAAAAATCTGTGGGCTAATTTAGCCGCATTGAACCAACGTGATGAAATCAAGATTGTCATCGCTTCACGTGAAGATTACGAGTGGGCGCGGGATGTCTTGCGTGAGCGCCAGCTGGATCTGCTTTGCCCGGTACTTTTTTCACCGGCTCAGGGCCAGATCGAAGCCGCCGATCTGGCGGACTGGATACTCAAAGACGGCTTACCCGTGCGCTTCCAATTACAGCTCCACAAGCTGCTTTGGGGTAACATGCGCGGTAAATAGGGGAGCAGCAAAATGATCGAAAATCGCCGCCAGTTTTCAAGAATCCAGTTCCAGACAGAAGCCCGGCTGAGCCTGCCACAGGGCGAATGTGGCGTTGAGGTACTTGACCTCTCCCTCAAAGGCGCACTGGTTCGGGCGGAGCGCAGCTTGGAAGAGCGTATCGGCAGCAAAGGCACCCTGATCGTCCGCCTCGACGAAATGGGTACGGTAATTCATATGGAAGTCGTCGTTTCGCATCAAGCTGGAAAGGATTTTGGCTTGGTCTGCCACGAAATCGATCTCGACAGCATCACCCATTTACGCCGTTTGGTTGAACTCAACCTTGGTGACGAGCAGTTGCTAGAACGCGAACTAAGCCACCTTACCTCCGAATAAATTCCTGCCAACGTTCCAGCCCACTTCACCACGGCGACGGGTTGGAGTTCAGGCAGAACTCAGTTATTTTTTGCCCCATGACCAAGAAAGCGGTTGTTCTCCTCTCCGGTGGACTCGATTCAGCCACCTGTCTGGCTATTGCCCGCAGCCAGGATTTTGATTGCTATTGCCTGTCCTTCAATTACGGCCAGCGGCATTGTGCCGAACTCGCTGCTGCAGATCGCGTGGTCAAGGCGTTAGGCGCTACCGAACACCGTGTCCTAGATTTCGGGCTCGCCCAATTTGGCGGCTCGGCACTGACCGACACGAATATTGCTGTGCCAACAGCGGGCGTTCGGCCCGGCATCCCGGTCACCTACGTGCCTGCGCGCAACACCATCATGCTCTCGCTGGCGATGGCTTGGGCAGAAGTGCTGGGCAGTCGCGATATTTTTGTCGGGGTCAATGCGGTCGACTATTCCGGCTACCCGGATTGCCGGCCTGAATTTATCGCCGCCTTTGAGCAGATGGCCAATCTGGCGACCCGAGCCGGGGTTGAAGGTGCCAAATTGAGCATTCACGCGCCTTTGATTGATCTTTCAAAAGCTGAAATCATCCGTACCGGCAATGCGCTGGGGGTCGATTTCGGGCTAACAGTTTCGTGCTACCAGGCTGATGAGTTGGGCCGCGCCTGTGGCATTTGCGACTCCTGCCGACTGCGGGCAGAAGGCTTCGCTGCGCTAGGCATGGCTGATCCGACCAACTATCGTTGATTGTTGTCGTCGTCGGCTCGTAGCCTGGCGATTACCAGTGGGAAAGCAGCCGAACCGAATAATGCGACGGCAGAAATGAGAAAGGCCAAGCCAGCCATCGGATCCTCCAGCAGCGGATGAATCATCGCCCCCCAACCCAGCACGCTGAGTAGCCCCGGAATCGTACAGAGCACCCCGAGAACGCTGAGCGCAATAAAAGAAAAAGGATAGCGGTGCATAGTTATAAGCGTCGACTTTGGTCGCCCTGTCTAAAACCCAATAGGCTATTGTCAATGCCGCGCCCAATGGCGATCACCTTGAACAACTCGCCCATTTCGTGCGGCATGACCAGTTTATTCACCGCCCCCGTTGCCCGGATATAGTCCGGCGTGCTGGTTATTCCAGCAGCAAGAAGATCAAGAATGCCGCAATTCAGCAAGAATTGCCCCTGACTGGTGTAGCCCAGCAGTTCAAGGCCCGTTCCATGCGCTGCTGCAATTATTGCCGTGAAATCGACGTGGACCGTAACATCCTGCAGGCCAGGCAGATAAAACGGATCCGGATGCGAATGATGGCGGTAATGACACATCAAGGTTCCGCGTCCACGTTGCTGGTGATAATACTCACGGCGCGGGAAGCCATAGTCGAGCAACAGCAAGGCGCCAGTGGTCAAACGATGCCCCCATTCCGCCGCCCAGGCACGATTGGCCAGGCTAATCTCACTCTCGAAGCCCGGCGGGAGTGTGCATTGGCGACCAATCTCGTCAGCTACCGTCAGCAAGGCGCCGCTGGCAGGGCGCTCGTTCCACATGAAACAACCTTTTCCATCAAGCGAGACGCCGCGCTCAAAAATGCCATCTTCACGCCAAGCGACGACATGTGCCGGCATGGCATCCAGTAATTCATTGGCAAGTACTACTCCGGAAAATTGATCCGGCAACGAATCCAACCATTGCACACGCGGCAGCAAGTGCGGTACCGCCGTCGCCAGTGTCGCCTTTTGGCGCTCACGCAAATCAGCCGATAGATCGAGAATAAGGTAGTGCATCGGGAGTTGCCCCTGAGCCTCCAGCGCCTGCAGCAGATCAGCCGCCAAACGCCCCGAGCCAGCGCCAACCTCCAAAATAATGGGCGCCGATGCCTCCATAATCTGTGCCACTTGGCGCGCCAGTGAGCGGCCAAATAGTGCCGTCATTTCTGGTGCGGTAACGAAATCTCCAGCGGCCCCGAATTTGCGTGCTCCAGCTGCGTAATATCCGAGTCCAGGCGCGTAGAGCGCCAGCTCCATGAAGCGTGCAAACGAAATCCAGCCTTTGCTTTGAGTGATTTCACGCCCGATTTCAGCAACAAGGCAGGCGCTGTGTTCACAAGCATCGGGGGAGGGCAGGGGAAGGGTCATTTAAATTGGCAAAAGCGAAGGATTTTAGCGGTGTAAGAGGGCATAAGCAGGCTGCTTCATGCTATTTTTTCAGTTTGAGAATTGCTGGAAACATAAAGATGCGAATCATACAAAAAATTGCCCAAAAACCTGCTGAGCTCAGCGCTCAATGTGCTGCGCTATCCGCTGAACAGGTTGACCTTTTGATTGTTTTTGGCGCAATCGAGTACTTTTCGGCCCCGGATTTTGTTAGCACCTTACAAGGCGCTGCACCCAGCGCAGCACTAATTGGCTGTTCGACCGCAGGTGAAATCAGTGCTGACGGTGTCAATGATGGCACCTGTACCCTAACCGCCGTCAAATTTGAGAAATCCACCCTGACCCAGGCCAACACCGTTCTGTCTGACATGGACGACTCCTTTGCTGCGGGCGAGCGACTTGGGCATCAACTCGCCGCCACCGGGCTCAAGGCTGTGCTGCTTTTTGGACCGGGAGTCGAGATCAACGGTAGCGCGCTGGTTGATGGCATGACCAGCATCATCGGCCTAAACATCCCGATTACCGGCGGACTGGCGGGTGATAGTGGCGCCTTTAAACAAACCTTTACCCTCGGCAAAACCGGTGTCGGCGATCACGACATTGTCGCCATTGGCCTGGCCGGCGAGGGACTCAAATTTGGCCACGGCTCTTTTGGCGGCTGGGAGCCTTTCGGCCCGGCGCGCAAGGTGACTCGCTGCGCCAACAATGTCCTTTTTGAGCTTGATGACGAGCCAGCACTGGAGGTTTATAAACGCTACCTGGGTGAGCACGCGAAGAGTTTGCCAGCCTCCGGCCTGCTATTTCCCTTCGCCATGCTTGGCGAGGACCACCACGCTATCGGCCTGATTCGTACCATTCTGGCCGTTGATGAAGCCACTGGCAGCTTGACCTTGGCTGGTGAAATTGACCCCAACGGTTATCTAAAGCTGATGCACGCCAGCACCGACAAGCTCGTCAGCGGTGCCGAAGCAGCTGCGGAAGCGGCGGTCGCGATGTTTGATCAGCCAGGTGAAAAGCTGGCCATTCTGGTCAGTTGTGTTGGACGCAAACTGGTCATGGGCAACCGGGTCGACGAAGAAATCGAGGCCGTCGCTGATGTTTTTGGTAGCCAGGCCGTCCTCACCGGCTTTTATTCCTATGGTGAAATCAGCCCTTTCACACCCGGAGCATCGTGCAAGCTGCACAATCAGACCATGACTATCACCTATCTTGGCGAGTCCTGAGCAACGCACATGAACAAGGCTCTGCTGCGCCAACTCAAGCGGACGCTGGGTATCGCTGACGAAGCTGCGCTAATTGCGCAGCTGGAAGCCTTGCGCAGCAGTTCGATCGGCATAGAACCAACACTGAACGCGCTGCTCAGCGGCTTTGGCGATTTGTTACAGCGGGTGGACGCCTCATACGAGCAATACGAGCGCGATCTTGAATTGCGTACCCGCTCGCTTGAGTTGTCTTCGCAGGAACTCTCGGGCGTGAATGAGAAACTGCGCGCCGAGTTGAACAGTCGTGAAAATGCCTTAAGTTCCCTGCGTGATGCGATTCGAGGCTTGCTACCGAGCGCTGAAGCTGGCAACCAGGATCGGGTAGAAGACAATATCGAAAGCCTTTCCAGACGCGTGGCCCAATTGGTCAGCGAGAGCGAGGCCGGGCGCCGGGCGCTGGTCAATCAAAAATTTGCCCTCGACCAGCACGCTATTGTCAGCATCACCGACACCCAAGGGATTATCGTCTATGCCAATGACCGTTTTTGCGAGATCAGCGGCTATACGCGCGAAGAGCTGATCGGCAAAAACCACCGGATCATCAAGTCCGGCATTCATCCGGCTGCGCTTTATTCTGATATGTGGGGCACCATCACCCTCGGTCACGCTTGGCATGGCGAAGTCTGTAACCGCGCCAAAGACGGCTCGTTTTACTGGGTCAATGCCAGTATCGTCCCGCTCCAGGGGGCTGATGGCGAGCCGGAGCAATACATCGGAATTCGTACTGACATCACCGACCGCAAAAAAATAGAAGCCGAAATGCAGCAGGCCAAGGAGGTAGCCGAAGCAGCCAGTCGGGCGAAAAGTGATTTTCTGGCCAATATGAGCCATGAAATACGCACGCCAATGAACGGCATTATCGGCATGACCGATTTGGCACTGGATACCGCGTTGACCGAAGAGCAGCGCGAGTTTATGGGTATCGTCAAATCTTCAGCAGAATCACTGCTGACCATCATCAATGACATTCTCGATTTCTCGAAAATCGAGGCTGGCAAATTGCTGATTGAAGAAATTTCGTTTGACCTGCATCGGGTCATTGCTGAAACCCTCAAAACCATGGCCTTGCGCGCGCACGAAAAGCAGATCGAATTGCTTTTCGAAATTTTGCCGAACGTTCCGCGTCATGTTCTCGGTGACCCGAGTCGCTTGCGTCAGGTGTTGGTCAATCTGGTGGGCAACGCAATCAAATTTACGTCAGCCGGAGAAATCGCCGTCAAAGTCGAGTTGACCGCAATCAATGGCCAAACACCCATCGTGCAGTTTTCGGTGCGTGATACCGGTGTTGGTATCGCCATCGACAAGCAACTAGCAATTTTTGATGCCTTCACTCAAGAAGACAGCTCCACTACTCGACGCTTTGGCGGCACCGGACTCGGCCTCTCGATCTCGCGCCGGCTCGTGGAGTTGATGCAGGGCAAAATATGGCTGGCCAGCACACCGGGAGCAGGCAGCACTTTCTTCTTCTCGCTCGCCTTGAAAGTTGATGGCTCGCCCCCAGAGTCCACCACCTCGCACATTGATTTGCGTGGACGCCGAATTCTGGTGGTCGATGACAATGCCACCAACTGCCGTATCGTGGCCGGCATGCTCGCCCACTGGGACATCAAAGCGAGTGTTGCCGAATCCGGCAAGATGGCACTGGAAATTTTGCGCACCTCGCCAACCCCCTTTGACTGTATTCTTCTTGATGCCCAAATGCCGGAAATGGATGGCTTTGAATTAGCGGAACATATCCGCGCCCAGCTCAAGCTCGCCACGCCGATGATCATGCTTTCCTCCGGCGCCTTGCGCGGTGATGGTCAGCGTTGTCAGCAAGTAGGCATCGCCGGTTTCTTCTCAAAACCCATTTCGTCCGAGGAACTTTTAGCGGCAATTTGTCGTATTTTGGATCTCTATCGCCGCGACCACAGCATTCCCGCCAGTCAGCTCATCACCCGTCACGCCCTGCGTGAACTTCAGCGTACGCTTGACGTACTGCTGGTTGAAGACAATCTGGTCAATCAAAAACTCGCCCTCAGCCTGCTTGAAAAATGGGGGCACCGGGGCACCTTGGCCAACAATGGGCAGGAAGCGCTGGAGATCACCGCCCAGCGCGATTTCGACGTCATTCTGATGGACATGCAAATGCCGGTTATGGGGGGGGTCGAGGCGACTCAACGCTTCCGTGTCCGGGAGCGAAGCGATGGCCGTTCGCGCACGCCGATCATTGCCATGACGGCTGCCGCCATGCAATCCGATAAAGAGGCATGCATCGCCGCCGGCATGGACGACTATCTCGCCAAGCCCATACGCTCGAAGGATTTACTGGAAAAATTGCTGGCCATCAGCGGCAACGCCGACGAAACGGAAAGCGCTGGTTTCGACTATGGCGAGGCCTTGCGTCAAGCCGATCAAGAAACTATCGAAATTATCTCGAAAGTTTTTCTGGAAACCTGGCGGCGAGATTTCGAGCAATTACGCAGCGCCATCGAACAACGCGACATGCGCACCGCCGAACGCACCGCACACACACTCAGGGATACCTTGCTCGCCTTCTGCGCCGAGCCAGGAATGCGCGTTGCCGCAGATCTGGCGTCACGCGCCAGCACAGGTGAGGGCGACGGCATGACTCCTGTTCTGGATTCCTTGTATCAAGAACTCCAGTTGCTCGAACCTCACATCCGCGCTATCGCCACTCGGGTATCAAGGTAAACTCGCGTCTTTCCACGGTTGACCGTGGCCATCTGGAAACTCGTGATGCCCCTCTCCAATACCTTGCAAAAACTCAAACGCTCTCTCGAAAGTCACGTTGGCAAAGCCATTGGCGACTACAACATGATCGAAGATGGAGACACCGTATTAGTCTGCGTCTCGGGCGGTAAAGACTCCTACACCCTGCTCAGCACCTTGATGGCTTTGCAACAACGGGCGCCGATCAAATTCCGTTTGATCGCGATGAATCTCGACCAAAAGCAACCGGGCTTCCCGGCTGAGATTTTGCCACGCTATTTTGAATCACTGGGTATCGAGTTTCGTATCGTTGAAGCCGATACCTATTCTCTGGTCAAAGAGAAGATTCCCGAGGGAAAGACCACCTGTTCACTATGCTCAAGACTCAGGCGTGGAATTATTTACCGCACGGCCAAAGAATTGGGCGCCAACAAAATTGCCCTTGGCCATCATCGTGACGACATGGTGCACACCCTGTTCCTGAACATCCTGTTCGGTGGCAAGCTCAAGGCCATGCCACCCAAACTGGTTACCGACGACAAAGCGCATATCGTTATTCGCCCGCTGGCCTATTGCGCTGAAAGCGAGATTGCCAAGTTTGCCCGCGGCATGGAATTCCCGATCATTCCTTGCAACCTCTGCGGCTCGCAGGAAAATCTCCAACGGCAAAAAATTCGCGAGATGATGCAGGACTGGGATAAGCGCTTTCCTGGGCGCAGCGAAGCCGCCCTTACCGCACTGCAAAACGTGGTTCCTTCACACCTTGCAGACAATCAATTATTCGATTTCAGCAACTTGACACTGGACACACCGGTCGAAGAGGGCGATATTGTTTTTGATGCCCCGGAAATGCCCATTGTTTTCAGTCAGCCAATAAGCCTTTTGGCATAACGACAGCTTCGTGCTTAGCGTTTATAATTGTCTAATCAAATATTTGCTGTAATTTTAGCGACCAGATGACTCAAAAGACGCTGACCAAAACAATTATGTTTGCCGATGTTTCCGGCAGTGCCCGTCTATTTGAGCGCCTGGAAGACAAGGAGGCGGCAACGGCGGTCGAGCGCTGCATCAAACGCATGGAACATTCGATCAATGGCTTTCGCGGACGCACCTTGCAAGTTGCTGGCGACGAGTTGCAGGCACTCTTTGATACCCCTGAAGATGCCTGCATGGCTGCGATCGACATGCAGTTGCGGGTCGCTGATCTGCCACCGATTTCCGGCCTCAAACTGACAATACGGATTGGCCTGCACTGCGGTGAAATTGTTGAACAATTTAATACCGCCCTCGGTGAAGCAGTAAACACAACGGCCCGGATTACCGGCATGGCACGCGTTGATCAGATCCTTGCCAGCCATCGCCTCGCTGATAAGCTGCCGTCCAATTGCCAGATTTATCTCGCCCCACTCTCGGGTATAAGTGCGATTCGTGAAGGCAAGGAGTTGATCGATCTGGTTCAAATTGATTGGCAATCCCATGAGGAGTACCAGCGGAAACATGGGCAACCGGCCAACGCTACCCCCAGCGCCGGGCAAAAAACCACGGAACGCCTCTGCCTGCGCTATCGCGGCAAAGCTTTCCTCCTCGACGACAAAACACCATCACTTAGCCTGGGCCGTGACCCATCCAGCAAGTTGTTGATTCAGGATCGCAAGGCCTCAAGAGCACATGGCCGGATAGAGAAACGCGAAGGCAATTATTTTTATATTGACTCCAGTACCAACGGCAGCTTCGTCAGCTTCCTTGGCCAAATGGAAGTCTTGCTGCGCAAGGATGAAATTCAGTTGCTCGGATCAGGGCGCATCTGTTTCGGTAGCTCGCGAAATGACCCCCTCGCCGATTTCGCGGATTTTGAGTATCTGTAGCCTTCGTACGGTCAACCGCCAAAATGACACGTTTTTTGGTTTCTTTTCTGGGCTGAGAAAGATGGCGCTATCAAAGCTACCGTCGCCCTTGGCGGAGGTTAGCCTGAACGTTGCACAAATTTTGACCTGAGCCACCGCAGCGCTCCGTGGCCCATTTTTTCGATTTTGAGGCGATAGCCCCCCAACCCCACTGACGGGACGAAGCGAGGGAAGCGATTGAAGGG
>JAQTZQ010000157.1 GCA_028687645.1 Rhodocyclaceae bacterium
TGGTACCCGGGACGGGACTTGAACCCGTACACTCTAAGAGCGAGAGATTTTAAGTCTCTTGTGTCTACCGATTTCACCACCCGGGCAGATACAAAAAAGGGAAAGCGCAATTCGCTTTCCCTTTTTATTTTGGAGCGGCAGAAGAGTCTCGAACTCTCGACCTCAACCTTGGCAAGGTTGCGCTCTACCAACTGAGCTACTGCCGCCCATAACCTGGAGGCGCGAGCCGGAGTCGAACCGACCTACACGGATTTGCAATCCTCCAAACTAGCTTGAAACCTTTGGAACGAGCGGGATTGTATGGGATACGTCGGGAAAAGTAAAGCGCTTAGGATGGTTAATCCGAATAGCGAATTTTGAGAGAGTCACAACGCTAGACCATGGTAAAAACAACGATTATCCATTTAAATAAATGTTGATGAATCGATAGAGTTTTGCTATTATTCGTTGCGACTCAGTTCGTCCAAAGATTAAAGCCCTGCCACCTGCAAAGGTCGTGGGGCTTTTTCATGTCCGTCAGCGCGGCTAAGCCGTATCAATTCCAAAGGAAAAACATGTCAGAGACAGCAACACCCGAAATCAATCCAGACGTCCAAGCGCAAATTGACGCCGCCGTTAATTCAGCAATCACTGGCTTACGGGCCAAAAATTCAGAGCTGATTGGTTCGCTCAAAGCGGCCAAAGAAGCCGGCCGGCAAAATGTTGGCGACGAAATCGAGCGGGTGAAGTCGGAAGTCAGCCAAGGATTCCAGGCACAACTCGATGAAGCTAACGCCCGGGCTCAGAAGCTTGAGCAGGCGCTTCATAGCGAAAAAGTCGACGGCTCATTTGCCCGGTCAAAATTTGCTGAAAAGTTGGTTGTACCGACCGACATGCTCAAATCTTTTTTCGGGCAGCAATTCAAAATCGAAGACGGCCGGATGGTTGCCTTCGATGTGACCGGTAACAAAATCTATTCAACCATGAACCCGGGAGAGCCTGCGGAATTTGAAGAGGCGCTCGAAAAGATTATCGAGGCATACCCTAAGAAGGACGCCATTTTGCGCGCAACCGCTTCAGGCAGCGGCGCGATTGGGAATAACTACGCGCATGTCGGTGGCTCGAAATCGATTTCCCGGTCGCGCTGGGATTCGATGGATCAAGCCGCACGCATGGAATTCACCAAGTGTGGCGGCAAAGTCACCGATTAGCAAAAAGATTTCAACTTTCATCAGGCCAGAACCTTCACCGGGGTCTGGCCTTTTTTTTGGAGCATTCCATGAAACAAACCGATAAATTTCCGCTATCGACATCGCAGTTTGCAATAGGCGCTGGCTGTAAGCCGGAAAGCGTTCGGGCACGTCTCCACAAATTCGGCAGTTATTACGGATTTGTACCCGAGCGTCGCGAAAACGGCCGGCTGGCCTGGCCAACACAACCCAACTTAACTATTAAGGATCCAAAATGAGTACAACATCATACAGCTTCGATCATCTGGACGATTTTGAGACCGGATGTGAAGTCACCAAATTGATTTTGACCGAGGGAGATTTCCCGGCACTCAAGGCGATGGTTGAAAAGGAGTTGCAGACTTTCGGCCGGAATATGACCAAGGCAGCTTTTGAGCAAACCAGAATTATTAATGGCCCTGACGGGAAGCCCAGCGCAGCCCGTAAAGAGATCCACACGCCACTCATGGAAAGCGCGGCGCGAATTTTTGGCATTGCCATCACCGCCGGGCAGATGTATTTCGATACAAAAACCGCGTTGACCGCAAGCACCGCCGGTC
This sequence comes from Rhodocyclaceae bacterium, assembly GCA_028687645.1. GTDB lineage: Bacteria > Pseudomonadota > Gammaproteobacteria > Burkholderiales > Rhodocyclaceae > Azonexus. Next base: position 1,769 of record JAQTZQ010000157.1, read on the forward strand.
TAGCGCAGCTTACCGGCCTTGTTGAACAAATGATTCAACTTCACCACGACGCAGCAAAAACCACAACCACATTGGAGATTTCAGAATGACCAACACATTTACCATCGGCAAGAGCGTGATTGCGCTCGAAGGTCGCGACCTGACCAACCCGACCAAGGCAGAAGCCGCTTTCCTCAAAGCACTGAGCGATTTGGACGAATTCACGCAAACCCGCGTTCGGATCGACACCGACCAACAATTAAGTGAGTTTGGCCGTTTGGTGAAGATCAAACCGCTGATCGATACCGCCTGGCGTGGCATTTTCCGCGCAAACGAGGTGATCGAGAACGAGCGTTTGTCGCTGGTGAAGAAAGAGAAAGATTTGTTTGGTGTCCCGACAATCTCGACGCCGTTTGAGATTGCGATGGATCGCGAGTGTCGCGACTGGTTCCGCTCATTGTCCCCTAGCGACCTGTCCAAATTCTTCAGTGAGCTACAAGCCGGGGAAAAGCACGAGAAGATTGTGAATAGCTTGTTGCGTTCGCCGGTGCCATTGACCCTTGACCGCAATCTGCAAGTCATTGAGGAGATCCATCACGAAAACCGCAAAGCCTTATTCCCGAGTGCATGGGCAGAAGTCGAGAACGGGAATCCAGGCATTGAATGGTCGCAGCGCGGCATGGCGCATTTGGTTGGATTTGCCTATATCAACACACGCCGCGATACGGCCGCTGTTTTGTTGCAGGCGCTGAATGAAGGTTTCAATCTTGCGGCTGAAACGATGTTCAGTGCTGAAAGCGTGGCCTATGCCAAGCGCAGCGGTCAAGTGAAGAGCATCGACCAGGCTGCATTGGCGCTCAAAGCCTAAAACGCAATGCGGGGCTTGCCAATGGTGAGCCCTGCAATGGAGGAATGTATGCCAAAACGAGTAGTTTCAGCCGGCAAGGGCAACGCAAAAAAAGAGCCATTGCCAGCCGATATTAAAACGGTTGAACGGCTAACCGCCGGTGGTTGTAGTCAGATTGAAATCAGTCGTCAGCTAGGCATCAGTCGAGACACCTTTCAACGCTGGCGCAGAGATCATACGGAAGTCGCTGAAGCGTTAGAAGCCGGCCTAGCAGCAGAGCATAAAGCGTTAAGAAGTGTCTTGCTCGAAAAAGCCCTGGCAGGGGATACCGTTTGCATTCTGTTTGCCCTTAAAACTCGCCACGGATACCGCGAATCAGCACCAATTGAGCAGGAAAGCCGCGTCAACATTCAAATCAGCTTACCCGGTGCGCTGAGTACAGAACAATATGGCAAGGTGATAGAGCATGCAAAAACTTGAGCTAAGCCCGTTTCAGAATGAATGTATGGCCATTCCTGAAGAGATTGATTTGTTTCTAGGCGGTGGGCGCGGCGGTGGAAAATCTTTCCTCATGGCCCTGCTATGTCTCAGGCACGCGGAACAATATAACGATAAAGCCCGAATGCTGTTTATCCGACGGAGTTACGCCGGCCTGAGAGACTTCGAGCTAACGGCTAGGGAAGTCTTCGGCATGGCCTACGGTATGGCGTATTCATACAATGCCAGCGAGCATATATTCAAACTTCCCGGCGGTGCGACGCTTGAACTAGGGCAGCTTGAGAGCCATACGGATTATCAAAAGTACCAAGGTCGCAGTTTCACCCTGTTATTGACGGATGAAGCCGGCCAATACGCGACGCCGGATTTATTGGACTTGCTGCGCTCAAACTTGCGCGCACAACTGGGAATTCCGGTTCGCATGATCCTGGCAGCGAATCCCGGCGGTGTTGGTCATCATTGGCTGGCCAGTCGTTATGTCTTTGCCAATGCGCCGTGGAAGCCCTTCCTAGAGGAAAAATCCAAGCGGCGCTGGGTGAATTGCCCGTCGACCTTTGATGGAAACCCATTTATTGATCGTGACGGCTACCGTCAGCAGCTTGAGTCTAGCTGTCCTGAAGATGCGGAATTGCTCAGAGCATGGCTTGATGGTGATTGGTCAATTGCGCGTGGTGCCTATTTCTCATCAGTCATCGAGGAAAAACGAAACGCTATCGACCCCTGGCCATCAATCCCGGCCGGGTTTGAAACCTGGCTGGCGCATGATTTCGGATCGTCAGCACCAAGTGCGACGTACATCTTCGCTCGAAGTCCAGGCGCTGAAGCCCACGGCCGATTTTATCCGCGTGATTCGCTCATCCTCGTTGATGAATTGGCAACCAGCCGGCCATCAGATCCAAGTAAGGGATTGGGGTGGACGGTGCCTGTCCTGGCCAGCGAGATTAAAGCCATGTGCAAACTCTGGAAAATCCGGCCTGAAGGTGTTGCAGATGATGCAATCTTTGCTCGCATGGGCAGTGGTCACGGATCCATTGCGGATGAATTCACGCGGGAAGGTGTCCGGTTTCACCCGGCAAAGAAAAGTGACCGATTAACCGGGTGGACAATCATGCGCCGGTTACTTGCGGATGCGGGAAAACCCGACGTCCCCGGGCTGTACGTCTCCCGGCTCTGCAAATACTGGTGGCAAACCGTACCGACACTGGCACGCGACCCACGGCGGATCGAGGATATTGATTCTTCCGGGCCGGATCATGCGGCAGATGCTTGTCGATATGGTTGTTTGCGAATGAATCGCAAAGCCATTGTTACACCGCTCAAAATGTGAGGCGCAGATGATGAAAGACAGAGATATTGATATTGCCCGTCAGAAAATCCGCAAAGCCTGCGCTGAGCGTGGCTTGAGGATTAATCCCTATGGTGCCGGCTGGTGGATTGAAGGCGCTGGCGTATCGATTGTGGTGTCGGATCTGGGTTATCTGAATGTGCGAGAGCTCGAACCCGCATGGGGAACCATTGAGCGTTGAGAGCGTTATCAACCGTCAGTCGGTAACGTTTCAGCAACGGCGGCAAATGGTATAAACGATAATCAGCGGTTGCGATTAAACGGTTAATGCTTCGGGAAAGATAGAAGGAAATGGCGTGTCTGTCCGTATTTCCCGTTCAATTAAAAAAAATATCGGCTTTTATGGTTCGATATCCTTTATCTATTAACTTCCTGAAACCTATGCGCTGTCTCGAATTCTCAGGTGAGGGATATCAGCAAGCCAGATATTGATAGAGCGTTTCTCGGCTAACACCAAACTCTCTTGCGACGGCCGCTTTCGGTATGCCAGTCGCTACGCGCGCCCGGAGTGCTTGCGCCTGTTCGTCTGATAGCTTGGGTTTGCGCCCTTGATACTTGCCGGCTTGCTTGGCGATTGCGATACCTTCACGCTGGCGTTCAAGAATCAGAGAGCGTTCAAACTCGGCAACCGCACCCAGCATGCTGAGCAACAAGGTATTCATCGGGCTATTGTCACCAGCGAAGGTGAGCCCTTCTTTATGAAATCGGACAATCACGCCACGCTCGGTTAGCTCTCGGACAATGCGGCGCATGTCGTCTAAGTTGCGTGCTAGACGATCCATTGAGTGAACGTGTAGCGTGTCGCCTTCCCGTAAATGCGTCAGGCACGCTTTCAACTGAGGCCGCTCGGCATCTTTGCCAGATTGCTTATCCTCGAAAACCCTATCGAGCGTTACACCGTCGAGTTGACGTGCGGTGTTTTGAAGTAACGAACTAACTCTCAGGTATCCAACATTCTGGCCAGCCATGATCTACCCCCTGTTTGCGTTTAAACTGTCAGGATAGATATTAAGACTATAAACAGAATGTGTCAATTAATAGCATATTGTATTCATAGCTGACACAAAATCAGTGGATTAACATTGTTTTGTTAGGGTACAGTCAAATCTGACACGTTCAAAACGCCACCAGTCCCTAGCATCAGAGAACCTTGGATGCTCAAACCGCACGCTATGCGCCTCTGGTGCGCTCTTTGTGCAATTGCTAGGCGTTGCATGCATCAATTGATTTAAAAGCACTGTAGCGCGTTGTAGAGGCATTGCTGCGCTTTCCGCGTCATCGTGTGGCGATAGAATGATGCGCTGAGCCTCATCTAACAGGCTGGCGATATGCTCGCGTTGATTGATGGTGGTGAAGTTGTCGTCGTCAGTCATTTTTTGCTGCTCCAAGTAAGTGTTGCGATTAGTCCGGCCAAACATACCGATAGCGACTGGCTTGATTGCCAGCACCGCGCTTAACCAGCGTCAGAACATCGTCAGCAACCAGGCCATAAAGCACCTTTGATGCGTCGGTAAAGTGCAGTCCGATTAATTCCCCAGCACTTCGGGCTGAGATGAAAAACGGCTCATCACCCGCATTGCGTTGAAGCTGTCGGCAGATACGGCAGAGCAATATCGTCTTGTCGCCATACCCAAGCCCAGCCATGCTTGCCGGTAAGTTTTCCGTCATCATTTCTCCAAGTATCCGATTTAAAACTGAGCCATAAGGTTGCTGTACGCCTTCCCATGCGCGCTGGAAGTCTCCCCATGATGCTGAGAATTCAGCGGTGCCAATGATCGGCAGCGCCTTTTGGTGCCAGTCACCAACGATTACCCGCAATTGAGCCTTGCTTGCATCGGGAGTGGTGCCTTTGAGGTAGCGAGCGAGATTGAACAGACAGCGGTTTCGTTGTCCGGCTGATTCGGGTATGAAGCCATCACCTACAGAAGAGACAGAAGAGCCTGATATGACTTCAGATTCTTCTGTACTCTTCTGTAGGTGTGGGGGAAATGTCAGGCCAAAATCAGCTATTTGGTACTCTCCGGGCTGGTTATCAATCACACTAACCAGGTACGGTTTCGCCTTGCGATGGAAGAATCCCGGCAGGCGTAATACTCGCGATTTGTCACTACAAGCTGGATCTGCCTTGTACCGATGAATCAGTTGTTTCAACGCCGGTTCACATTGCACCAGGTCGCAGTCATTCACCCGCCAATAGGCATGGAAACGTCCGGGGCTGGTTTCAACCGTAATGTGTGGGCGCGTAGTGGCCTGTAGCAACGGCTCCAATGGTGAGCCATCAAGATCCACAAACAGAGCCCGTATGCGCGTGATATGCGCTTTGGTGCGGCCTTGCCCATTGGTCGGATTCACTGTGACGAATACACCGGCCCCACGCTCATTGAGTGAAACCAGCTTGCCGGCGTGCTCTTCCAGACTCCCGTGAAACAGCTTGATAAGTGTCTTGTCCTTACCCGGCGAATCATCAAAAGTCTGGAAGCTAAACACGTCGGCTTCCTCGTCCAATGCCGTCAAAAACGACTGCGCGTGGATAAGGTTCGGTGCCATCATGCGCTGGGTCTCCGCTGAGACAATCTTGATTCCCAAGCACTATGGAAATCTTTCATGCTCTCGACTTCGGCCGCTTCAATTGCCCTGGCGTGCTCCCAAGCGAGCAAATCCAGCCTAGTCTCGATTTGCTCTTTTACCCGCTGGCGAAGGTCGTTAGGGTCGATTGCGTCAAGCTCCCAGCATTTGGTGCCGTAGCGCGATACATACCAGTCATGACGCACATCGCCGGATTTTGTTGAGGCATCAAACGACGGCAGATTGAAGGTGTCGCTATCCATCACGGCGATACGCTCAAACTGCCATTGAGATCCATAACGCGCTAGGCGGCCGGGTAAATCAACCTCAGACATATACAAGCCGGATGGATCGCGGTCGCCAATGTAGAGCGCGATTTTTTCATGGTCATCTGGAATATCTAGCGAATCCTCGGCCGCTTGTCTGACGGCGGTAAAACTCCCAAATCCTTTCATCACCCGGAAGGTGACGCCAAACTCATCAAGCACCGGCGCTAGAACGCCTTGGATGGTTGATTTCTCAGACCAGACTTCAACGAGGGTCGGTTGCTCCTGCCAATAATTCCGGCGATAACCATTGACCGCACTACGGATAATCTGCGCCGGGTTATCCCAGGCGCTGACACGATCAACGACACGCGAGCCGTCGACAACCAGCGTCCAATCGAGCGTGTTGTTTTCCCGCATTCCGGTCATGATCTTTGAAACCTTCCCGGTCTCATTGGTCGCCATGCTCTCGATCAAGCCACGCGTGAATAACGCATAACAGACGCCACGAACGGTGATTGGGTGACGTTCTGCGACGATCGCAATAATCGCTTGTTCGATTTCCAGCGTCTTGGTGGACTTGCCGCGCATTTTCTTGGGTGCGGTCATGCGCCACCGCCAATCAGCTTGTAAGCCTCAAGAGGCTTTAACGCTTCCTTTGCCTTGGTGTAGCCTTCACGGTGATCGGATGCGTCAAGAGATGCGTTTGCAGCGACGGCCTGAGCCACCACAAGCATTGACCTCTGAGCGAGATTCAATGTGTCGCGTGTCCCTGGCTGAATGCCAACTGCCTTGTTTATCAGGCGGTTGAAATTCATATGCACCAAGTGCTCGTTATCCGACTGAGCGGCTAGTAAATGAATGGCATCGTGTAAGGCGTGGTAAGTCGGCAGGTATTCACGTTTCGTCAAATCCTGAGCCAGACGAACATCACGAAAGGCGGTAATCAGCTTGGCTTTTAGATCAACGACACGATCATCATTGCGGGAAAGTGACAATAAAAAATATGCCTGATCTTCAGTCAGAAGAGCAAACTTCTCTTGCTGACCGCTGGTAGAAGGTGCGATTTCAAATCGCACCTTACCGAATCGCTCGAAGTGACTTTGATGTTTAAGCACAAGCGCCATCGAGCTACGGTGTTTGACGCCAGTGTTTTTGGCTATCAAGCGGCTATCGACAAGCGTTTCGTTCTTATGCTGAACCAGTAACTTTGACTCCGCTTCTACCCGGTCGATTTTCTTGGTAGACTTAGGCTTGATCGTTGTTACTTGAGCCGCTTCACCCTGGCAGGGGTCTAGCGGTTTTTCTTTGGGATTTAGCATTTTCCACCTCGCGAAATCATCACGCCAATACCCAGCGAAAGTACATCGGCTAATTCTTTGGAAACGCCTTTGATTACATCAGCGCGGCATTCAGGGGATATTTCGTGGAAGGCTTCGAGAAATTCACCGACTGTCTTAATTGCTTCTGGCTGAGATTTACAGATAAGCAATTCGTCGAGAAAGTAGCTGACGAATTCAGCGCCAATTTCTTCACTGTGGCTGGCATCCATTACGCCACCATACCGGCGCAGACAATGCGTTGATACTCAGGCCAGAATCGGGTTTTGTGCAGAAAGATGTGCACCCCGACTTTGGCCATTGCGCCGGCCTCGATCAATTCCTTCTGGATCGGCTTGGTATGATA
>JAQTZQ010000158.1 GCA_028687645.1 Rhodocyclaceae bacterium
CGCGCGCCGTAGGTTTTCTCAAACACTTGCGCAATGAAGTTTTCTACCGCCGAACGCTCCGGATGATCGGGCCCCAGCACTACAAACCGTTCATTAAATGTCGCCATCACCAAACCCTTTCGGATTACCAATGTGGCGAAGATTACGTTTTGAAAATTATCTGAACATTAAGCGCAATTGGCACCCCAAAAAATCACAAGCCCCACTTTGCTGCATTGCAACAAAGTGGTAGTCTTTGAGATAAGAAAAATCAGATATCAGCGAGAACCAGCATGAGTGAAATTGACCTTAAACGTTTCTTCTTAGAAAACGTTCGTCTCTTTGAAAGTTTCTCAGCCGACAAGGTTGAAGAAATCGTTATCAAATCCCGGCTTGCCACCTATGAGGGCAACGAGGCGATTCTTGAAACCGGCGATGAAGGCCGTTCAATCGGTGTCGTGATCAGCGGCCACGCCGAGATTTCGATGAGCGACAACACCGGCACGCGCAATGTCATCACCCAGCTTGAGTCGGGTGATGTCTTCGGCGTCATGTCCCTGCTCACCGGCGATCGCATCATTGCCGACGTGATTGCCGGCAACCGCTGCTTTGTCCTGATGATCCCGCAGGAAGTTTTCAACACCCACATTCTGACCAACGCCAAGGCAGTCGGCTACCTGTCGCGCCTGCTTGCCGAACGCACTCGCGCCATGTCGGTTGATCTGGTCACCGCTCAGGCACATGCCGTCACCAAATCCAGCGATCCGTACGCCCTGTCGCTCAACACCAACACCCGTGGCAAAGTCGTGGTAATCAACGCCGGCCTGAGCCAGATTCATTTTGGCATTTACGACACCCACGACCTTGGCTCTGATGTCCATGGCATCATCGACAATTCGGATGAAGCTACCGTCCGCGTCACGGTCATGGTCGGCCCGCAGGTCAAAACCGTTGAGCGCGCGCACTTCCCGCTTGCCGACCTGTTCAAGATTATGCAGGAATCCGCCGCGCTGCTCGGTGATGCTTTTGCCTTCCATCCCAACGACGTCAATGCCATTGGTCACCGCGTTGTACATGGCGGCAGCAAGTTTTCCAGCGCGGTAGTCATCACCCCGGCGGTGATTGCCGATATCGAAGCACTGTCGATTTTTGCTCCGTTGCACAATCCGGTGAACGTCGAAGGCATTCGCGTTGCAATGCAGCAATTTCCGCATATTCCGCACGTTGCCGTGTTCGATACAGCCTTCCACCAGACCCTGCCGCCCTACGCCTACCTCTACGGCCTGCCCTATGACCTGTACAAGCAGGATGGCATTCGCCGCTACGGTTTCCACGGCACTTCGCATCGCTATGTTTCGCTGAAATCTGCTGAAGTGCTTAATCGTCCGCTGGGCGAGCTGGAAATCGTTTCCTGCCACCTCGGCATCGGTGCCTCCTTGTGCGCCATCGACCATGGTCGCTCGGTGGACACCAGCATGGGCATGACGCCGACCGATGGTTTGATCATGCCCAGCCGTTCCGGCAGCATTGATCCGGCGGTGATGATTCACCTGCTGCAAAACCACAACATGTCGCCCGAGCAGCTTTCCAATCTGATCAATACCGAAAGTGGCCTCAAAGGTATTTCCGGCATTTCCAGCGACATCCACGACATTGAAGAAGCCGCCAACGACGGCCACCACCGCGCCTTGCTGGCGCACAAGGCCTTCTGTTACCAGGTGCGCAAGAACATTGGCGCCTACGTTGCTGCCATGGGCGGGATCGACGTTCTGGCCTTTACCGGCGACATCGGCGAAACCAGTGCCGCCGTACGCAGCCTGGCCTGCCAGGGCCTTGGCTACATGGGCATCAAGCTGGACGAAGAAAAGAACCGCAATCTCAGCTCGCTCAATTCGCACGCCATCATTTCCACCGATGATTCACCCGTCACCATTCTCGTTGTCGCCAATGATGACGAGCGGCTGGTCGCCTGGGAAACGCTGCGCGCCATTGAGCGCAACGAGTTGCTGGTGGCGATGAAGGAGGATCAGGTCGATGCGCCGATTCCGGTCGAAATTTCCGCCCACCACGTTCATTTGTCGCAGGCCGATGTTGAAAAGCTGTTTGGCCCCGGTCACCAACTGACGCCGGAGCATGAACTGTCGCAGCCCGGCCAGTTTGCCTGTGCCGAGAAGGTTCATCTGGTTGGCCCCAAAGGGCGCATCGCCAATGTGCGCGTGCTTGGCCCGACGCGTAAGGAAAGCCAGGTCGAGATCGCCATGACCGAGCAGTTCAAGGTCGGCATCCAGCCGCCGATCCGCCAATCCGGTGATCTGGTCAACACGCCGGGCATCACGCTCGAAGGGCCTTACGGCACCTCGGTCATCGAGCGCGGGGTGATCTGTGCCCAGCGCCACATTCACATGACGCCGGAAGATGCGATTCGCCTGCGCGTGCGCGACAACTACATCGTCCGGGTGCGGGTTGAAGGCGAACGCGAGCTGATTTTTGGTGACGTCGTGGTCCGCGTCAATCCGGCTTTCCGTCTGGCCATGCACATCGACACCGACGAAGCCAATGCCGGCAATATTCACAACGGCATGCAAGGCTACATCGACGAGATCCAGAGCCGCCGCTAAGCGCTACTCCGGGAGTTTGTCGATGGCCTGGCAAACTTCCGTCAACGCCGTTTCGAGCGCAAAAATCGGGGCAAAAAGCGCGTCGACCGTAACATTTGCGCGAATCGCGTCATTCAAGGCGGTGGCCAGCGGGTAAACCTCCTTGATCGCCAGCGTGCCAGCAACACCCTTGAGTGAGTGAGAGATACGATCAGCCAGCGCTTGATCGCCTTCTGCCAGCGCCGCACGCAGCCGGTTCATGTCATCTGCGTGATCGGCGGCAAAGCGCCGCAGCAGGCGGGCGAAGCGTTGGGGGCGCCCACGGGTGATCGACAATCCCGCATCGAGATCAATGCCCGGCACCTCGCCCAAGGCATCGAGCAAAACTGTATCCAGCGCGGAATCAGGCACAACCGTGGCTGGCTGTGCCGCAGATTTTTCAGGCAAGTGCTGCACGAGCTTGGTGTAAAGCGTATCGGGATCGACTGGTTTGGCGACAAAATCATTCATGCCAACATCAAGACAGACCTGTTTGTCCTCAGCATAAGCATTGGCCGTCATGGCGAGTATCGGCAAATTGGCCATTGCGGGCATGCGGCGGATTTGGCGCGTCGCTTCCAGGCCGTCCATCACCGGCATCTGCATGTCCATCAGGACCAAGTCGAAATGCCCCTCAGCCATTTTGGCCAAAGCCTGAGCACCATCATTGGCGACGTCAACGATCATCCCGACATCGCGCAGCAAGGCCAAGGCAACCTCCTGATTGATCGGGTTATCCTCGCACAGCAGCAGCCGGCTGCCAGCAAATCGTTGACGCAGCGTTGCCTCAGAATTCTCTGCCGACTGCTGCGCAATACGATCAACGACCAGCATGCAATCAAGGCAGGCAGTGAACCAGAAGGTGCTGCCCTGCCCTGGTGCGCTGACAACGCCGGCCTGGCCGCCCATCAATTCGGCCAGGCGACGGGTGATGGCCAGCCCCAGGCCGGTACCGCCAAAATTGCGCGTCGTCGAGTTATCGGCCTGCTCAAAGGCACTGAACAGGCGGCCTTGCGCATCTTCAGAAATGCCGATGCCGTGGTCAATGACCAAAAACTTGAGCGTTACCTGTTGTGGCGTTTTTTCCAGCAATTCGCAACGCAGGACTATTTGCCCTTGCTCGGTAAATTTGATGGCGTTGGCCAGATAATTGAGGAGACATTGCGTCAGGCGCGTCGGGTCGCCGAACAATCGGCACCCCAGCCCGTTCGGCAAGGCCATTTGCAAATCCAGCCCCTTGAGGCGAGCCCGATCTCCCACCAGCGAGAGTGCGCGCTTGAGCACCTGCTCAAGGTCGAATTCGATTGATTCAAGCATCAACTTGCCAGCCTCGATTTTGGAGATATCGAGCACATCGTTGATCAAGGTCATCAAATGATCGGTGGATTCACGAATCTTGCGTAGCTTGTCGCGTTGCTCATCATCCAGCGAACTGCGCTGGAGCAAATGCGTGAGACCGAGAATGGCATTCATCGGCGTCCGGATTTCGTGACTCATATTGGCCAGGAAGGTGCTCTTGGCACGGTTCGCAGTTTCGGCAAATTCCTTGGCTGCGGCGAGCTCCGCCGTCCGCTGAGCCACCAGTTCCTCCAGATGATGGCGATGGCGATCAAGTTCTTCCCCAATTCGCCGACGCTCGGTGATGTCCTGCTTGATTGCCAAATAATGGCTGACCGTGCCATCAGCCTGACGGATCGGGGAAATGGAGGCAAATTCGTAATAAATCTCGCCATTCTTGCGCTGGTTGATCAACTGGCCTTTCCAGATCTGGCCAGCGCTCAATGTTGCCCACATTTCCTGATAGGTACTGGCTGGCGTTTGCCCGGATTGCAACATGCGCGGATTCTTCCCCAGCACTTCGTAAAGACGATAGCCGCTAGCCACCAACAAGGCATCATTGACGTATTCAATACAGCCATTGAGGTCGGTAATCATGATCGATTCCGGACTTTGCTCCACGGCCAGCGAGAGTTTGCGCATGGCGTCCTGGGCGCGTAGCGTTTCCTGTCGAGTGGCCGTTAAATCCTGATCAAGAAGGCGCGTATTTCTTGTCGCCTGGCGGCGTGCGAGCAAGCTCCAGCCAACCACCAGCGAGGCGAGAAGCAGCACCAGCAGAATGATCATCCGGGTCATTTCATCGACACCACCCGCCACTTTGGCGCCCGTCCACTTTTCCTGCAGCTGCTCACGGTCAACTGCCGAAATGGCATCAAATCCACGGTTGACCGTAGCCAGCAGTTCGCTGTTGCCTTTTTTGACGGCACGATGAAATTGCCCGCTGTAAAGCACGAAGGCCTTGCGAAACTCTTTGTTGGCGCCAGCTTTCAAGAGCAGAAAACTGGATGGCGGCTCGTCCAGGCAAAAAATCCGCACATCGCCGATGACGGCGGCGTTCACCAGCGATTCATAATTTGGGTAATAGTCGAATTGAGTAATATCCGAGTCGCGCAAAAAATCGATACAGGCATCACCCGTTTTAACACCAACTGAAAACCCTTTCAGCGTTTTTGCACCATCGATTCCCTGAATGCTTTGGTGCGCAAAAATAAGCACCGGGATATCCGCATAGGGCGGCGTGAAATCCATTAAATTATCGCGCTCCGGCGTGCGAAAAACGGTTTCCAGCACATCGGCCTCACCGCTACCCAAAGCCACTTTGGCCTCGCCCCAACTACTCGCCCGGAGCTGTACGGGAATGCCTGTCTTTTTGGCCCACAAGGCCCAGAGATCAACCAGATAGCCCTTCAACTCACCATCTGCAGCACGGAAGACATAAGGCGGGTAATTATCGTCCAGCGCCACCACCAGCGGTTTTGGCACCTCAGCCGCCGTTGCCGGGTTGCCCGTCAAAACCATGAGCGCCAAGATAAAAGCCAGCAGCGTGAAGCTCTGGCAATTTTTCAAATAACAGCGCAATAAATGGTCAATCGACATGCAGAACGTTGGGCAACAACCCTCTATGACTTTAAGCCAGTGTAGCCCTTTCACTTGAGGTGGTCTAACGAATTTGCCGGCGTTGAATTGCCACATGATTTTGATGCTGATGACGTACACTGCGGGCCTAACTTATTTGGCAGGACGCCCGATGCAAACCGAACACTTTATTCCGGGCAAAGATGCCTCTCTTGAACACTCTATTTCCTCCATGCAGGCCAAATTATTGGCGCGTGGTTTTGATATTGAAGAATGCTCCTGGCTCAACCCGGTCGACAACGTCTGGTCAGTGCATGTGCGCAATCGCGCCTGCCATCTGATGTTCACCAACGGCAAAGGCGCAACGAAGCTGGCAGCACACGCCAGCGCGCTCGGCGAGTACTTTGAGCGCCTTTCCTGCAACTATTTCTGGAACCACTACTACCTCGGCGAAACGGTCGCCAAGCGTGAATTCGCCCATTACCCGCGGGAAAAATGGTTTGTTGCGGTCGACGCCAATTGGCCGGCAGAAATTTTGACACCGGAATTGCAAGCCTTCTACAACCCGGACAACAGCATCCCGGCGGAAGCGCTGATTGACATCAATACCGGCAATTTCGAGCGCGGCATTTGTACGATTCCCTATATTCGCCAGCGCGATGCCGCCGAAGTGTTCTTCCCGGTCAATATCATCAGCAACCTCTACGTCAGCAACGGCATGTCAGCCGGCAATACTCAGGCCGAAGCACGCGCGCAGGCGTTGGCGGAAATTCTCGAACGCCACGTCAAATTCAAGGTAATCAGCGAAGGCCTCTGCCTGCCGGATGTGCCAGATGAAGTGATCGCCCGTTACCCGGCCATCGCTGCCGGCATTGCCGGGCTGCGCGCCGCCGGTTTCGGCATTCTGGTCAAGGACGCCTCGCTCGGCGGCAAATACCCGGTGATGGCGGTGACCATGCTCAACCCGCACGATCAGGGCGTTTTCGCCAGCTTCGGTGCGCATCCACGCTTTGAGATCGCCCTTGAACGTGCTTTGACCGAATTGCTGCAAGGCCGCGCTTTGGCCGCGCTTGACGGCTTCCCGCCGCCCGGCTTCGATCTTGATGAAGTGGCCAGCGCACCGAATATCGAAATTCATTTCGTCGACTCCAGCGGCATCGTCCATTGGAATTTCTTCAACGAAACCGCCGATTTCGAGTTCGCCGACTGGAACTTCACCAGCACCACCGCCGACGACTACGCCTGGCTGTGCGAGCGCATTCAGGCTGACGGCCACGACATTTACGTCGCCGACTTCGACCACCTCGGCGTTTACGCCTGCCGCATTCTGGTGCCCGGCATGTCGGAGATTTACCCGATTGATGATCTGGAATGGGAAAACAACAGCAATGGCGCCGTCGTCCGACCGGCCATCCTCACGCTATCCGATTTGAACGATGACGAGTGCGGCGAACTGCTCGACACCTTGAACGAACTCAACATCGCTGACGAAAAGCCGGTAGCTGCCCTGATCGGCCTCGCCCCGGATGCCGGCTCATTGTGGGCCGACCTGCGCGTTGGCGAACTGAAAACCCTGCTCGCGCTGGCCGCTGGCGACATGGATGCAGTGCGCGAAGGTTGCGAGTGGGTACGCTCGTTTGAACAACTCGATGCCACTCGCCGTCGCACCTACCACTGCATTGAAACGCTGTTGGAAATGGATGATCCGGATGCTTACGAGGCTGCGCTGGTTGGCCTCTACGGTGATGAAACTTTAGACCTCGCCACTGATCTGATTGACGGTGAAGTTCGCTTCTTCGGCCTTAAATCACCGGGCCTGAATCTTGAAGGCTGCGATCTGCACCAACGCCTGCTTCAAGAATACGAAAAAGCTCATTCTGTTACGGTCAACGCCTAAAAACGGCTGATTTTTATAAACACGTCACCCATGAAAATATTCTTCAAAACCCTGCGCGTCATTCTCGGCCCCTTCATGCTCCTGTGGGAAATCATCACACGCCCCAAAGCCGTCTCGCGAACCACGCTGGAACAGGCGGAAATTGATCAGCAATGCAAAAGTCTGGCGCTGTTTCAGTACAAAACCTGCCCGTTCTGCATCAAGGTTCGGCAGGAAATGCACCGTCTGGCGCTCAATATTGAGCAATTCGACGCCCAGCAAGAGGGCGATAATCGTGCCGCCCTGGTGCGCGGTGGCGGCAAAGCCAAGGTGCCCTGCCTGCGCATTACCGACAAAGTCGGCGTCAATCAGTGGATGTACGAGTCGGGGGAGATCATCACCTATCTCCGCCGACGCTTTGATTCTGCTTAGTGTTACTGCTTGATTCCCAGCAATTCAACCTCAAAAATCAGGGTTGAATTGGGCGGAATGCCGGGAATGTTTTTATTCCCGTAAGCCAGTTCAGGCGGGCAAACCAGCTTGGCCTTGCCACCCACCTTGATCTTCTGCACCCCTTCCGTCCAGCACGGAATCACACGCGACAACGGGAAGCTGGCCGGCTCGCCGCGTTTGTAGGAACTGTCAAACTCCTGCCCGTTGGTCAGCGTGCCACGATAATTCACCGTTACCGCATCAGTCACTTTCGGATTCGCCCCCGTGCCTTCCTTGAGCATGGTAATGCCGATCCCGGATTGAGTCTTTTCTTCCTTGGGCTCAGCGGCAACTGCCGGCAGGGAAAGTGCAACAAGAAGGGTAACAGCGGTAATAGCCAGTTTTTGCATGGTTTTGCCTTTGTGGTTTGTCGTTTAAAAACCGTGATTGTGCCGCAGATCAGCCTCGCCAACGACGAGAGCGCAATTTCCCGCTTCATTTCAATAGACTAACTGTGAGCGGACAAGGTGCTGTTGCACTCCCTACCACTTGGACTGCGCCGATATTTATATTCTTTTTAGAAATAACAGAATGAATATTCGTTCTTAATAGAGCATTAAGACACCATTAGAATGCGCGGACTAAAACATTTTCCCGGACACTCCAGCCATGAACCAACGCACCACGCTCACCCATCTCGACTGGCTCGAAGCCGAGGCGATCCACATCCTGCGCGAAGTGGCCGGCCAGTGCTCCAACCCAGTCCTGCTATTCTCCGGCGGCAAGGATTCGCTCTGCCTGCTGCGCCTGGCTGAAAAGGCCTTCCGCCCGGGCAAGTTTCCTTTCCCGCTGCTGCACATCGACACCGGACACAACTACAAGGAAGTCATCGATTTCCGTGACCAGCGCGCCGCTGAACTTGGCGAGCGCCTGATCGTTCGCTCGGTTGAAGATTCCATGAAACGCGGCACCGTCGTCTTGAAAAATGAAGGCGAATCGCGCAACAAGCACCAGTCGGTGACGCTGCTCGAAGCCATCGAGGAATTCGGTTTCGACGCCTGCATCGGCGGCGCTCG
>JAQTZQ010000159.1 GCA_028687645.1 Rhodocyclaceae bacterium
GCCCGCAAATCAACGCCCGAGATTGAAGGCATCCTCGGTTACGTTGATGAGCCGGAAATCATTCACCGCGACAACCTGATACTGGTTTAACCCGGCTCGCCGCCAGCTTGGCGCGCGTCCGGGCTTCAGTCGTATCCACGCCATTGGCGACGGCAACGCCCATCCGCCGTTTCCTGAACGACTCGGGTTTGCCGAACAGGCGCACATCGCTGCGCGGCACACTCAATGCTTCGGCCAGCCCTTCAAAGGCGATGCCTTTTTCTTCCAGCCCGCCATAAATAACCGCTGAAGCGCCGGGTTCGCGCAGGCCGGTATCAACCGGCAGGCCAAGGATGGCGCGGGCGTGCAGTTCAAATTCCGAAAAGCGTTGCGAGCAAAGGGTAACCAGCCCCGTGTCGTGCGGGCGCGGGCTGACTTCGGAGAACCAGACCTCATCACCCTTGATGAACAACTCGACGCCAAACAGGCCGCGTCCGCCCAGATTGCCGGTGACGGCAGCGGCAATTTCCTGTGCCTTGGCCAGCGCGGCTGGCGTCATGATCTGCGGTTGCCAGGATTCGACGTAATCGCCGGAAACTTGTACATGGCCAATCGGCTCGCAGAAATAGGTTTGCACGATGCCCTGTTCGTCACGCGCGCGCACCGTCAGTAGTGTGATTTCGTAATCGAAATTGATGACGCCTTCAACGATGATCCGCCCGGAATTCACCCGGCCACCGTTGGCCGCGTAATCCCACGCCGTTTGCACATCCTGAGGGCCGCGCAGTAGCGACTGACCTTTGCCGGAAGACGACATCACCGGTTTGACGATGCACGGGTAGCCAATGCCTTTTTCACCATTTGAGCCATCAATGGCTGTCTGCAACTCGGCCAGTGAGTCGGCGAATTTGTAGGGTGAGGTAGCCAAGCCAAGCTCTTCAGCAGCCAGACGGCGAATGCCTTCCCGGTTCATGGTCAGCTTGGTGGCGCGGGCGGTCGGGATGACTTCGGCCAGTCCTTCCGCCTCAATCTGCACCAGCATGTCGGTGGCGATGGCTTCGATTTCCGGCACGATCAGATGCGGTTTTTCCAACTCAATCAGGGCGCGCAAGGCAGCGCCGTCGGTCATTGAAATGACGTGGGCGCGATGCGCCACTTGCTGGCCGGGCGCATTCTCGTAGCGGTCGACGGCGATCACCTCAACGCCCAGCCGTTGCAGCGCAATGATCACTTCCTTGCCGAGTTCGCCAGCGCCAAGGAGCATGACGCGCAGGGCGCTGGGGGAAAGCGGGGTGCCGATTTTCATGGGGTTCTCCAAGTCGCGGACAGTCAATAAATCGGGGCAATTTAGGCGTCGACCGTAAGCGAGTCAAGCGCGACTGTCATCATTTTGTCACCCGTTCGTCACCGCACTTTCACGCCCGCTGGCTATCGTGGATCCATGCCACGAGTCCGCTCTGTCTTTCTCTCTGATATTCATCTGGGTACGCGCGCCTGTCAGGCGGAGAGCCTGCTTGATTTTTTGCGCGAACACCCCTCGGATCACACCTTTCTGATCGGCGATATCGTTGATTTTTGGGCGATGAGTCGCAGTATTCACTGGTCGCCAGCGCAGAACACCGTGGTGCAAAAACTATTGCGCCGGGCACGGCATGGGGATCGGGTGGTCTTTATCCCCGGTAACCATGACGAAGCGCTACGCAATTACACCGGGGTGGTGTTTGGCGATATCGAGGTAGTCGATGAACTGGTGCACGAAACGGCTGATGGCCGGCGCTTTTTGTTGATCCACGGCGATGTCTTTGATCAGGTCACCCGTCACCATCGCTGGGTTGCGGTACTTGGCGACTGGGCTTACAACCAACTGGTGTGGATCAATTCCTGGCTGTCCCGGATGCGTCGCCGCTTGGGGATTCCGGGCTACTGGTCACTGGCCGGTTACGCCAAGCGCAAGGTCAAGACCGCCCTCAATTTTATTTTTGATTTTGAAACATCAGCCATTCACCACGCCCGAGAGCGGGGCCTGGATGGCGTCATTTGCGGTCATATTCACTGGGCGGCGATTAGCGAGATCGGCGGCCTGACTTATATCAACTGTGGCGACTGGGTCGATTCCTGCACTGCCATCGTCGAACATTTCGATGGTCGCCTGGAGCTGGTAGCGTGGGGAATGCGCAGCAAGATCCCGGCGCTGCCGTCAGCAGTGGTCGAACAACATGCGGAGGTTTGAATGCGGGTATTGATGGTGTCGGATGTTTATTTTCCCCGGGTCAATGGCGTTTCGACCTCGATTGAAACCTTTCGCCGCTGCCTGGAGAAAATCGGTGTCGAGGTGCGCCTGGTCGTGCCGAAATACGCGGACGAGGCGAATGAGTCGGGCATCATCCGGGTTGCCGGGCGTCCTTTGCCGGGCGACCCGGAGGATAGGCTGGTCGGCTGGCGGGCCATGCATCGCGAGGTTCTGGCGGCCGCCGAAGACTGCGACCTGATTCATATCCAGACCCCATTCATTGCCCACTATGCCGGCCTCAAGGCGGCGCGCCGCCTTGGCTTGCCGGTGGTCGCCACTTATCACACCCTGTTTGAGGAATACCTGCATCACTACGCGCCGCTGATTCCTGCTGGTTGGTTGCGCGGTCAGGCGCGCGCCTTTTCCCGGCGCCAATGCAACCAGCTCGATGGCATCGTGGTGCCCTCGACAGCCATGCGTGATCGTTTGAGTCAATACGGGGTGGCCACGGCGATGCACGTCTTGCCCACCGGCATTCCGCTTGAACGCTTTGGCGGCGGCAATCGCCAGGCGTTTCGCCGGACTTACGGGATTTTGTCCACGCGCCCCGTGGCGCTTTTTGTTGGCCGCGTGGCGCACGAGAAAAATATTGAATTCCTCCTGCAGGCGCTGGTGCATGCGCTCAAAGGGCGGCCCGACTTGTTGCTGGTGATCGCCGGCGAAGGCCCGGCGATGAACGATTTGCAGCAACGGGTCAAAACCTTAAAGTTACAAGATAACGTGCAGTTCATTGGCTATCTCGACCGCAAACAAGCCTTGCCGGACTGCTACGCCGCGGCCGATGTCTTTGTCTTTGCCTCGCTGACCGAAACGCAAGGTCTGGTCTTGCTCGAAGCGATGGCTGCCGGCTTGCCGGTGATTGCGCTGGCTGAAATGGGGACGCGCGATATTCTCGACCCTCACCGTGGTGCGATTTCGCCGCCCAAGGAGGCGCCGGCTTTCGGGGCTGCGCTGGCCGATTATCTTAATCGTCCGGCGAATTGGGCGCCGATGCGAAGTGAAGCCTTGCGCTATGCCAGTGAATGGTCAGATATCGCCATGGCCGAACGTCTGGCTGAACTTTACCGGCAATTGATCAGTGCAAAAATCAGCCCCAATCCGGCGTCGACCGTGACTGCGCTCAATCAGGCCTGAATGCTTGCTGTGGGCGCTGATGCGCTCAGCGCCCAAGGCAAGTTCGGCGCTATTGGCGCCAGTGGTGAATGGCCCCTGACTCAGTCTGCAAACCTCGGTAAGCGCTTTTCGTGTTGTGCGGCAAAGCACTCTTTCATGTCGGCTGACAGCAGCAGGCCGGCGTTCCAGGTGGCGACATGGTTGAGGCCATCGGCGACGGAATGGTCGCGGCTGAAATTCATGACTTCCTTGAGTCCGCGAATCGCCAGCGGCGATTTGGCGGCAATGCTTTGGGCCAGTTCGCGAACTGTTACGGTCAACTCGTTATTTGAGGCAAAAAATCGGTTGATCAGGCCGATTTTCTCGGCTTCCACCGCATCCACGTTGCGCCCGGTGTACGCCAATTCACGCGTCAGGCCTTGGCCGATCAAGCTTGGTAGGCGTTGCAGGGTGCCGACGTCGGCAACCATGCCGAGATCGATTTCCTTAATTGAAAAGACGGCTTCGGCACTGGCGTAGCGCATGTCGCAGCAAGCTACCAGATCCAGCCCACCACCCACGCAGGCGCCTTGAATGGCGGCAATCACCGGCTTGCGGCAACGTTCGATACTGCTCAGGCAGTCCTGCAAATCGAGGATCAAGCGGCGCAATCTTTCGCGGCTACGGGCGCCATCGGGATCGGCGATTTGTTGCTGGATGCTGGCTAGCATCGAGAGGTCAATGCCGGCACAAAAGTTTTTGCCGGCACCGCTCAGGATGGTGACACGAGCGGAAGGCGTGCGGTCGATCCACTCAAAAGCCTGACGGATTTCCTGCCACATGGCCGCATCGATGGCATTGGATTTGTCCGGGCGATTGAGGCAGACGTCGGCGATGCCTTTGTCAAGTGCAATGGCCAGGGTCGAGAAAATGGGTGGCTTCATGGCGAGCCTCGCACAGGGAGATCAGTCGGTGAAAGATAGCAGCTCAAGATCGGCTGCCTGCTGGCGCAGCGGGATCAGGGCCTGGTAGGCGGTGGATTGTTGCCAGCCATTGATTGATGCCAAATCAGGAAAACGGATGACAACCGTGTCGGTATGCGCATGCTGACCGGCAATCACGCCGGCCAGTTGGCCACGAAAGAGCAACTCAGCGCCCCACGGCGCCAGCGTGGCCGGCACCTGGGCGCGGTATTGCGCCCATTGGTCGGCATCCTTGACCGTAATGTGGCCGATGACACAGGCACTCATACGCCGTTTTTGCCTTTTTGCCAAAGCACATCGCCGCGCCCGCCAGCGCGATTGAGGGCTCGGCCAAGAATGAAAAGCAGGTCGGAGAGGCGGTTGATAAAGCGGCAGGCGGCTGGCGACACCGGTTCGGCGTGGTGCAGATGAACGATGGCGCGTTCGGCGCGGCGGCAGATGGTGCGGCTGACGTGGGCGAGCGCGGCAGCGCGGGTGCCGCCGGGCAGGATGAATTCCTTGAGCCTGCTGAGGTCGGCATTGAAGGTTTCGGCGGCTTCTTCCAGGCGGGCGACCTGAATGTCCTTGATCACTTCCATGCCGGGCAGGCAAAGTTCGCCGCCGAGGTCGAAAAGGTCATTTTGCACGTCGAGCAGGGCCTGGCGAATGGTGTCCGGCATGTCTTCGCAAAGCAGCACGCCGAGGCTGGAATTAAGTTCGTCGACCTCGCCGATGGCGTCGATGCGCAGGCTGTCTTTGGTCGTTCGTGTGCCATCGCCCAGGCCGGTGGTGCCGGCGTCACCGGTGCGCGTGACGATTTTGGAAAGGCGGTTGCCGAGGCGTTCGTTCATGGCTTGCTCCTGTTGAAAGTGGGCAGATTATACTGAGCGCCCCGCCTGCCAACTGTCGCCGATATGCCAAAGTTTGCTGCCAACCTGAGTTTTCTATTTACCGATTCGCCCTTTGCCGAGCGTTTTGCACGCGCTGCTGCCGCCGGCTTTCGCGGGGCGGAATATCTTTTCCCCTACGAATATCCGTCGCATCAAGTGGCCGATTGGCTCAGGGCGGCGGATCTTGAGCAGGTGTTGTTCAATCTGGCACCCGGCGATTGGGCGGCGGGTGAGCGTGGGCTGGCCTGTTTGCCACAGCGCCAAGGTGAGTTTGCCGAAAGCGTCGAGCAGGCGCTGAATTATGCGGTCGTGCTCGATTGCCAGCGCCTGCATTGCATGGCCGGTCTGCGTCCTGATGGTGTTGATGCGGCGCTGCTCGAAGCCACTTATATCGCCAATTTGCGTTATGCCGCTGATCGTTTGGCGACGATCGGTGCGACGCTGATGATCGAGCCGATCAACAGCCGCGTCGACATGCCCGGCTACTGGCTGGATAGTGTCGATCAAGCTTTTCGGCTGCAAAAGGCGGTTGACCGTAACAATGTGAAAGTGCAGTACGACATTTACCATGCGCAGATTATTGCCGGCGATCTGGCGCGCACGCTGGAAGCGAATATTGAGCAGATCGGCCATATTCAAATCGCCGATAACCCCGGGCGGCATGAGCCGGGGACGGGCGAAATCAATTATCCGTTTTTGTTTGAGTTGCTCGATCGGCTGGGCTACGAGGGCTGGGTGGGTTGCGAGTACAAGCCGCTGACGACGACCGAGGCCGGTCTTGGCTGGTTAAAGTCATGAATCCACGCGACATCCTCCGCCAATTGTTTGATGCCGCGATTGCCGCTGCCGATCCAGCCTTGTGCGTGCCACCATTTTTACCGAAGGATGATGGTGGGCGCTTGATCGTGATTGGCGCCGGCAAGGCCTCGGCGGCCATGGCGCGGGCGGTTGAGCAGCATTGGTCGGGGCCGCTGGAGGGTCTGGTGGTGACGCGATATGGCCACGCCGTGCCCTGCGAGCGCATTGAAATTGTCGAGGCGGCGCACCCGGTCCCGGATGCGGTGGGGGAGTTGGCGGCGCAGCGCATGTTGGCAAAGCTGAGCGGTTTGGCTGCCACGGATCGCGTGCTGGCCTTGATTTCTGGCGGTGGCTCGGCGTTGCTGGCGGCGCCGGCAGAAGGTATCAGTCTGACCGAAAAGCGCGCTATCACCTCGGCCTTGCTGAAGTCTGGTGCCAGCATCAGCGAGATCAATTGCGTACGCAAGCATTTGTCGGCCATCAAGGGCGGGCGATTGGCGGCGATGGCTTGGCCGGCACGCATTTTGACCCTGGCGATTTCTGATGTGCCGGGCGACGACCCGGCGGTGATTGCCTCGGGTCCGACTGTGGCTGATCCGAGCACCGCGTTCGATGCCTTGCAGGTACTGGATTTTTACGCCATCGAGATTGACCCCGCACTACGTCAGCGGCTGCTGGAGAGCGAACTCGAAACCCCCAAACCGGGCGATCCGCGTCTGGCCCATAGCGAGTTTCGTCTGGTCGCCAGTCCGCAGCAAATGCTGCTGGCGGCTGTTGAAAAAGCCCGGCAATTGGGTATCACGCCGTTGATTCTCGGCGATGCCATCGAGGGCGAAGCACGTGAAGTGGGCAAGGCGCTGGCCGGCATAGCAAAGTATTACGGTCAACACGATATTTCGGCCAAAAAACCGTATGTGCTGCTCTCCGGCGGCGAAACCACCGTCACTTTGCGCGGAGCCGGCCGCGGCGGGCGTAATACGGAATTTCTGCTCGGCCTCGCGCTGGCGCTCGATGGCGCAGCGCAGATTCACGCCCTGGCGGCGGACACCGATGGCATTGATGGCAGCGAAGACAATGCCGGGGCGTTTGTTGCGCCCGATACGCTGGCACGCGGGCGCGCCAAAGGCCTGGATATCCGCCGCGCAATGGCTGATAACGATGCCTGGGGATATTTTTCAGCACTTGGCGATTTGCTGGTCACCGGCCCGACGCGGACCAATGTAAATGACTTTCGCGCCATTCTGATCGGTTTAGAATGAGCCTCCAGATGACCGCTCCCGATCCCGTTTTCAAGACCGATCCCATCGCCCTCGCAGCGCGGCTCAAGGCTATTTTGCCGGCGCATTGCCTGCTGATTGATGCCGAGGATTTGCGCCCTTACGAGTGCGACGGTTTGACCGCCTACCGCGAACTGCCGCTCGCCGTTTGCCTGCCTGAGACAGAAACCCAGGTCATCGACGTGCTGCGCACCTGCCATCATTTAGGCGTGCCCGTCGTCGCGCGTGGGGCGGGCACGGGGCTGTCGGGTGGCGCGATGCCGCACGCCCAAGGCCTGGTGCTCTCGCTGGCGCGTTTTAACAAGATTTTGCGCGTTGACCGTAACGCTCGCCTTGCTGTCGTGCAACCCGGCGTGCGCAATCTGGCCGTCTCGGAAGCGGCTGCCCCGCACGGCCTGTATTACGCGCCCGACCCGTCATCGCAAATCGCCTGCACGCTGGGCGGCAATGTGGCCGAAAACTCGGGCGGCGTGCATTGCCTGAAATATGGCCTGACGGTGCACAACGTCTTGCGCATTCGAGTCGTCAGTATTGAAGGTGAAATTTTCGAGATCGGCTCAGAAGCGCCGGATTCACCCGGCTACGATTTGCTGGCGCTGCTCATCGGCTCCGAAGGCATGCTCGGCGTGGTCACCGAAGTGACGGTCAAGCTGGTGCCCAAACCCGAATTGGCGCAAGTCGTCATGGCTTCGTTTGACGAGGTCGCCAAGGCCGGCGATGCGGTCGCCGCGATTATCGCCGCCGGCATTATTCCGGCCGGGCTGGAGATGATGGACAAGCCAGCGACTGCCGCCGTGGAGCCTTACGTCAAAGCCGGTTATGACCTCAACGCAGCAGCCATTTTGCTCTGCGAGTCGGATGGCACGCCGGAAGAGGTGGCCGAGGAAATTGCCAGAGTGACCGCCGTTCTGACCGCCGCCGGAGCGCGCGAGATTCGCGTCTCGCAATCCGAAGCCGAACGCTTGCGTTTTTGGGCCGGGCGCAAAGCGGCGTTTCCGGCGGTCGGGCGCATCACGCCGGATTATTACTGCATGGACGGCACGATTCCGCGCCGCAGGCTCGCTGAAATGCTGGCCGCCATTGCTGAAATGGAAAACAAATACGCCCTGCGCTGCGCCAATGTGTTTCATGCCGGCGACGGCAATCTGCATCCGCTGATCATGTACGACGCCGCCAAACCCGGCGAATGGGCGCGCGCCGAGGCCTTTGGGGCGGAAATCCTGGAGCTTTCGGTGGCGCTCGGTGGCTCGATAACCGGAGAGCACGGCGTCGGCATCGAGAAAATCAACCAGATGTGTGTGCAGTACAAGGCGCCCGAGCTGGAGGCTTTTCACCGTATCAAGTCAGTATTTGACGAAAGCGGCCTGCTCAATCCCGGCAAGGCCGTCCCCAGCTTGCATCGCTGCGCGGAATATGGGCGCATGCATGTCCATCACGGTGAGACCAAATTCCCGGAACTGGATCGCTTCTGATGACGCTGGATGATTTAATCGCAGCGGTAAAAACAGCGCACGCAGAAGCCACGCCCTTGCGCCTACGTGGTTCAGGCAGCAAGGATTTTTACGGCACGCTGCTGGCTGGCGAGGTGCTTGATGTGTCTGCCTATCGCGGCATCA
>JAQTZQ010000160.1 GCA_028687645.1 Rhodocyclaceae bacterium
TCAAAAGCCAGGCGGTTGGGCAGATGTGTCAGCGGGTCATGGTAGGCAAGGTGCATGAGACGATCGGCCGCCTCCTTGCGCTCGCTAATGTCGGTGAAGCAGGCAACGTAATTCTCGACCCCGCCTGCAGCGTTGCGGATCACTGAAATGATCAGCCATTTGGGAAACAGGCGACCATCCTTGCGCCGATCCCATATTTCGCCTTGCCAGTAGCTTTCGCTTTCAAGCGCCTTCCACATCGCCTCGTAAAGCTCGGGCTCCGCACGCCCGGCTGAGAGAATGCTCGGATTTTGCCCCAGCGCTTCACTCGCGTCATAGCCGGTTAAGTGGCTAAAAGCCGCGTTGACCGCAACAATCCGGTTGTCGGGATCAGTAACGACCACTGCTTCGCTGGTCTGCTCGAAGACGCGCAGCAAGGTCGTGTATGCCAGGGCGCCAGCCGCATTGCCCGCTGGCGGAGGGCTGACTTGAGCGTTCTGCGCGGTCATGGAGCGGTCGGGAGGCGGCTAGACGTTGAACAGGAAATTCAGCACATCGCCATCCTTGACGACGTACTCCTTGCCCTCCGCGCGCATTTTGCCAGCTTCCTTGGCGCCAGCTTCACCCTTGTAGGCGATGAAGTCATCAAAAGCGATGGTTTGGGCGCGAATGAAGCCACGCTCAAAATCGGTATGGATAACACCGGCGGCCTGCGGTGCGGTATCGCCCTGATGGATCGTCCAGGCGCGCACTTCCTTGACCCCGGCGGTGAAATAGGTGGCGAGGCCAAGCAACTTGTAGCCAGCATGAATCAGGCGGTCAAGGCCGGGTTCTTCGAGCCCCAGGTCGGCGAGGAACATCTCTTTTTCTTCTTCATCGAGGTCGGCGATTTCCGCTTCGATAGCCGCACAGACCGAGACCACTTCGGCCTTTTCGGTGGCCGCGTGGGTGCGCACGGCATCAAGCAGCGGGTTGTTCTCGAAGCCGCTCTCGGCGACGTTGGCGACATACAGTACCGGCTTGCCGGTAATCATGCAGAAGGGCTTGATCAGGGCCAGTTCTTCCTTGGATAAATCAAGGCCGCGCACCGCCTTGGCCTGGTCGAGCTGGGCAAAGCATTTTTCCAGCACGGCGACCAGTGCCTTGGCTTCCTTGTCGCCGGAACTGGCCGGGCGACGGTAGCGATTCAGCGCTTTTTCGACGGAGGCCATGTCGGCCAGCGCCAGTTCGGTATCAATCACCTCAATATCACGCAGCGGATCGACACCACCGGAAACGTGGATCACGTTGTCATCGGCAAAGCAACGCACGACGTGCACGATGGCATCGGTTTCACGGATATTGGCCAAAAACTGGTTGCCCAGACCCTCGCCCTTGGAGGCGCCGGCAACGAGGCCGGCGATGTCCACAAATTCAACAATTGCCGGCTGCATCTTTTGCGGTTTGACGATGGCGGCCAGTTGCGCCATGCGCTTGTCCGGCACTTCAACAATGCCAACATTTGGCTCGATAGTGCAGAAGGGATAATTTTCGGCCGCGATACCCGACTTGGTCAGGGCGTTGAAGAGGGTGGATTTGCCGACGTTGGGCAGGCCGACGATGCCGCATTTCAAAGACATAAAAACCTTTATGGATCAAACGATTGGCGTTCTGCTCGGGAGGCTGTTCAAAACGCTGGATGGGAGCGCGCTAGCGCCGGGCAGCTGAAGTCGCGTTAATGCCGTATTGTAATTGTCCAGTCGAGCTTCTTCCAGCGTACCTTGGCATAAATGCGTTAGCGAACGAAAGAGAGGAGCAGCCCGAGCGCTGCGCAGGCAGCGATGACTCGCATGATGTCGATCTTGTATTTCCAGAGTGCGACGAAGGCCGCGCCGGCAATCAATACAGGAACAAGCTCGAAGGAGCCACTGAATGGGGCCGCTGTGCTGGCTTGGGGCCAGAAGGTGTGCCAGGCAAAAAAAGCGGCCAAATTAACGATGACACCAACGACCGCTGCCGTGATGGCAGTTAGCGGCGCGGTAAATTTGAGTTCGCCACGCGTGGCTTCGACCAGTGGCCCGCCCGCAAGAATGAAGAGAAAGCTTGGCAAAAAAGTAAAGAATGTGGCGACTGCAGCACCTGCCAGTCCGGCGGCGACGGGATTGGTAAACACGGCCTTGCTGACGCCGCCGAGATAGCCGACCCAGGTGACAATCATGATCAGTGGCCCGGGGGTGGTTTCGCCTAGTGCCAGACCATCCATCATTTGCGGGCCGCTTAGCCAGGCAAAATGTTCTACCGCATTTTGATAGACGTAAGGCAGTACGGCATAGGCGCCGCCAAGGGTCAAAAAGGCCGCCTTGGTGAAAAATTCACCCATGTTCCAGAGCGCCGGGTTGGCGGCAACAATCGCCATTCCGGCGGCCCAAATCAGCACAAAAACAATCACCGTCGCCGTCAGCTTGCCCCAGGAAAATCGTGCATGTTCAGGTGGTGGCGTATGGTCATCAATGATCGCCGGTCCGTATTGCTGGTGACTCGCCCCGTGCCCACCGCCCGCTTTGAATTTCTCCGGTAGCAGCTGGCCGCCGATAGCCCCCAGAATGGCTGCGGCGAGGACGATCCAGGGAAAATCAATGTTGAAGAAAAAGATGCCTATGAAAGCGAGTACGGCAATGCTCCGCAAGATTGCGTTTTTGAGCGAACGCGAGCCAATGCGCCAGGCGGCAAACAGCACGACGGCAACGACCGCTGGCTTTATCGCGTAAAAAATGCCAGCGATTTGCGGTATCTCGCCCCAGTTCAGATAGATCGCTGCGAGTGCCGAAAGCAGGACGAAGGCCGGTAAGAAAAACAGGATGCCCGCTATCACTGCACCCTTGACGCCGTGCATCAACCAACTGATGTAAATGGCGAGCTGAATTGCCTCCGGGCCGGGTAGCAGCATGCAAAAATTGAGGGCGTGCAGGTAACGCTGCTCGGATATCCAGCGGCGCCGCTCGACCAGTTCCTGGTGCATCATTGCGATCTGTCCAGCGGGGCCGCCGAAGCTGATAAAACCGAGTTTCAACCAGTATTTGAAGGCTGTGCCCAGGGTCGGTGTGGGGGGCGGCGTCTGCGGGATATTGAGCTCGGTCATCAAGCGATTAAACCACTTTCCCGTGTAGTTGTTGCTGTGCGCTGGCAAAGTCGCCGGCAGCGAGTTTGGGCCAAGTGAGCAAGCAACGGGCCAGGGCATGTTCGATCTCCGGCATTTCCTCCTTGCGCGGCTGGTGTAACACAAAATCGACCACTTCCTGCGCCAGGCCGAGAGTACGCGGGTGACCGATGCCGAGGCGTAAACGCCAGAAATCAGGCGAGCCGAGTTTGGCTTGTATGTCTTTGAGGCCGTTATGCCCACCGTTGCCGCCGCCTTGCTTCAAACGGATGCCACCGGGAGGCAAATCCAGTTCATCGTGAATAACGAGAATTTCTTCCGGGGAGATTTTGTAAAAATTGGCCAATGCGGCAACGGATTGCCCGGAGCGGTTCATAAAGGTCATCGGCTCAAGCAACCAGATGTCTCCGGCGCGCGCTGCTTTGCCATAAAACTTGGCTTGCGGCACGAGGCTTACCTTGAGCTTGTCAGCGAGGTGGTCAATAAACCAGAAGCCGACGTTGTGCCGGGTGGCTTCATATTCCAGCCCCGGATTACCGAGGCCAACGATCAGGCGGGGTGGATTCATGGCAGCCCAAATAAAAAAGCCGCCGGCGGCGTGATGCCAGCGGCGGCGATTGACGCGATGTGCTTGATATTACTCGGCGGCAGCTTCGCCTTCAGCAGCTTCGGACGAGCCACCCTTGCTGACGATGCCGACAACCACGGATTCAGCAACGCTGTGGTGACCCAGCTTGACACCCTTTGGCAGCTTCAGTTCGCCGAGATGTACGCTGTCACCAACCTTGAGCGCACCGAGGTCGACTTCGATGAAGGCCGGCAGGTCACTGGCCAGACACTGCACGTCGATTTCAGTCATGACGTGGTTAACCAGCCCGCCGCTGAGCTTGACGCCCGGTGCCGTTTCTTCGTTGATGAAGTGGAGTGGTACTTTGGCGTGCAGTTCGTGGGTGGCGTCAACACGCTGGAAGTCAACGTGGAGAACGAGCGGCTTGTAGGCGTGAACTTGCGTGTCACGCAGCAGAACCTGCTGCTTGGTGCCGTCGAGAACGATGGTCAGAATTGAAGAGTGGAAAGCTTCCTTCTTCAGGCTCAAGAGCAGTGTGTTGTGCTCGACCTCAATCGCCTGCGGGGCCGCTTCGCCACCGTAGATGATGCCAGGTACTTTGCCAGCGGCACGCAGGCGGCGGCTCGCACCCGATCCCTGCAGCGTGCGCGCTTGCGCGTTGATTTCAAATTGCATGGTGTTACTCCAAGTTTTTCCCGATCCGCGACCAGAACGGGAAGGTTAAAAAAGCGGTGAGGGGGAATTGGTGAGGGGTGATTGGGGTTCCTATTGACCAATCACTAATCACTAATTCCCGTCTTTAATCAATGAACAGTGACGAGACGGAGTCGTCGTTGCTGATGCGGCGTATGGTTTCAGCCATGATTTCGGCAACGGAAAGCTGGCGGATGCGTGTTGAGGCGGCGGCATCATCACGCAGCGGAATGGTGTCGGTGACAACGAGGGCATCAAGGTCGGAAGAATTGACGCGCTCGACGGCCGGGCCGGAAAGTACCGGGTGCGTACAGTAGGCAACAACCTGCTTGGCGCCGTTGGCCTTCAGCGCCGTGGCGGCTTTGCACAGCGTGCCGGCGGTGTCGACCATGTCGTCCATGATGATGCAGGTGCGGCCATCGACTTCACCGATGATATTCATGACTTCGGAAACGTTGGCCTTCGGGCGACGTTTGTCGATGATCGCCAGATCACACTCAAGGCGTTTGGCCAGCGAACGGGCGCGGACAACGCCACCGTGATCCGGTGAAACGACCATCGGGTTTTCGTAATGTTGCTTGCGAATGTCGTCGAGCAGAATCGGCAGGGAGTAGATGTTATCGACCGGAATGTCGAAGAAACCCTGAATCTGTTCGGCGTGCAAGTCCATGGTCAGCACCCGGTCAACGCCGGAGGCGGCGAGCATGTTGGCGACCAGTTTGGCGGCGATGGGCACGCGCGATGAACGCGAGCGGCGATCCTGGCGGGCGTAACCAAAGTACGGGATGGTAGCGGTGATGCGGCCAGCGGAGGCGCGCTTGAGCGCGTCGACCATGACCAGCAATTCCATCAGGTTGTCGTTGGTCGGGGCGCAGGTGGATTGCAGGACAAAGATATCGCGACCACGAACGTGTTCCTGCAACTCGACACTGATTTCGCCGTCGGAGAAGCGACCGACATCGGCGCGGCCGAGTTCAACGTTGAGTTCCTTGGCCACATCGGTTGCCAATTTTGGGTTGGCGTTGCCGGTAAAGACCATCAAGCTGTTGTAGGCCATGCTCAATTCCCTTCGGGCGCGCCATGCTGGATGCGTGTTTGCCCGCTACAAAGTAAATCGGGCAGGTTGGTGACCTGCCCGAAGGATTCTGGCTGGGGAAGAAGGATTCGAACCTTCGAATGCCGGAATCAAAATCCGGTGCCTTGACCAACTTGGCGACTCCCCAGCAGGTTCGTTTTAACGGGTTCGCGTTCAAACGAGGCGCAAATAATACAGGGTGCCGTGCCAAAAATCCAGCTTTTTTATAAATCGGCCAAAGGATGTTGCGTCAGTCCAACGCTCAGCCAGCCATTCATGCCGTTCGGGCATTGTCGAAGAATGGCTTCCGCTTGGTTTCGATGGCTGAATCCGGCAAAAACGCAGGCGCCGGAGCCGGTCATCATGGCATTTTCAGCATGTTGTTTCAGCCAGTTGAGATGCGCTGCGATCTGCGGATAGCGGGCGCAGGCGACCGGTTCGAGGTCATTATGGCCGTCGCCATGGCACCAGTGTGCGGGAGAGATGGCGGGGTTGTCGCGCTTGAGTTCAGGCGCGCCAAATATGGCAGCCGTTGGGACGTTGACCGCAGGATGCAGGACTAAATAGGTTTCATCGGGTAACTCGACATCACTGAAGACTTCGCCGACTCCTTGCGCAAAGGTGTTGCGGCCATGGACGAAAACCGGCACATCGGCACCTAGTTGGAGTCCCAGTTTTTCGATTGTCGGGCGGGGTAATCCAGTCTGCCACAGGTGATTGAGGGCCAGGAGCACGGTCGCGGCGTCGGAACTGCCGCCGCCCAGGCCGCCGCCCATGGGCAGATTTTTTTCAAGGTGCAGTGTGACCCCTTGTTGGCACCCAGTGGCTTCCTGCAATAGTCGGGCGGCGCGTACGGTTAGATCGGTCTCGGGGGCAATGCCGGGAATCGGCGTGGCGAGTACGATCTGCTGGTCGCTGCGCGGGGTGAAGCGGAGAAGGTCGGCGCGGTCGATGAAGCGAAAGACGGTTTGCAGCAGGTGGTAGCCGTCGGAGCGGCGACCAAGGACATGCAAAAAAAGGTTGAGTTTGGCCGGTGCTGGCCAAGTGCTTTCCCAGGTCCAGTGTTTCATGGGGCAGGTTTCCAGGTTTCAATGCGCAGGCGTAGCTCGATTTCGCCGTCACGAACAATGGTCAGGCGGCTCGGCAGAGCGTCTACGGCCTCGACTTCGTAGTGATAGTCGACCCGCCAGCCGGCTTCTTCCAAGTGTTGCGGTCGACCGGCAAAATCGTGCTGAATTTTGCTTTGCCTGGTCTGGTGACCCAGCAGCCAGTCGGCCATCCGGGTGACTGGTAGTTGGTGTCCGGTGACCTCCTCGATCAACTGGTCAGGATTGTCCGATTGGCGGGTTTCGCCATTGCTGGCATGTAAAACGGCGCGGCCTGGCTGAATCTCGATTTCGGCGATGCCTATGCCTATCGGGTTGGAGATTAATAAATGGCTGTGGCCATTGGCTTGCATCCAGCTAAGTCGACCGCCAGAGCTTTGTGTTGCCTCGCCTGAACGTAGTGAACGGAGCGCAAATCGAGCTTCCAGCGCGAAATCCCTGACTTGGTCGCGGGGTTGTAATGCCGGCTCGGGAAGGTTGGCGCATCCAGCCAGCAGGGTGATTGCCAACAGGATGCCGAGGATAAATTTCAAAGCTGGAGTTTCTTGATGGTGCTGGCGAGTACGTCGCTATCCGGGTTCTTGGCTGCGGCTTCCTTGAGGATACGGCGCGCATCGTCCTTGCGCTGCAAGGCCCACAGCACCTCACCCAAGTGGGCGGCGATTTCGGGGTCGGGCTTGATTTTGTAGGCGCTTTCCAGCGTGCTCAGCGCTTTGCCTAACTCGCCTTGGCGGAACAGCACCCAGCCCATACTGTCCAGGATGTAGGGGTCTTCCGGCGCCAAAATCAGGGCACGGCTGATCAGGTCGTTAGCTTCGCTGAGGCGGATGTTGCGTTCGGCCAGCGAATAGCCCATGGCATTGAGGGCGTGCGCGTGATTCGGATTGAGTTCCAGCAAGCGTTTGAGATGGGTTTCAAGGACGTCTAGCTTGCCTAGACGCTCTGCGGTCAACGCCGTTTCGTAGAGCAATTCCGGATTGTCGGGTTGCTTGGCGAGGGCGGTTTCGAGTAGGGCGTAGGCGTCGTGGTTGCGACCCGCTTCGCGCAGCAGTTGCGACTCAGCCAACACAAGTTGGGTGCGCTCCTTGTCGTTGTTGGCTCGCGATGTCTGGATTAGCCCTCGCGCTTCATCGGCTTTGCCCTGTTTGAGCAGAATTTGGGCTGCGCGCGAACGGGCAGCGATGTACTGGTCACCACTGCTGACCTGAAGATAATGCTCAAGGGCGGCATCCGGCTTCTTTTCATCATCGTCAATTTGGCCGATGAAAAAATGCACCGCATTCTTATCGGGAAAGTCGATAGTCAGCAGTTTTTCCAATTGAGTGCGACCCGTT
This sequence comes from Rhodocyclaceae bacterium, assembly GCA_028687645.1. GTDB lineage: Bacteria > Pseudomonadota > Gammaproteobacteria > Burkholderiales > Rhodocyclaceae > Azonexus. Next base: position 7,892 of record JAQTZQ010000160.1, read on the forward strand.
ACTGCATCACCCTGTTGTAGCGCCAACATGGCGACCGGGTAGATGACTTCGGGATTGTTGGGGTGGTCGCTGAGCAGGCTGTCAAACTGTTTGCGCGCGGCATCGTACTGTTTGTCGGAAATCAGCAGGCGGGCAAGCGCCAGGCGGGCATCAGTGGCCTTGGGGTAGCGCTCGGTAAATTCGCCCAGGCTGGCAATCGCACTGGCGTTGGAGAGGCGTGATTGCACTTGGGCCCGGGATAATGCTGCGGCCTCCCAGTCCGGGCGAAGTTGCAAGGTTTTCTCGAATTCGACTTGGGCACGCATGTTGTCGCCAGCACCGGCTGCTGCCTGAGCCATGGCGAAATGTGCCTCGGGGATGTTGCTGTAAGGCGTAGCCAGACGGTCAACCAGGCGTTGGACGGCTTTTTTGTCTGAATGCCGAACCAGGATGCGGTTGAGGTGCATCAAGTTGGCGGGCAGGTTGGCCTTGTCTTCCTCAAGCACGGCAGCTAATTGCGGCACCAGTTCGTCAAGGCGGTTGCCAAGCACGAGCAGGGAGGATTGAGCCTGCTTGGCTTTGGCGGAATCAGGTTCTACTTCAAGCCACATTTTGCTCAGCTCAATGGCCAAGTCGTATTGCTTGACCAGGGCAGCCACTTCAAGTGCCCGGGCAATTACCTTGGGATCGCGCGTGCGCTGGGCGAGGTCGGCCCAGGCGCTGACGCCCATGGTGATCTCACCGCGTTGCAAGGCGATGTCTCCCAGCAAAGCTTGAAACACAGCACGTCCTATCGTGTCCTCACCGGCGGTGCGCGGCCCGGGCAGATTCTTTTGTGGCGCTGCTTTTGCCGCAGGCGACTCGGCCAGGCTACTGCCTGCGAAGGCAAAAAAGAGGGCGGCGACAATCACTTTAGTAGGCATTTGCTGCTTTCAACGTGGAGTACGGATTAGAGCGCATAAAATCAGTTTAGTTTGCGATGTTATTTGGGATTGGTCGGAG
>JAQTZQ010000161.1 GCA_028687645.1 Rhodocyclaceae bacterium
TGATCAATTCGTAATTGGTCGTTGGTCACGATTTGGCGGTGCATTCCCTTTAAAGTCTTGGTTTTTTCTGATGGCCTGTGGGTCTTGGTTATCTCGCCCAAACAAACCAACAGATGCTTCAAATTAAGGAGGCAAGTTTGAATTTCGGCGAAATGATCATGTCAGTCACCCAGCTTTTAGTGATTTGGAGACTCTGTTGATGATTGCTGGAATTGTGGCTTTTTCAAGCAATGGCATGATTGGGTTGAACGGTTTGTTGCCTTGGGAAATTCCTGAAGAATTTGCTTATTTTGAGACCAAAGTCGCGAACGCAGCGCTGGTGGTGGGGCGGCAAACTTATGAATTGATGTTTCCTGCTGAAACTGATTGTTTTGTTGTGACCACTCAGCCGGATTTGGTTTTGCGGCCGGGTTATCAAGCGCTGGCTACTGTTGAGCAAGCCTTGCTGGCGGCGGTGCAGACGGGTAAAGACGTGTATGTAATTGGCGGGGCCTCGATTTACGCTGCCGCCTGGCCTTATTGCGAGCGCTTTTATGTAACCCGAATTGAGGGTGAGTTTGAGGGGGATACAAAGTTTCCGGAAAGCGTTCCCCTCGATCAGTGGACAGTTGTCAGTGATGAAAAAAAGACCTTTATGGAACGCCAGAGCAGTACTCCGGTAACTTGTCGTTTTATGGAATACCGGCAGCAGTTGCCCCGGTTTTTACCTGGCATGGATTGCAAAAATCGGGTTGCCCAATCAGAATAAGGGCTCTGAATTTAAAAGATTATTTAGTGAAGCAGTTACCCGCCGATAGTGCTCAAAAGGGGCGCCAGCTCTGGTTCGCAATTGTTGCTCTAGCGGTTAGCGGAGTACTGTTGCTGTGCTACGTGCTTTGGTCTGCCTACGAAGAAAGCTGGCAGGATGCTGAAGCCGAAGCAAGTCGTTATGTCGGCATTATTGACGCGCGCCTGAGTGCCCGGTTGAATCGCCTTGATACCAATTTGGCGTTGGTTGCTGACCTGTTGCCGGATAAAGTCATGGTTCCTGGCACGCATGCCGAGTTTCATAACTCCTTTTTTGCGACATGGCGTCGTCATTATGAAGTATTCCCCGAAGTGCTTGCCTATCAGGTCTTCAGCCCTTCCGGTGAAAGCCTTTTCGCTTCCGATCTTGATCCGCTGGCGAAGCCGCCTGATTCGGATTTAATGGCAGTTTTGCGTGATAGCGCTTCACCTCGGATATATTTTTCGCCAGTGATCATATCGCCTGCGGACAACAATGCTCGAATTTTGGCTTATCGTCCATTGCGTTCGATTAACGGTCAGTTTTTGGGGGTATTGAGCGCAGTGGTGGACTTGGGTTATTTCGAGGCGGTTTTCAATAACCTTTCTTTGGCAGGTGGGGCGTTAGTTGTACGTCGTCTTGATAGTCATGCATTGCTTGTTCGTTCTCCCAGGTTGCTGGATCAATATAACGCTACGCTGCCGACGACCAATCTTCTGGTGCAGGATGTCTTGAAAGGACGGAGATCAGGATCTGTGCGGGTCAAGGCGCATGTCGATGGTGTAGAGCGCATTTATGTCTATCAGGCAATGGATAAGTACCCGTTATATGTCACGGTTGGTCTTGCCAAGGCGGCTGTGAATGCCGATTGGCAGGCCAGGGCGCTGTGGACTGGTGGTTTGGCCGGGGTGCTTTTTCTGACTTTGTCGCTGGTTTTGATCTGGTTATTTAGAAAACAGGCGGCAGAATTCAAAAATCTGGAAGCGCTGCGGGAGAATCGAGAGCAACTTCGAGATGCGCAACGACTGGCTCGGGTGGGTAGTTGGGAGCTTGATCTGCTGAGCGGTGAATTGAAATGGTCGGAAGAGCTTTATCAAATTTTTGAGTGTAATCCGACGAATACAGTCTGTTCTTACGAGTTGTTTCTTGAACTAGTTCATCCGGATGACCGGGAAGCTGTTAATCAGGCTTATCTGGATTCGCTCGAATCACGTCTTGCTTATGAAATCGAGCATCGTCTGGCGATGCCGGATGGGCGGATCAAAACCATTCTTGAGTGCGCCCAGACTTATTACGCCGAGGATGGGACGCCGCTGCGTTCGGTTGGAACTGCGCAGGATATTTCGAGCATTCGCCAGATGGAATCACAAATGCAGCTTTTGGGCGTCGCATTTCAGCATAGTGGCGAGGCGATTCTGATTACGGATCGGGAAAATCGAATTGTTACGGTCAACCCGGCTTTTACCGCGTTAACTGGCTATACGCAGGCTGATGCATTGGGCAGAAACCCCAGTTTTCTCTCCGCCGGACGCAATTCGCCGCAGGAATATGCGGCAATGTGGCAGGCCATCATGGAAAAGGGTTTTTGGCAGGGTGAGATATGGGATCGCCGTAAAGATGGTGGGGTCTACCCGAAATGGATGACGGTATCGCTGATTCGTGATGACGAAGGTGAAATTCGTTATCACATCGCACACTTCACTGATATTTCTCTGGAGCGGGCTGCCGAAGAGAAACTGCACCATATTGCCCATCATGATTCATTAACCGGCTTGCCGAATCGGCTCAGTCTCAATGGTCGTATTGATCAGGCCTTGTCATTGGCGCGCCGGGACGGTGGGCGAGTGGCCTTGCTGTTTATCGATCTGGATCGCTTCAAGGTGGTGAATGACACCCTCGGGCATCATGTGGGCGACGAGTTGCTGATTGAGGTGGCGAGGCGTTTGAAAGAAATCGTGCGTGATAGCGATGTTGTGGCGCGTTTGGGGGGTGATGAATTTGTCGTAGTGTTGACCGGGATCGAACACTCGACAGTGGTCGGCATGCTGGCTGAAAAAATGGTGCTGACTATCGGGTCGCCTTATATCATTGAAGGACACGATCTCTATACCTCTCCCAGTATTGGCATTGCGATTTTCCCAACCGATGGCGATAGCAGTCATGTGCTGATGAAGAATGCCGATGCGGCGATGTATCACGCCAAGAGTGCAGGGCGAAACAACTTCCAGTTTTTTGATGCCAAGATGAATCAGGCCGCTGTTGAGCGCCTGAAAATTGAACATGGTCTGCGTCAAGCACTTGCGAATGACGAGTTTTGCCTCTATTTTCAGCCGGTTATCGAGGCCCGTACGGGGCGGGTTGTAGAGGTTGAGGCCCTGGTGCGCTGGTTGCACCCACAGGAAGGTATTGTTCCGCCAGGGCGATTTATTGGCGTGGCGGAAGAAAGTGGGTTGATTCAACCGCTTGGGGAGTGGGTTTTCTGGGCAGCTTGTCGGCAGTTGGCTGAATTTAATCGGCTGGGCATTGTTGATGTGAAGATGGGCGTCAATATTTCAGCGATACAGATGCGTAACGGAAATCTGCCGATTCTGGCGCGTGGCGCGCTGGAGGCGCTGGGGTTGAATCCTGCCGATCTGGTTTTTGAAATCACCGAGTCGGCAGCCATGCAGCACCCGCAAGAAACGGTAGCCATTCTCGATTTGCTGCATGACATGGGCGTTCTTCTGGCTATTGACGACTTTGGCACCGGTTATTCATCGCTGAGTTATCTCAAGATGTTCCCGATTGATTACCTTAAGCTCGATCGTTCATTTGTTGAAGAAATTGGCCAGGACGATGGCGGGTCGGTGATTTGTGATGCGACGATTGCCCTAACGCATAATTTGGGGCTCAAGTTAGTGGCCGAGGGCGTGGAGACTGAGGCGCAGTTCACCTATTTGCGTGAGCGTGATTGCGATCTGCTTCAAGGCTTCTTTTTTTGCCGCCCGGTGCCTGCGGATGAGGTCATTGAGTTTATTCGTCTGCGCAACACCTGAGTATTTTTGAGCCCGGAATAAATAATACTTGCCGTGGTCGGTAATCTCCCTTAAGATTCAAACGAACGTATGAATTGTTTTTTGAATCAAGGAGATTTCCCATGGCTGAAGCGCGCATCGTCGATACCCGCGAACGCATTCTGGATGCGGGTGAGCGCCTGTTTATGGTGCATGGCTACGATGGTACGTCAATGCGCCAGATTACCAGCGAGGCAGCGGTCAATCTGGCAGCGGTGAACTACCACTTTGGCTCTAAAGAGTCCTTGATGCAGGAAGTGTTTCGCCGTCGATTGGGCTGGTTGAATAGCGAACGGATCAGCCTGCTCAACAAGCTGGAAGCCGAAAGTGAGGGCAAGCCCTTGAAGCCCTCGCAAATTGTCGACGCCTTTTTTGGCACCTTGTTAGGCATCGCAGCAGATGAGAGCCGTGGCGGCATGACCTTTTTGCGGCTGCTTGGGCGCACCCTCACCGAGCCCTCAGAGTTTATTCGTGCCGTTCTGATGGACGAGTACGCCGAGGTGCTGGAGCGCTACAAACAGGCTTTGTTCAGGGCGCTGCCCGATGTGCCAAAAGCCGAGATTGTCTGGCGTTTTCACTTCATGCTTGGCGCTACTTCATACGCCATCGCCGGCACCGATGCCTTGCGCGTCATTACCGACTGGCAGATCGAGGCAGAGGATTCAACCGATCGACTTGACCGCTTGCTACCCCGCCTGATGTCGTTTTTGCTGGGTGGTTTGCGCGCGCCATTGCCGCAATTTGAAAGTGTTACGGTCGACGGCAAATAAGCAGCAAAAAATCTAAAAACCATAAAAGGAGACAGCAGTGAGTGTAGCGTTCATTATTTTTGCCGGGCTATTTGGCGCCCTGTTGATGCTGGTGATGATCAGGCCGATTCGTCGCGCTCTGATCACGCGGCCCATTTTTTCCACCTATCGCAAGGTGCTGCCGCAGATGTCGGACACCGAGCGCGATGCGCTGGAGGCTGGCACCGTTTGGTGGGAAGGCGAGTTGTTCCGTGGTCAGCCGGACTGGAAAAAGCTGCATGCCTATCCGGCCCCCAAGCTGACGGCGGAAGAGCAGTCCTTTCTCGATAACGAGTGCGAAGAAGCTTGCCGTCTGGTCGATGACTGGAAGGTGACGCACGAGTTGTACGATCTGCCGAACGAAGCTTGGCGCTATATCAAGGCCAAGGGTTTCCTGGGCATGATCATTCCGAAGAAATACGGCGGGCTGGAGTTTTCGGCCTACGCCCACTCGCAGGTGGTGACCAAGCTGTCGACGCGCTCGTCGGCGCTGTCGGTTTCGGTGATGGTGCCGAATTCCTTGGGCCCGGCTGAATTGCTGCTGCATTACGGCACCGAGGCGCAAAAAAATCATTACCTGCCGCGTCTGGCCAAAGGCATCGAGGTGCCGGCTTTTGCTTTGACCAGCCCGTGGGCCGGTTCCGATGCCGCTTCGATTCCCGACAGCGGTGTCGTTTGCAAAGGCATGTATCAAGGCCAGGAAGTGCTCGGCATGCGGGTCAGTTGGGACAAGCGCTACATCACGCTGGCCCCGCTATGCACCGTCTTCGGGCTGGCATTCCATCTTTATGATCCGGATGGTTTGCTCGGCGACAAGAAGCACGTCGGCATTACCTGTGCGCTAGTGCCTTACGATCATCCGGGTGTCGATACCGGGCGTCGTCACTTCCCGCTCAACGCCATGTTCATGAATGGTCCGACGCGTGGCACCGAGGTCTTCATGCCGCTCGATTTCATCATCGGCGGGCCGGAAAAGGCTGGCCATGGCTGGCGCATGTTGATGGAGTGTCTGGCGGCCGGGCGTTCGATTTCTTTGCCATCTTCAAACGCCGGCATGGCGCAGATGACGGCGCGCGGTGTAGGCGGTTATGCCCGGGTGCGCAGCCAGTTCAAAATGGCAGTTGGCAAGTTTGAGGGCGTTGAAGAAGCGCTGACGCGGATCGGTTCCTACACCTACATGATGGATGCCGTGCGCACCATGACCGCGGGTGCGGTTGATCTTGGCGAGAAGCCTTCGGTGGTTTCGGCGATTGCTAAGTATCACGTCACCGAGCGAGCGCGGCAGGTGGTTAATGACGGCATGGATGTGATTGGTGGCAAGGGCATTTGCCTGGGCCCCTCCAACTTTTTGGGGCGCGCTTACCAGCAGGTGCCGGTGGCGATTACCGTCGAGGGGGCCAATATTCTGACTCGTTCGCTGATCATTTTCGGCCAGGGCGCGATACGCTGCCATCCGTATTTGCTGCCGGAAATGCAGGCGGCGCAGAATCCGGATGTCAAAAAAGGTCTGGTCGATTTCGATAAAGCGCTTTGGGCGCATATTGGCTTCACCATCAAGAATGGGCTGCGGGCCTTGTGGCTGGGGATGACCGGTTCGCACTTCGTTACGGTCAACGCCGAAATTGCCCCGGAAATGCGTCGCTATTATCAGCAGATGACGCGCTTCTCGGCGGCCTTTGCCTTCATGTCGGATATCTCGCTGCTGGTGCTGGGCGGCAGCGTCAAGCGCCGTGAAAAACTGTCGGCTCGCCTCGGCGATATTTTGTCGCAGATGTATTTGATCTCCTGCACGCTCAAGCGTTTTGAAGACGATGGGCGTCAGACAGGCGATGCGCCACTGGCGCACTGGGCGATCTGGGATTCGATGTACAAGGCGCAGCAGGCGTTTGATGGCGTGATTGCCAATTTCCCGGTACGTTTCATCGCTGCCTTTTTGCACCGCTCGATCTTCCCGTGGGGGCATCCGTATGTCGTGCCATCCGATGATCTCGGGCACGAAGTGGCCAAGGCGCTGATTTCTCCCTCGGCCACCCGCGAGCGTTTGACGGCCGAGTGCTATGTGCCAAAAACCGAACTTGAGCCGATGGGCGCGATTGAGCTGGCTTTGGTGGCGACGCTGGAAGCTGAGCCGATCGAAGCCAAAATTCGTGCTGCTGAAAAGGCCGGGCGTTTCGAGAATAATCCGTTGGCCAATGTGCGGGATATCGCCATTGTCGCCGCCGAGTGCGGTGTCATCACCACGGCTGAGTACGAGGTGATGAAACGGCGTAATGCCCTGCGTGACATTGTTGTCCATGTCGATGATTTTCCTTTTGATTTCAATGTAGCCACCGCCAACAAACCGGTTGAATGCCGGATGGCCGCCTGATGAAAACGATTTACGTGGTCGACGGCGCACGCACGCCGTTTTTGAAGGCACGCAATGGCCCCGGGCCATTCGCCGCCTCCGATCTCGCGACTCAGGCGGGGCGTGCGCTGCTGCTGCGTCAGCCTTTCCTGCCGCATGACCTCGATGAAGTCATTCTCGGCTGCGCCGCTCCCTCGCCGGATGAAACCAACATTGGTCGCATGCTCGCCCTGCGCCTTGGCTGCGGCCACAAAGTGCCGGGCTGGACGGTGATGCGCAACTGCGCTTCGGGCATGCAAGCGCTCGATTCGGCCATTGCCAACATTCAGTGTGGACGTTCGCACCTGGTGCTGGCCGGCGGCGTTGATGCGCTGTCACGGGCGCCTTTGCTCTACTCGGACACCATGGTGCGCTGGTTCGCTGCCATGATGGGTATGCGCAGTAGCGCTCAGAAGCTGGGACATTTTCTAAAACTAAAACCGGGGGCTTTGCTGTCGCCCGTGATTGGCCTGATGAAGGGCCTGACTGATCCAGTGCTCGGCCTGCTGATGGGCCAGACCGCAGAGAATATTGCTTGGCGATTCGGTATCAGCCGCCAGCAGATGGATGAATTTGCCGTCCGTAGCCACCAGCGGGCGATGGCTGCCCGCCAGGCGGGTCATTTCGACGAAATTGTTCCGGTGGTTGATGCCGTTGGCAAGATTTACGCTGAGGATGACGGTGTGCGCGGCGATGCCAGCATGGCCGGCATGGCCAAGCTGAAGCCATTTTTTGACAAAAAATTTGGTGCAATTACTGCCGCCAACAGCTCACAGATCACCGATGGGGCAGCGTGGCTTGTTCTGGCCTCGGAAGAGGCTGTTAAAAAATGGAATCTGAAGCCGCTTGGCCGGATTGTCGACAGTCAGTGGTCAGGCCTTGATCCGGCGCAGATGGGGCTCGGCCCGGTGCACGCCGCAACGCCTATTTTGCTGCGTCACGGCCTGGGCTTGAACGATATCGATGCCTGGGAGCTAAACGAGGCATTTGCCGCACAAGTGCTGGGTTGCCAGGCAGCCTGGGCGTCCGACGCCTATTGCCGCGACCAGCTGGAATTACCGGGCGCTCTGGGGGCGCTCGATGATGGCAAGCTCAATGTTGATGGCGGGGCGGTAGCGATTGGTCACCCGGTCGGTGCATCCGGGGCGCGTATCGTTTTGCACCTGCTCCATGTTCTGCGTCGTCAGAAGGCCAGGCGTGGCATTGCGACGATCTGTATCGGCGGTGGCCTGGGTGGCGCGATGCTGATCGAAGCGGAGCTTTGATCATGCGCATCGGTATTGTCGTCGATTCGGCCTGCGATTTACCCAAGGAGTTTTTGACGGATAACGGCATTGTCGTGATGCCGATTACGCTGCGCTTTGGTGAATTATTGATTGAAGATCGGCGTGACCCGACAGAAACTCTGTCGTTCTACGCCGACCATCTGGACAATAAAAATGAGGATTTTGCCGAGTCGATTCCGTATTCGGTCGAACAGATTGAAAAGCTCTTTCTTGAACGCCTGGTGCTTGATTTTGATTATGTCTTCTGTCTGACCATTACCAGTACGCGCAGCCAGATTTTTGCGCACGCCATGCAGGCCTCACGAGCCATTCTCACCAAATACAAGGCGATCCGCAGTCTGGCCGGTATTTCCGAACGTTTTGGCCTGGCCGTGATTTCGACGCGCAATATGTTTACCGGACAGGCAGTGCCGGTTACCGAGGCCGTTCGTTTGATCCGTCAGGGCGCGACACCGAGTGAAATTGGTGCCCGTCTCAAGCAATGCGTTGAGAACACGCATACCTATCTGGTTCCTGCCGACCTTTTT
>JAQTZQ010000162.1 GCA_028687645.1 Rhodocyclaceae bacterium
GCCTCGGTGCTCCTGCACCATGCGTACAGCGCGTTCGCGCACTTCCGGGGAAAAACGATTTGATTTCTTGCTCATGACTCCATCTTCTCAAAGTTTGGAGCCTCCTCAATTCCCGGGGCGATTCAGTGATTTGGGATTGGTTGTGGCCGGGAACTGCAATTCATGCACCAGCATCGCAAAGTCGTCATCTTTGTCGCGGCCCTTGCCGACTTCACTATCAGAGCAAACCGCGAAGCTGTGAATCGGTGTAGCCGTCTCCTGCGTCCATTCGGTCAAGGTCTGAGACAACAATGACAACGACGGAACCAGAAACAGGACGCGCCCCCCAGCCCCGGCCATTTGTTCAGCCAATCGCAGTGACGTAAAGGTCTTGCCCGTGCCGCAAGCCATGATGAGTTTGCCCCGGTCGGCATGGCCCAAACCCTCGATCACATTGGCAATGGCGGTCTTTTGGTAATCCCGCAGGTCTTTGGTTTCCTTGAGCTGGACGGCCTGCTTTTTGAAAGTAGCCCCCCAATCGACCACGCTCGCTTCCAGAGCGAACATGTCAATGATGTTGACCGGCTTGTCGCGCTGCTGGATGGCGGCATTCACATGGTGGCTGGCTTCGTAAGTGGTCAGGAAGAGCAACCCATTGGTGAATGGCTGCTTACCCATCGCGCTCAGGAATGAATCAATGCCGTCGCTTTTGCGAATCTTGGAGTCTTCGGCATAGAACTTGGCTTGAATCGCAAAGATGCGCGGATGGTCTTTGGTGTCTTCAACAGCAACTAGGTCGATACCAGCATCTGCCTGCGGGTCTTTGTGACCCAGACTCATCCAATATCTGCGCCATTCCTCCCAGAGGAATACTTTGCCATTGAACAAGTCTTTATAGACCGGCTCGTTCTGAAGGTAGACCTTGACCAGGTTTTCAAAATAGGCACCTTTTTCGCGCTCGGACTGCGAAGCTGTGCGGAAGGTGTCAAGGATTTCGGTTAATGCGCTCATTGCTGCCTGAATGTTGTGGTTTTCTCATGGCAGTCTATCAGGGGAACTTGCGAGAATTGGCGCGATTCCCAGCGGTAAAAACACTAAATTTTGATGCGCCCCAGCCTATCCATTGCCAGCCCCAGCTTTGCCGACATTCCCGCCAGCGCCTGATTGACGTGGGCGTTAGGCGAGAAGAAGTCAACTATTGAAGATCGAGGGATTGAGTGACCGGTACCTGTTCAAACCGCTCAACGAAAAGTAGTCGAGGGCGACCATCTTGGTTGACCTGGTAGTTGCCGATCGCGCGCACACGCCTGCCCAAAAGCGCCCGAGCATGATCGACGCTCATTTCCGGAACCACGCAGCGCAAAGTCCCGATGCCCTCTACGCCTCTCAAATGCAACCTTGACTTATCAAGGTCTGCTTCTCGAATTTCTCCGATAAAACTGCCTGATACGGAAGCCCGCATGCTGGGTTTCTCAATTGCCTCACGGAGCACTACTCTCTCCCTTTGACCTAGACTCATCATGCCTTCTGACCGCGAACCAATTTCCAAAGTATGAATGCCCTTGCGGCCCGAGGGCGAGAACCTCAGCAATGCTGCCAAACCAATATCGCGCATAGCTGGGTCAGGAGCAATTTCTTCGATACCAGGTCGCATTCCTTCATCCGCAATGAAGCGAATCAAGCCAGGCAGCAGGTGGAGCTCGTCGCTCAATGTCAACGACGAATCTTGCTCCACACCAACTATCGTTTGAGGCACATCCTCCAACTTGATGCCAATCCAGAGACTTCCAGGGGCGATGCCGGTAAGTCGTGGGTCCATATGTCTGGCAAGCTGCTTTCCATTCCCCCCGCGCATGTCGAAATAGGCAGCCGCCAGCTTCCGAATGTTCGTTTCTGCAGTGCTGGTCATCCAGGTTAAGGCGGATAGCCAAGGCATAGACTGGGATGCACCTGGGCCTTCTGCGTGCAGCACCAAATCAGAGTTATCCAGTACCTTTGCCAAAGGAAATTGCTGTTCCGCAATCTCGACAATCTTGCTGAGCGATGAACCAACCACTTGTTCTGCAGTCAAGCCGAGTCCAGCCGCTTGCGCATTCATGGCAAGGCCAACCATGTTCTCAAGGAACATTCTTGTTTGTTGGATGGTGTTGTCGTGTTGACTCATGGATTCACCCTCAGTATGCCCTTAATCTGTTGGGAATCAATACCTAATTCTGCTGCTGCCTTGATGCCAGCGTAACAAAAAAATGACGTCAAGTCGTTAAGAAAAAACGCGGGATGTTTGACCCAAAAATCAACAGAAAAATCAGCTTTTAGCTGGTCACGAGCACAGTACAGTGCAAGCACTGGACCCATATCAGCCAAAGGCACATGGGCCACGTCCACCACAACATCGATATCCGCAGGATTATCTTTCTTTCGGGTGAAACTGCCATCAACCCAAAGTGGTGCCTGGATTCCAAGTGGGAGCCAACGTTGAGCAAGAAAGTCTTTTAGCTTGCTGATTAGTTCAACCCTATGCGGATTCCAGCAAAACAATTGTTCAATTTCACTGATTGAGCAATCGTGGGTGCCAGTGGGGAGAAGCCCGTGATGATCTAGCGCTGGTATTGGCATTGGCATTGGACCTCGTTGAAACATTTACCCGTCTAGTCTATCGCGCAAGATACCCAGCTTCGCCGCCATCCCCGCCAGCGCCCGATTGGTGTGAGCATCGTGCGCCGCCTGCAAGCGCTCAAAGGTCCGCCAGTGCATCCCCTTCGGTTTGCCGCCCGGCAAGTTCAAAATGCCTGCGTCCCATCCCAGCCGTTTGCGGATCGTGTCCGCCCGACTGCCTGCCCTGTCGTGGGCTTGCTCCCGCTGGGTTTGGTATGCCAGTTTGTGGCAGTGCCTGCACGCATACACCTTGCCGCCATACAGCACCGCTACGCGCCGCCCGCAACCGACAGCAGGGCAGAGCCACCAGGCGCGCCGCCCGCCGTAGTTGCAACCACTCCAGACCAGGTACACGGGGTAATGCATATCCTGCCATTCGTCACCGTTGGACCGGCTGCGGTAGTCCAAGACCACGCGGTCGGCTTCGGTGCGCAAGCCGATGGATGCAATCTTTTCTCCACCGCGCGACCACTGCCAACTGAACGAACAACCCGCCTTCAATAGCCCGGCACGCGCAATCTTGCGAATGTCCAGGACGTGCATATCGTTGGTTGTGCGCTTGCCGCCGTGTCTGCCGCTGCTATATCCGCCCATGGGTTGCGTCCTCCGCGAAAAGATTTACCGAAATCATTAGCCAAGTTAAGCAAATTTTGCGTACCTATTTGGCTTCAATATCACCGCTAGCCCGCATGGATGCTGGGTTTTCGATGGTTTCCAGTGTTTTGACTTTTGCTGCCAATTCCGTCGCCACCAAGGCACGAATATGGGCTTCGTAAGCGTCGTTTGTGTGCATTGACGGGTATTTTTCACGGTCAATCATGGGTTTTGCGAGCCTGTTTACCAGTGGATCAAGCCCGTTCAGTTGCTGCACCACGATGTTTAGGGGCGTGGGGGCTTTGCCTTCGGGTCTGCCGACAAGGTATTGCGCCAGCCAGTTGCGCGCCTGCGGGTCGCCGCCCTTGGCTGCCTGCAATGCGCCGGTGACTACGCCGCGCCAGTCGTCCAGGGTCACGGCATCAAGCAACACGCCCACGTAATCGCCTTCGGTGCGCCGGTGGGTGGCGTGGCCTTGGATGTATTCGGTTTGCTTGCGCTTTGCCATGGTCAGCCCTTGGTGGGTGTGGAGTTGAAATATTGCGGACCGGGTAGCTGCGCCTCTGAATACGCCCGCCACAATGCCGCGCCGGTTTCACAGCGCAACCCGTACCGGCTGCCGCGTCCGGCGGCAATGCAAGTGGGGCAATTAAAGTGGTGTGCCAGATAGGCCGCGTCCAGCGCGTGCCAGTCGGTCGGATTGGTTGGATTGATCGGTGGTTCAGATGCCGGGTCACCCGCATCATTGGCCGCCTTCACCCAGTCGATCAGCAGTGCCTTGCTGCTGCGTATCAGGTCGCGTAAATCTGCGGTCAAGTGGCTGGACGGTGCCACTGCCAGACCCCCGGCGGGTGCCAGGGATAGGTTCAGGCCAGCACCGCGCAGTTGATCGACTATGGCGCTTGCACAAGGGGCGGCCATTTAGAACACCTCCACGTCGGCAAGCACCACATCGCCCAATGGTTTCGCCATCAGCATAGATTCCATAGATTCCCCGTTTCCGACGCCGGAATCTATGGAATCTATGGGGAAATCTATGGGCGTGGAATCTATGGCGGGGGCCAAGCTGGCGTCAATGAACGGCACATCGCCACCGCCCGGCAGTCTCCAATGGACTGCCAACTGTTTCCCGAATCCGCATTTGTGACGGATCACACCCAGCTTCTTGGTCGCCTTCCAAATGGCCTTTTTGGAAAACCCGGCATCTGCCAGCGGTTTGCTGGCAAGCGCTGAATTTGTCCAACAGTCTGCCGTCAGTTCTGAGCGCAACATTTCCACTGCGTCGTTGTGGTCGTCGTCTGGTGCGTTGTCGTCTTTGCCGTCGGGGTCGGTCAGTAGTTCCCGCGCTGTGCCGTCCACCGCCTGACCCCATGTGATGTAGCTCGCATGTATGCCAGGCAGCGGTTCGGCCTGTTCAATGTGGTACTCAAACCCGCCGTTATCTGGCCCGATATTGGATTTTCCTCGCGCCAAAATCCGGCGGTCTTGTCCTTCTTCACCCTTCACCTTGGCTGCAACCAGCACCACGCGGGCAACCGCCGTGAACGCAATGGAACCGATTACCCGCGTTGCGGGGTCACCACCAGCCCCACCCTTGGACAGGTGTGTGATGCCAATGGCGGCAGCACCCAACCTGCTGGCAAGGTCAACAATGGGTTGCAGGTCGCGCCGCACTTCCGCGTTCTTGTGGCTGTCGCCTGCCACGGCGCTGACGACCGGATCAACGACCAGCAGGCTGACACCGCCAATGGCTAGCGCCTGCCGCTCCAGCCCCTGCATATCTGTCGCGGGATTGAATGCCAGCAATTCCCCTGCAACCTGGGTGCCGCTGACAAAGAAGCAGCGCGCACGGTCCGCGCCGGACGCGATCAACCGGGGCAGCAGCGTATCCGCCGGATCATCTTCGCCACTCCAGATAAGCACGTTACCGGGCTCGCACCGGCTGCCATCCGGCCAGCGTCCGCCGATGGAGACAGTTGCCGCCATCGCCATTGCAATCGTGGTTTTGCCCTGGCCGGGCGCGCCTGCCAGCAAGTGCAGCTTTCCGCGTGCCAGCCAGTAAGGCCAAAGCCAGATAACCGGCTCTGGTGTCAAGTCTGCGCCATTGGTCAGGACAACCTCACGCCGGTATAGCGCTGGCGAAAGTTCAGCATCAAATTGGCCTATAGCCCCCGTATCTATTGCGTAAGCAGCTACTGAATTGATAGCTACTGCAAGGCCTGCATCGTCATCCAGACCGGCGGCAAAGTGTTCGTAGTCTTGCGGTTTCATGCGAACGCCTCCACCAGTCGGTTGATACGATTGGCCGCCACCATCAGGCGCGCCCGGTCGGCATCGGTCAGCGTCACGCCGTTGGCCACATTGCCCGCAGCCACGGCGGTGAGCGTGGATTCAAACGCCATCACCGACAGCGCCAGGCGCGGGCTGAGTGGCGTGGGTTTGGTTTGCACCTGCGGGCGGCCATCGTCCACCCAGCAGCCCAAGGCTTTGGCAGCGTCCACAAACTCGCGGCCACCGTCCTTGATCTCATAGGCCAGCACGTCGCCGCCTTTCTCGCCGCAGCTCATGCACACCCATGCGCCGGTGGCGACGTTGACGCGCATGGAATCCGAGCCGCCGTGAAAGTTGCAGTTGGTGGTTTTCCACTTGGCAGACCGTGGGCCTTTGAGCGTCAGGCCCAAGTTTTCAAAGTAGGCAACCGGGTCAGGGAGTAGGGTTCGGTCAAACGGCATGGCGCAGTCTTTACGCGGTAGCGCCGGTTTCACGGGTGCGCTTTTCCAACCATGCCAGCAGATCGGAATGCCGGTATCGAACTTTGCGACCGACTTTCAAGAATGGCAGTGCGTAGCGCCCGGTCGATCGCCACACGGATAACGTGCCCGGCGTTACGTCTAAAACCGCAGCAGCAGCCTTGTCATCAAGCAGTTCTTTGCTGGCTTGAACGATGGATTGAAGGGTCATGATTCGCTTTCATAGAGACCCGCTTTGCTGGATTGCGTTGCGGTATGGAAGCGAACTTTGAAGAAACCGGGGCGATTGCGGGGGCAACTGCCCAAACCAAATAGGCAACTGCCTATGAAACCCTTATTTCATGCGGGTTCCCAGAGCATCTGGAATTTTCTTTAGATGCCCTTCGATAGTGGTTTCCCCGATTGAGACCCCCATTTTTGCCGCCGTGCTTTGGATCAATCCGGCGGTTTTTGCGTGCTTTGTGTAGTCGTGGCCTGCATCCTTGCATAGCGCCGCAATGATGGTCAAAAGTGTGTCACGTTCGCGGCCGGCAAGTGGCTTGTCCAAAGCGGTTCCGTCCAACCTGGACTGCAAAGCCAGAATTTCGGATGTGCGGATCACACGGGTGCAGTCTGTCCCAAGGCCGCCAGCCGGATAGTAAGAACCCCTGATTGTTTTCTTCTTTCCGTCTGGGTCGGCAATAGTCCGATCCTCAAATTGATCTTGCAGCGCTGCCCACGTACCGTCACTGCGGTTTAAGAATGTTCCCTCAATGTTTGTCATGGTCACTTCCGGCCCACCAATCAGATTTTGAAGGTCAAATTCAATATCGATTCGTTCGTTCCCCAGCATTGCCAAGTCCCAAAGACCGTCGATAGACACAACTTCCTTTCCAAAGTGAATAAATGGCGTTTCGCCTTGGAGTTGCTCACCATTTTTGATGTCATGCAACGGGTATCCGTCTGCATAAGTGAACGTGCCCTTTCCATCCAGTGATGGCAATTCATGGTGCGGTACGTCTTTGTACGGTATGACGCGACCAATGCGGGCTTTGGCGCGATTGGGAAAATCAACTGTAAGTTTGAGGTGCCCGTCGAGCGCCATTTGCAATACATCCGCTTCGGAAACTGGTTCATTCACAATTTGCGATAGGTGCCGGGCTGCATCTGGAATGGTCACCCATTCTTTCAGCTTGAATAATTTGCTCACTGCGTCCCCCGTAACGCCTGAAAAGAAGACCAGCGCCGCCGGGTCAGGGTGTCCCGGTTTTCGCCATCGGGGATCAGCCGATAGCTAGGCGTGGCTTAAAACTGATCTACCTCTTTGCTGTCCGTAGCCGGACGACTTCGGTCTTTTTCTTCAACCCTGCCGCCTCCATCATTGCCGCTGTCGCCGTGTTGACGGACTGGCGCACTGGATCAAGATCAAGGCGGGCGTAAATGGCGGTAGCTTGGTGCGTCTTGTGATTCAGGCTCTTACCGATGATTGGCAAGGATGCGCCCGTGCGAGCCTGCCAACTGCCCAGCGTCCGGCGCAAGTCATGGATACGCAGGTTCTCAATGCCGGCCGCTTTGAGAAGCGTAGCCCACGCCTTTTTCGGCTCCACGATATGTTTGGTCTTGCCTTCGCCGGGGAACACGAACTCGCCGTCGCCTGCCTTGCGCGATTCCAATACCGTCACTGCCTCCGGTGATAGCGTCACGGTTTGGGGCGTACCGTTCTTGGTCTTGGCAATGCGCCAAACACCTGCCGCCAGGTCAATGTCCGCCCAGCGCATTGCAGACACATTGGCGCGACGCGCACCCGTCAGCAGCGCCAGCAGGAAGAAGTCGCGCATGATTTCGTTGGTCGATTCCGAAAGCGCCTTGAAGAAGGGCGTCAGTTCGTCCGCCTGCAAGAACCGGTCACGGCTGGGGGCTGGGTTCTTCTGAATCCGTGTCGCCGGGTTCTGGCCGCTGAATCGTTCGTGGGCTAGCATGAAGGTGAACACCGCCGAAACCACAGCCACAACACGGTCGGCTTGAGCGGCGCTTTTTTTGGTCGTTCTGGCATGAATCGCTTTGACCTCGTTACGCTCAATCGCAGACAACCTTTTGCCTTTGATGCCGTCCAGATACAGCCGCAATAAGTCCTTGTAATCCCGCTTGGTCTTGTCACTGATTGCGGAACCATCCCGCTTGCGTTTACGTTCAAGGAAGTCATCAAACGCTTCGCCAAAGGTCAGTTCAGCCTTCACCGCCCGCTTCACAGCCGCCGGGTTTTCGCCCTTGGCAAACTCCCCAAGTACCTTGCCTGCTTCATTGCGGGCTTGCTCGCATGTCATGTCTGGAAATGTCCCGAGCTTGAGCCAGACCATTGCGCCGCCCATTCGCTTGACCACGTAGAAGGCGCGCACCCCGGTGTGCGTCATGCGCATTGCCAACTTTGGTGTTTCGGTGTCATAGATCACCTGCCGCTTACCCACTGCGGGGGCAACCAACCCGGCTAGCAGGGTCTTGGTGAGCTTTTGATGATTCGCAGTAGCCACGGTGTCCACCTTTCCATTTTTGGGCTAGCACCGGGCTAGCACGGGGCTAGCAAACAGGGGATGATTTGGTAAAACTTCATGCTAGCCCGTTAAGGCTATTATGCCGCTTTCATTGGGACAATAGGGATTTATTAAGGTGCATTAATTAGTGGGTCTATGTATCCCTGCTAATTCGTAATGAGAAGGTCGGGTGTTCGATTCATCTCTCCGGCACCATTTTGAAGGCCCTGATTCGCAAGAGTCAGGGCCTTTTGCCATGGGCCAGCACTTCAGCTTCCAGGGGCTGATGCTGGGCCA
>JAQTZQ010000163.1 GCA_028687645.1 Rhodocyclaceae bacterium
TTCTTCGCCGGCATGGAAGGCTCGCAAGTGCCCATCGTCGTTTCGCACGGCGAGGGCAGGGCAGTGTTCGACAATGCCGACGACCAGAGCAAGGTGCTCTCTGCCGTGCGTTACGTCGACAACAAGGGCGAGCCGACCGAAGCTTACCCGTACAACCCGAACGGTTCGCCGGGCGGCTTGACAGCAGTAACCACCGAAGATGGCCGTTTCACGATCATGATGCCGCACCCGGAGCGCGTCTTCCGCACTGTGCAGATGTCTTGGCACCCGGAAAACTGGGGCGAGGATTCGCCGTGGATGCGCATGTTCCGCAATGCGCGGCGCTGGGTTGGCTAAACGTAAATGATTGAGAAAAGGCCGGATTTCCGGCCTTTTCTACGTTCGCTCTTTAGTTGCTGGCGAAGCTGCAATTTATCGGCGGGCGGGTCATGTTTTGAGTTGCTTTCCGCATAAGCTCAAGAACTGAAAAGCGCCTGGTTTGCAGCAGCCGAATTTTTCCGCTACCTATGCTTTCGACCAAGGTCAGCGCATTGCTGCTGACTTGATAACGCTCGCCAGCCGTCAGAAAAATATCCTCAGCCTCGCCACTGACGGTAATCCAGATGGTGCCTGCGGTACAGATAACGCGCAGTCCCGACGCGCCACTCAGCCGTACGGGCTGGTTGTCCTGAAGGCAAACTTCACCTGATCGCAAGTCGATTTTCATGACTCTCTCCGCTTTGTTGATGGAAGAAAGTTTAGGCGGCATCACAAGAGTGATACAGTTGCAATTCAATAAAATTGTAACCAATACAGTTTTGAAAAATACAAACTGTATTGGTTGTTCGTTGCTGAAACTGTATTGGTGACCTTGTCATGAGTGAAGAAATGTTGCGCTATGAGCGCCTGGCCAACGAGTTGGGTAGCTTGATTGCCAGCGGTACTTTGCGCCCTGGCGATCGATTGCCTTCAGTGCGCCGCTTGTCCGATGAGCGCCGCTTGTCGGCCTCGACCGTGGTTCAGGCCTTGCGCCAACTGGAAGATCGGGGATTGGTGGAAGCCCGGCCGCAGTCCGGATTTTTTGTCCGCCATGCCAGTGCACCGCGCCCAGAGCCAAGTGCCAGAACCACGCTGGAAAGCGCAGTGCAGGTCGATGTCACCCAGCGTCTGGTGCGTATCCTGCAAACCAGTACTCGCCCTGGCATGGCGCCATTCGCAGCAGCGCTCCCGGCACCCTCATTGTTGCCGGTCGCTGCGCTACATCGCCTTTATGCCGGTGTGGCCCGGCGTCACCCGAAATTACTTGAAGGCGGCAGTCACATCAATATGGATGAACCGGCACTGGTGCGTCAGTTGATAAAGCGCTCCCTGTCATGGGGCGGGCCGCTGGCGGCGGAGGAAATTGTCATCACCAACTCCTGCACCGAAGCTCTGGCGCTTGCGCTCCGGGCGGTGACTCAGCCGGGCGATACGGTGGCGGTGGAGTCGCCGGGTTATTACCTGATGCTGCAATTGCTCGAAAGCCTCGGTCTGCAAGCGTTGGAAATCCCGACCGATCCACGCACCGGCATTTCGATTGAAGCGCTCGATCTCGCCAGCCGTCAGGGCAAAGTGGCAGCCTGCCTGCTGGTGGCCAATGCCAGCAATCCGCTGGGCAGCGTGATGCCGGATGACAGCAAGCGACGTCTGGCAAAAATGGCAGCAGAACGCGGGTTTACCGTAATAGAAGACGATCTTTACGGCGATCTTCATTTTTCCGAGTCGCGCCCATGGCCGATCAAGGCCTTTGACGTGGCGGGCAATGTGATTCTGTGTTCCTCGTTCTCGAAATCGCTGAGTCCTTCGTTACGTCTCGGCTTTCTTGCTGCCGGCAAGCACCGGGCAAAAATCGCCTTGCAAAAGACCATCATCAGCGGTGGCACCAATCCCATTACGCAACACGTTTTGGCAGAGTATCTGGAGTCGGGTGCCTACGAACGCCACATTCGCAGTTTGCGCCGTACCTACGAGCGCCAGGTGGCGGCCATGCAGGATGCGGTGAGCCGTTATTTTCCTGCCTCAACGCGACTCAGTCAGCCGCAGGGCGGTTTTGTCCTGTGGGTCGAGTTGCCGGAGGAAATTGACACCATGCAACTCTACGAGAAAGCGATTACCCAGAATCTGGCCTTTGTGCCGGGCGAGCTGTTTTCGCCCAGCGGCATGTATCGCAACTGCCTGCGTCTGAATTGCGGCAACCCGCATACGCCGGAAATCGAATCAGCCATTCACCGCTTGGGGAGCCTGTTCTCGACGTCGCAAGATCAAATAAGTGGCTGAAACTACGGTATCATTCGGCCTTTTGGCGAACTGTGGTTCGTCGTCCTGAATGCATAGTTAGGGTACTTTCGCTCATGTTTGATGCAGTCCGCAACAATAAAAGAATCGTCCAGGGTTTTCTGGTTCTTATCACGCTGCCTTTCGCCTTTTTTGGCGTTGATTCCTACGTGCGAAATACCGGTGGTGAGGGTGACGTGGCCACTATCGGCGACATTGCGATAACCCAACAACAGTTTCAGCAAGCCCTGCGAGATCAGCAAGAGCGGCTACGCAGCCAAATGGGAGGTCAGATTGATCCGAAATTGCTGGACAATCCAGAAGCGCGTAAAGCGATTCTCAACGATCTGGTCGATCAGCGCCTGTTGATGATTGAGTCGCGTAACCAGAATTTGTCAGCCAGTGATGCTGCCGTTCGAGCCTCCATTGGGGCGATAGATGTATTCAAGGTGGATGGCAAGTTTTCCAGCGAGCGTTATGAGTCTGCTTTGCGTGCGCAGGGCATGACTCCTACGGGCTTTGAAGCGCAACTACGGCAAGATCTGACGCTGCAACAACTGGCGGGCGGGTTGGGACAATCCGGCTTGATTGCGCGTACCGTCAGCGACCGTTTGATGGCTCTGCAAATGGAGCGCCGCGAGGTTGTGGAGCTTCGCCTTGGCCTTGAGGCTTATCTCGACAAGGTCAAGTTGGAGGAAGGCGCGGCCCAGAAATTTTACGATGAAAACGGTGTTCAATTTGATACGCCGGAACAGGCGCGAGCCGAATATGTTGTGCTCTCGATGGAAACCATAGGCGCTGAACTGGCGATATCCGAGGCGGAAGCCAAAGCGTGGTACGAGGGTAACAAGGCGCGTTTTCAGCAACCGGAAGAGCGTCGTGCCAGCCATATTCTGATTTCGGCGGCTGACCAGGCTGAAAAGCCAAAAGCCAAGGCGCGGGCTGAAGAGCTGCTGTCCCAAATCCAGAAGACTCCTGCTATTTTTGCTGAATTGGCCAAGAAAAATTCTCAGGATCCTGGCTCTGCTGCCAAAGGTGGCGATCTTGGCTTCTTCGGGCGTGGCATGATGGTGAAGCCCTTTGAGGATGCGACCTATGGGCTCAAGGACGGTGAAATTTCCGGGATCGTAGAATCCGATTTTGGTTTTCACATCATCAAACTGACGGGTATCCATCCTGCCAAGGAAAAGCCGTTTGCTGAAGTCAAGTCAGAAATTGAAGATGAATTGAAAAAGGCCGGCGCTTCACGCAAGTTTGCCGAGGCCGCAGAGGCTTTCAGCAACATGGTGTATGAGCAGTCGGACAGCCTTAAGCCGGCTGCCGAGAAGTTCAAGCTATCCGTCATTCAGTCCGATTGGGTTGGCCGCAAGCCGGTCGTCGGTGTGGTTGGCCCATTGGCCAACGAGAAGCTGCTGGCGGCATTGTTTAGTGATGATGTTGTAAAAAACAAGCGCAATACCGAGGCAGTGGAGACTGCGACCAATACCTTGGTTGCGGCGCGTATTCTTGAACACAAGCCGAGCGCCCGACAGCCATTTGAATCCGTCAAAGCCAGTATTGAAACCTTGCTCAAGCGTCAGGAGGCACAAGCGTTGGCGCGTAAAGATGGTGAAGCCCGGCTGGCTGTCTTGAAAAGCGGGGAAGACAAGCTGGCTTGGGGGGCAGCTAAAATCGTCTCCAGGCTTGATCCCCGCCTGATTCCACCCGCTGCCGTGGCGCCGGTTTTTCGGCTCGATGCAGCCAAGTTGCCAGCCTACACTGGGGTTGAAATGCCGAGTGCCGGTTATGCCCTATTCAAGTTGATTAAAGTGGATGCCGGTGAGCCGCTCGATGAGCAGCGTCGTCAAGCAATGTTGGGACAATTAGGCAAACTGGCCGTGCAGGAAGACGTGCAAGCCTATCTGACAGCCCTGCGTGCCCGTTACAAAGTTGAAATCAACGCTGCGGCGCTTGAGGTCAGCGATAAATAAGCCAGGCAACTGTCACCCAACAAAAAGCCGATAGATTTTCCTGTCGGCTTTTTGTTGGGTTTTTTCCGGTTGACCGTAGCAACCTTCATCCAGGCGAAGGCAAGTGTCTCGGCAATGCTCCCGCGAGGGGCCGGTGTTTTTGCGCTGGTACAAGAGGTGGTCTGCGGCAATTAATTTGAATTACTTGGCGATAGCGCGGTCTGAAGTGACCGTTTAGTTCTATCAATGCAAAATAAAGGAAAAAAGATGTCCAATACAGTTACGCTCGGTGGTAATCCGGTTGAGGTTGCAGGCGCATTCCCGCTCAAAGGTGATCAGGCGCCGGCCTTTTCCTTGGTTGGCAAGGATCTTTCCGATGTGACGTTGGCTAGTCTGTCCGGCAAGCGCAAGATTCTGAATATCTTCCCGAGTATCGATACGCCAACTTGTGCTACTTCCGTACACAAGTTCAATCAGTCGGCTAACGATGTCGCCAACACTGTCGTTTTGTGCATTTCGGCAGACTTGCCGTTTGCCCAGAGCCGTTTCTGCGGCGCAGAAGGTTTGGCGAATGTGCACACGCTGTCCACCATGCGGGGTGCTGAATTCCTCTCAGCTTACGGCGTCGCTATCGTCAGTGGCCCTCTGGCTGGTGTGGCTGCACGTGCCGTGGTGGTTCTGGACGAAAATGATCGTGTCTTGCACAGCGAACTGGTTGGCGAAATCAAGGACGAACCAAATTACGCCGCAGCCTTGGCTGCACTTGCCTGATCAGGGTTTCCCGACCTGCATGATTTTCATGCAGGTCGCCTCAGTCACACTCTTTGGGATTGATACATTTAGTCAAGCGCCCGAAAGAATCGCCGATAGCTATCAAGCAAATCGGCGATTTCGTGCCATTTTCCGCGTTGACCGTGCCCCGCAGAAAACCCGCCAGGGGGGCGAAGAGACAGCCGCGAGTTTGCGTTCGGGCTAGGCAGGCAGTGGCTCGGCGTTACCGAGAGCAACGGTATTCATGCCGCCATCAACGTACATGATCTCACCGGTAATTCCACTTGCCAGATCGGAGAGCATGAAAGCGGCTGCGTTGCCAACTTCGTCAATGGTGACATTACGGCGTAGCGGGGCGTGATGTGAGTTGTAAGAAAGCAGTTTGCCAAAGTTGCCGATGCCGGAGGCGGCCAGTGTTTTGATCGGGCCGGCAGAAATGGCGTTGGCACGGATACCCTCGGGTCCCAGGCAAAAGGCCAGGTAGCGCGTTGCTGCCTCAAGACTGGCTTTGGCCAGGCCCATGGTGTTGTAGTTTGGCATCGTGCGCTCGGCGCCAAGGTAGGAGAGCGCAAGGGCGGAACTCTTGCGCCCTTGCATCATCGGTCGGGCTGCCTTGACTAGTGCGGGGTAGCTGTAAGAGGAAATTTCATGGGCGACGCGGAAAGCATCGCGACTGATGCCCTCAAGGAAATCTCCCTCGATGGATTCGGTGGGCGCGTAGGCGATGGAATGAACCAGACCATCAAGACCATCCCAGCTCTTGGCAAGCTCGCTAAATAGTGCGGTAATTTGCTCATCACTGCTGACGTCCAGCGGGAAAACAAGTTTGCTGTTGAATTCAGCAGCAAACTTGTTGATGCGGTCGACGAAACGCTCGTTCTGGTAAGAAAAAGCGAGCTCCGCGCCCTCGCGATGACAAGCCTTGGCAATGCCATAGGCAATAGAATGCTTGGAAAGCAGACCGGTGATCAGAATTTTTTTGCCGGCAAGAAAGCCCATTTTTTGTTCTCCCTAAGGGGTTTAGCCGCCGGATTATAAAGCATCACATGTTCGGATAGGTTGGCCCTTCTCCGCCTTGTGGCACAACCCAGTTGATATTCTGGGTCGGATCTTTGATATCACAGGTTTTGCAATGCACGCAGTTTTGCGCATTGATCTGTAGGCGGGGGTTGCTGCCGCTTTCGTCGCGCAGGATTTCATAAACACCAGCCGGGCAGAAGCGTTGTTCCGGCGCGTCATATTGCGCCAGATTGATGTTAATTGGCACATTTGCATCCCTCAACTGCAAATGACAGGGCTGATCCTCTTCGTGATTTGTGCTGGAGAGGAATACCGAGGACAAACGATCAAAAGTCAGCACGCCATCGGGTTTGGGATAGTCAATCGGCTGACAATCGGCCGCCGGCTTGAGCTTGGCGTGATCAGGCTTGGTGTGATGCAAGGTCCACGGCGCTTTGCCACGGAACAGGATTTGGTCAATGCCGAACATCAGCGAACCCATTTTCAGGCCTTTATTCATCCACGGCTTGAAGTTGCGGGCCTGATGGAGTTCATCGTAAAGCCAGCTTTGCTTGAATGCTTCGGGAAAGCTGGTCAGTTCGTCGTGCTGGCGCTCGGCGCTAAGCGCCGCAAAACAGGCTTCAGCCGCCAGCGCGCCGGATTTGATGGCGCTGTGCGAGCCCTTGATCCGGGCAGCATTGAGAAAACCAGCGTCGTCACCGACCAGAATGCCGCCGGGAAAGGTGAGTTTGGGCAGCGATTGCAGTCCGCCGGCGGTCAGCGCGCGGGCACCGTAGGAAATCCGTTTGCCATCAGCAAAAAACTTGCGTATTTCGGGATGGGTTTTAAAGCGCTGGAATTCTTCAAAGGGCGAAAGGTGTGGGTTGGTATAACCGAGGCCCACCACAAAGCCAACGGCGACTTGATTGTTTTCCAGATGGTAAAGAAAGCCGCCGCCGTAGGTATCCGCTTGCATTGGCCAGCCGCCGCTGTGAATGACGAGGCCAAGCTGGTGATGCTCCGGCTTGATCTCCCAGAGTTCTTTGATGCCGATGCCGTAGGTTTGCGGGTCGACGCCAGCGCGCAGATTGAATTTTTCTTCCAGCTGTTTGCCCAGATGGCCACGGCAACCTTCGGCAAAAAAAGTGTATTTGCCGAGCAATTCCATGCCCATCTGGAAGTTGGGGCCTTCTTCGCCATCGCGCAGGCGCCCCATGTCGCCAGTGGCAACGCCTTTGACTGAGCCATCCTGATTAAACAGGATTTCAGAACCGGCAAAGCCCGGGTAAATTTCAACGCCCAAAGCTTCAGCCTGCTCGCCCAGCCAGCGACACACATTGCCAAGCGAAATGACGTAATTACCCTCGTTGTGGAAACAGTCGGGCAGCAGACTGTTGGGAATACGGGTTGCATCGTCTTCGGAGAGAATGAAAAAGCGGTCTTCGGAAACCGGCGCATTGAGCGGCGCGCCGTCTTCCTTCCAGTTGGGCAACAATTCGTAGAGGGCTCGGGGATCCATGACGGCGCCGGAAAGAATGTGAGCGCCAATCTCGGCGCCTTTTTCAATCAGGCAAACCGTGATTTCCTTGTTTTGTTCTGCCGCCAGTTGCTTCAGACGAATGGCCGATGCCAAACCGGCCGGGCCGCCACCAATGATGACGACGTCGAATTCCATGGATTCGCGTTGCATTTTGTCTCCTGTGTATTATTGTGGTGCTATAAACAATACGGTACAGTATGGAAACATATAGATCAACCCCTATGGAAAACAAAGATATGGAACAGCAGAGAAAGCTCGTGAACGTCACCAGAATCCCTATTCGCTGGGGTGATATGGATGCCTACGGGCACGTTAATAACACGGTATATTTTCGCTTTATGGAACAGGCGCGGGTCGAGTGGGTCGAGGCGTTGCAGGTGCCTGTGCGTCCGGGTGGCGCGGGGCCGGTGATTATCAATGCCAGTTGTACCTTTCTGATTCCAATGAATTATCCTGGCACGGTAGAGGTTCGCACCTATACCGATGCGCCGGGGCGCTCCAGCGTTCAGACGCACGTTGAAATGCGGATTGAGGGTGACGACAAAATCTACGCCCAGGGTGCGGCGAAAGTGGTGTGGATGGATACGCAAACGGGCAAGTCTGTGCCTTTGCCAGATCATGTTCGCAAGGCAATTGCTTGAATGCCGTTTGAGTCGCTGATTTTCGCCAAACAGTCATCAATTTCTGCCAGAATTCCAGCTTCAAACAACAGCCAATTTCAGGATTCAAGATGAGCTATAAAGTCTTTGTTGATGGTCAGGAAGGCACGACCGGCCTGCGGATTAACGAATACCTCGGGCAGCGCAGCGATGTGACTTTGCTCAAGATCGATTCCGACAAGCGCAAGGATGTCACCGAGCGCAAGCGTCTGATCAACGAGTCAGATGTCACTTTTCTTTGCCTGCCGGATGATGCCGCCAAGGAGGCGGTGACGCTGGTTGAGAATCCGGAAACCTGCATCATCGATGCTTCGACGGCGCATCGCATCAACCCGGCCTGGACTTTTGGTTTGCCGGAGTTGAACGCGGATCAGCGCGACAACATCATTGGCTCAAAGCGTATCGCCAACCCCGGCTGCCACGCCTCGGCCTTCATCCTCGCGCTGCGGCCTCTGGTTGCGGCGGGCTTGTTGCCGGCGGATACCCAGATCGCGGCCAATTCCATCACCGGTTA
>JAQTZQ010000016.1 GCA_028687645.1 Rhodocyclaceae bacterium
GCAAGACGCGGGTGATCACGCAGAAAATCGCCTATCTGGTGCAGGATTGCGGTTTTCAGCCACGCAATGTGGCGGCCATTACCTTCACTAACAAGGCGGCGAAGGAGATGCAGGAGCGCATCGGCAAGCTGCTCTCGAAAGGGATTGCCGATCAGCTGCAGATTTCCACCTTCCACTCGCTCGGCGTGCGCATCATGCGCGAGGAGGCCAAGGCGCTGGGTTACAAACCGCGCTTTTCAATTTTTGATTCGGCAGATTGCGCCGGCATCATCGGCGATGTGGCCAAGACGGTCGATAAAGGCACGCTGCGTCATTTGCAGTCGATTATTTCCAACTGGAAAAATGCGCTGATCTCGCCGGAAGCGGCGCGCCAACTGGCCAGCAACGATCATGAGGTGCTCGCCGCCCACGCCTATTTGTCCTACGAGGCAACGCTGAAAGCCTATCAGGCGATGGATTTTGACGATCTGATCGGCCTGCCGGTCAAGCTTTTCAGCGAGTTTCCCGAGATCAAGGAGAAATGGCAGAACCGTCTACGCTATCTGTTGGTCGATGAATATCAGGACACCAACGCCGGCCAGTATCAGGTGCTGAAACTGCTGACCGGCGTGCGTGGCCAATTCACGGCGGTGGGCGACGACGATCAGGCGATTTACGGCTGGCGTGGGGCCGATATCGAGAATCTGAAGAAGCTGCCGACCGAGTTCCCCGGCCTCAAGGTCATTAAATTGGAGCAAAATTACCGGTCGACCGTAACAATCTTGAAGGCGGCGAATAACGTCATCGCCAACAACGAAAAACTGTTTGAAAAGAAGCTCTGGTCAGAGTTGGGCTATGGTGATCCGGTTTATGTGACGACTTGTCGCGATAACGATGCCGAGGCCGAAGGCGTGATCATGAAATTGCAGGCGCATCGCTTTGAGCATCGCGGCAAGTTCAAGGATTACGCCATCCTCTACCGCTCCAACCATCAGGCGCGGACTTTCGAGGAATATCTGCGCGACCACCGGATTCCCTATCTGCTCTCCGGCGGCAAATCCTTCTTCGACAAGGCGGAGATCAAGGACATCACCGCCTATCTGCGCCTACTGACCAACGAAGACGATGACCCAGCCTTCATCCGCGCCGCGACCACACCCAAGCGGGGGATCGGCGCAGCAACCTTGCAAGTGCTCGGCACCTATGCCGGCGAACGTCATGTGTCACTGTTTGAGGCGGCATTTGAGGAAGGTTTCGCGCATCGTGTGCAGGCGCGCCAGCTCGAACCATTGCTTGAGTTCTGCCAGTTCATCAATCGCACTCAGGGCCGGGCGAGCAAGGAGCCGGCACATCAGGTGCTGCCTGATCTGCTCAAGGCGATTGACTACGAAACCTATCTTTACGATCACGAAGAAGAGCGCACCGCGCAAACGCGGTGGACCAACGTTTGCGACTTCGCCAACTGGCTGAACAAGAAGGGCGAAGAAGATGGCAAAACACTGGTCGACCTCACGCAGAGCATTGCCCTGATCAACATGCTCGACAAGCAGGTGGATGAAAATTACGACGCGGTTCAGCTTTCCACTCTGCACGCGGCCAAAGGGCTGGAATACAAACATGTCTTTCTGGTCGGTGTTGAAGAAGGCATCCTGCCGCACCGCGAATCGCTCGACCCCGGCAAGATCGAGGAAGAGCGGCGGCTGATGTACGTCGGCATCACCCGCGCCCAGTTCTCGCTACATATTTCCTATTGCGAGCGGCGCAAGCAGGCGCGCGAGTTTGTCCCCTGCGAACCTTCGCGTTTCATCGATGAAATGGGCAAGGACGATGTCCGTTTCTCCGGCGGCAAGCAGGCGACGCCGCCCGACAAGGCGACCGGCAATGCACGGCTTGATGCGATGAAGGCCATGCTCAACAAAAGCAAGACGTAAAAAAAGGAGGCCGCAGCCTCCTTTTTTACGGCAGCAAAAACCGCTTATTTGACCTTGCCCAGAATGTAATCAACCGTGCCCTTGATCTCGTCATCGGAGAGATCAGCAGCGCCGCCCTTGGGTGGCATGGCGCCTTTGCCGCCGATTACGCTCTTGTAAAGCGCCTCATTTCCCGTCGCAATGCGTGGTGCCCAGGCTGCTTTGTCGTCAAGCTTGGGAGCGTTCGCGACACCGGTGTTGTGGCAGGCACCGCAAACGCTGTTGTAAATGGTAGCGCCATCTTTCGGGCCGGCAGCAGCGGCTGGAGCGGCTTTTGCCAGCTCGAACTTGGCCACCGGCTGAATGCGCAGATCGGCAGCGTCATTGCCGGCGGCGCTGTTATCTGCTGCCGATTTGAATTTGCGATCAGTCAGCGGATAAATGATTGCAATCAAAACGATTGAAACAACGATCACCAGCCACATGGTCTTACCGGATGAATTTTGTTCGGCCATACTAAAACCCTCAATACGCTAAAAAATAATGAAGTAATTATATCGAGTTAAGGTAAAAATGAGGCCAAAAAAAACCCCGCCTAGTGGCGGGGTAAAAATTCTCGAAAGGGGGTTTTCGAGAGGAGGGGTTCAATGCATGGTTGTACTTTATGCCTCCGCCCGAAAGAAGTCTGTTTAGCTTTCGTAGAGTTTCGTAACAGAATGTTGCGCCGCAAAATGACGCTTTTGCTTTTTTACGACATTATGCGAATTCGTGCCTATTTACACGGCACCCGGTATTTAGATGCACACAACAACCAAGGAGACATCATGCAGAAGTCGCTTCATATCGATCCGGGCAAATGCACCGGCTGTTTGCAATGCGAAATGGCCTGCTCCTACGAGCACACCGGCGCTTTCAATCCCTCCAAATCCCGCATCAAGGTTTTTGATTTTGAACACGAAGGCCGCAAGGTGCCTTACACCTGCACCCAATGCGCCGATGCCTGGTGCCTGAATGCCTGCCCAGTCGACGCCATCACGCTCGACCTGAGCACCGGCGCCAAAGTAGTGAATGAAGCCAACTGTGTTGGTTGCAAGGTGTGCACCATTGCCTGTCCGTTTGGCACCATCAACTACCTGGCCGATGTTGGCAAGGTACAAAAATGTGATCTGTGCAGCGGCGATCCGAAGTGCGTCAGCGCCTGCCCGACGGGTGCCATCACCTACGTCGATGCCGACTGGACCGGGCTGGATCGCATGCGCTCCTGGGCCGCCAAGGCCAATACCTCTAACGTTGCGGCTTAAGGAGAGCGATCATGGGTTGGAATAAAAAAGTTCTGCGCGTCAATCTCACCGCCGGCACCTGCATCGCCGAGCCGCTGAATATGGCTTGGGCCAATGATTACCTGGGTTCTCGCGGCCTCGCCACCAAATATCTGGTTGAAGAAACCGATCCCAAAGTCGATCCGCTATCGCCGGAAAATAAAATGATCATGTCGACCGGCCCGCTGACCGGCACCATGACCTCTACCGGCGGTCGTTACACGGTAGTCACCAAGGGCGCCTTGACCGGCGCCATTGCCTGCTCCAATTCCGGCGGCTTCTTCGGTGCCGAAATGAAATTTGCCGGCTGGGACATGATTATTTTTGAAGGCAAATCACCCAAGCCGGTATACCTATTTGTCGAAAACGATAAAGCTGAACTGCGTGATGCGGCGCACTTATGGGGCAAAACCTGCTGGGAAACCGAAGCAACGATCAAGGCTTCGCATCAGGATCCGCTGATTCGCGTCTCTTCAATCGGCGGCGCCGGTGAAAATCTGGCGCTTTACGCCGGTATCGTCAATGACTTGCACCGTGCCGCCGGGCGCTCCGGCGTTGGCGCGGTGATGGGTTCCAAGAACCTCAAGGCGGTTGCCTTGCGCGGCACTCAGGGGGTTTCCGGAATCAAGGATTTCGCCGCCTTCATGACCGCCGTTAATGCCGGCAAGAAAGTGCTGGCCGAAAATGCCGTCACTAGCCAGGGGCTGCCCAAGTACGGTACGCAAGTGTTGATGAACGTGATCAACGAAATGGGCGCCTTGCCGACGCGCAATCACCGCGACGTGCAGTTTGAAGAAGCCGGCAAGATTTCCGGCGAAGCGATGCATGAAAAGCGGGCGACCGATGGCAAAACGCATCTCGTCACCAATGCCGCCTGTTTTGGTTGCACCATTGCCTGTGGCCGGATTTCACGCATTGACGAAACCCATTTCAGTGTCAAGAACAGCCCGAAATACTGGGGCGCATCGGGCGGTCTGGAGTACGAGGCGGCTTGGGCGCTTGGCGCAGCGAATGGTGTTGGCGATCTCGAAGCGCTGCAATATGCCAATCTGCTGTGCAACGAGCACGGCATGGATCCGATCTCCTTCGGCGCCACGGTCGGCGCGGCGATGGAATTGTACGAACTGGGCATTTTGAGCAAGGAACAAATCGGCATCGATGCGCCATTTGGCTCCGCCGAAGCGCTGTGCAAACTAGTCGAGATGACGGCGCATGGTGAGGGTTTTGGTAAGGAGCTGGGCATGGGCAGCGCCCGTTTGTGTGCCAAATATGGTCGCCCGGAGTTGTCGATGAGCGTCAAGAGCCAGGAGTTCCCGGCTTACGACGGGCGCGGCATTCAAGGCATCGGGCTGGCTTATGCCACCTCCAATCGTGGCGCCTGCCATCTGCGGGGCTATACCGTCGCTTCAGAAGTGCTCGGCATTCCGGTCAAGACCGATCCGCTGGCCACTGAGGGCAAGCCGGAACTGGTCAAGGCTTTCCAGGATGCGACCGGGATTTTTGATTCGGCAGGCATTTGCGTATTTACCAGTTTTGCCTGGACTTTGGCTGACGTTCAGCCGCAGCTGCAAGCGGCCTGCGAAGGTGACTGGTCGATGGAAAAACTGCATCTGGTCGGCGAGCGCATCTGGAACATGGAGCGTCAGTACAACCTGGCCGCCGGCCTGACTGCCAAGGATGACGATCTGCCGCCGCGATTGAAGACCGAGGCAGCCAAAACCGGCCCGGCTAAAGGCATGGTCAGTGGTGTCGAGAAAATGATGCCCGAGTACTACAAGGTGCGCGGCTGGTCGCCGGAAGGGGTGCCGGAGAAGGCAACGCTGGAACGTTTGGGGCTGTAAGCAGTCAGGATGCAAGACAAAGCGGGGTCGCGCCAGGCGTCACCCCGCTTTTTTCCCTTTGGAGACTTGATCGATGAAACACATCATTCTCGGCAATGGTCCGGCGGGCGTTGTCGCCGCTGAAACCCTGCGCCGCGCCGCGCCACACGACGATATTTTGCTGGTCGGCAATGAAGACGCGCCGCCCTATTCGCGCATGGCCATTCCTTACTTGCTGGAAGGCAATATCGACGAATCCGGCACTTATCTGCGCAAAACCGCCGGGCATTTCGAACAACTGGCGATTCGCCAACATGTCGGCCGGGTGGTTACGGTCAACAGTGAAAAACGCACTATTTTGTTTGCCGACGGGCATTTTGAAGATTACGACCGCCTGCTGATCGCCACCGGCTCGCACCCGGTACGCCCGCCGATCCCCGGCGTTGACCTGCCCGCCGTGCAAACTTGCTGGACGCTCGACGACGCCCGTGCCATCGCCACGCTGGCAAAATCCGGCGCGCGCGTGCTGCAACTCGGCGCTGGCTTTATCGGCTGCATCATCATGGAAGCGCTGGTCAAACGCGGCGTACAACTGACGGTGGTTGAAATGGGCGACCGCATGGTGCCGCGCATGATGACGCCCGAAGCCGGCAGCATGATCAAACGCTGGGTTGAAAAACAGGGCGTGCGGGTGGTGACCAAGGCGGGGGTTGAGCGCATAGAAAACGGCAGCAATTCAGCGTTGACCGTTACTTTGTCGACCGGCGATACCGTTGACTGCGACCTGCTCATTGTTGCTGCGGGTGTCGCGCCCAATATCGCCTTTCTCGAAGGTACGCCGGTGCACGTCGCCAAAGGCATTCTGGTCGATGACACGATGCAGACCTCGGTGCCCGGCATTTACGCGGCTGGCGATGTCGCCGAGGCGCCGGATTTGTTCTCTGGCCGCCACCTGGTCGCCGCCATCCAGCCCAATGCCGCCGATCAGGCGCGCGTCGCCGCGCTCAATATGGCCGGGCAAGCGGCCAAAATGAAGGGCGTGCTGGCGATCAACGTGCTCGACTCGATGGGCATGATTTCCTCCTCCTTCGGCGAATGGCAAGGCGTTGCCGGCGGTGAAGGCGTTGAACAAGCCGATGAAGCCATGGGCCGTTACATCAGCCTGCAGTTTTCTGGTGATGTACTGGTCGGTGCCACCTCGGTCGGTCTGACTGAGCACGTCGGCGCGCTGCGCGGCCTGATTCAGGGCAAACTCAAACTCGGCGCCTGGAAGCAGCGGCTGATGGAAACGCCAACCCGCTTTGTTGAAGCGTTTATTGCCTGCCACCGCCCCAACAGCTAAACCATGCGCGTCACCGTCAAACTCTACGCCACGCTATCCGATTACCTGCCCGCCGGCAGTAAAAATAACCGGATAGACGTGGAGGTAGCCGACAATCTTGCGGTCAACGCGGTTTTGGCGCCATTTTCATTGCCGCCCAAGCTGACGCACCTTGTACTACTCAATGGGGTTTTCATTCCCGCTGACGAACGAGCGAGCACCAACATCAAAGAAGGTGACGTTCTGGCGATCTGGCCTCCCATTGCTGGTGGCTGATCAATCGGGGCCTTTTCCGTGGAGCAATAGTCGCCTGCGGGTGATGAACAGCACGCCTGCGGAATTTAGCCGGGCCTTGCGCCTGGCCTTTGGGGAAGCGCTGTCAGAAACGCCGGAGGGTCTTTTGCTCAGCACAGCGGACAGCGCACTCCATTTCGCTTTGCAGAGCGACCCACCGCGCAAAATTGGTGCACTGCACATCAATTCGTTACGAGTTGAAATCAGCGTCCGGCAAGGTGACGAAAGCGCCGCCCAAAAACTGCTGGCGCGGGTCGATCACGCCACCCTGCGCGGGGGCGGTTAGCCCTCGATCTTGCGGATTTCGATGGCGCTCTCTGGCACCTGATAGTCTGCGGCCAGTTGCTGGAGAGCAAATTCTTCAATGGCCTGGCCTTCGCTTGGGGTGAAATGACGGGCACCGGAATAATCCTGCGGCAATCCGGCGCGATCCTGACTGATGTGATAATGCACTTTGATACTCATGGCTGTTTTCCTTTTAGGTATTTTGATCCTGCGAAGGCCAGTATACCCAAAATATATTGCAGTGCACAATAAGCATCAACGAGGCACTAAAGCCAGATATCTCCTTGGTCTTTCTTCGCCGGCACCAGCGCGTTAAGGATGTGGACGAACTTGCTGTCGAGCACCTCGCCACCCCTTTGGAACAACTGCATCACGGCATCGGTCTCCTCGCGCAGCAAAAGGCTGATCCGTTCCTCCTGCGCCTCGGTCAGGCCGAGCGAAAAATAGGAGCTCTCCAACTTATCGATCAAACCATGCAGCAAAATCTGGGTATCGGCTTGCTGCTGATGATAATCGGCCTGCAAACTGGCGGTGGCCTCATGCGCATCAAGTGCGGCAACCTGCAACTGTTCGGTGGTGATGGTGGCTTCGCGGCGCACCGTCACTGTCTGAATAATGGTTTGCGCCGCCTCGGTCAAGGTTTTGAGATTATTTTTAAGACGAAAATAGGCATCAGGATCGGCCGGCATATTGGGCACCAGCAGCGATATATTTGGACAATTGATCAACAAGCGCTGCTTGAAGAAAAATATCCCGGCTTGCTCCATGCCCTTGGCCAAAATTGATTCTTCCAGTGCAGACGGTGGCTGGCCAACGGCTTGGGTGATGACGCCGTTATCGTGGCGCAGTTGAACCTGGCAATCGAGGCCGAGCCCCTGAATCAACTGAAGCACGCTGTTGACCAGATCCTCAAAATGCAGGCAGCCGAGGTTATCGCGCATGAAATTGAGCAACAAGTTACCGTCGCCATTGACTGCCAGCAAATCGAGCGCCATTTTCTGCATGGCATCTTTTTCGACGGCCAGTTTTTCAGCCCGTCCTGACAGCGCCAGCATACGACGTACCTTCATCAACAGAATTTCGCCCTCAAACGGCTTCTGGATAAAGTCGTTACCCCCGACCTGGAAGGCATGCAGCCGCTCTTCCAGCGTGTCACGCGACGAGACAAAGATAATTGGCGTTGCGCTTCGCTCACGAATTTTCTCGCAAGTTTTGTAGCCATTGAGACCGGGCATCTCGATATCGAGCAAGATCAGATCGGGCGCGCTGGCGTCGATCTGCATCAGGCAGCTAGCGCCATCTTCGGCAACCAATACTTCGTAGTCATCCTCCAGTACGGCGCTCAGCGCAACTTGAACCACCGGATCATCGTCAACCACCAGCACTTTGCCTTTTAACATTGCGTTCATTTCATCCATTCCTCTGCGCGTTAAACCGTCAAATTTTCCAACCCCAGGCGGAGCGCCTGGCAAAACTCCGTCAAAGACGCCTCAAAGACCAACAACAAACTATCAATTTCCAGCTCGGAATCCCCATTGCGCAGGGCTGCCTCGATTGCACCGGCAAGTTCGGCAACCCTGAAGGCGCCAATCAATCCACCCGAACCTTTGGTTGAGTGGACCAGGCGTCGAGCTTCTTCGCGATCACCTTCGGCCAAGGCCCGGCGAATCTCCGGCAGCGCATTTTGCTGATGCTTGAGGAAGGTTTCCAGCAGATGTTTATAGGTAGCGGTTTTGCCTGAAACGGATTTTAAACCTTGGTCTACATCGAGCCCCGGAACCGCCCGTAACGCTGGAAATTTCTCCCCATTTTCCCTGTTGACCGTAACCACTGGCGTCGGGCGAGCGGTGTCCATCACTGCTAACCAGTGGCGTAACGTGCCAAACAAACCTTCGGCGGTAAAGGGCTTGGCGACATGCGCGTTCATGCCGGCAGCCAGGCACAAGGCCTTGTCCTCGCTAAACGCGTTGGCGGTCATGGCGACAATCGGAATACTCTCGCCTTCCGGCATTTGCCGAATCAGGCTGGTGGCCTCAAGGCCATCCATCACCGGCATCTGCATGTCCATCAGAATCAGGTCATAGCGTTCTTGGGCGACACGCTCGACGGCCTCTTGGCCATTTTCCGCCAGTGTGACGTTCAAGCCGGCATCGACCAGCAGATCTCGAGCGATTTCCTGATTAATCTCGTTGTCTTCGACGAGCAAAATATGGGCCGGATGAAATTTCACCATCTCGACTTTTGCCGCCATCGTTGGGGCTTCATCACGAAAACCCGGTTGTTGCCGCACCAGATCACCGATCAGCAAATTGTGCACCAACGACGGATCGAAAGGCAGGTGGATCGTGCCGGCCATCAGCGGGCTGAGTTGCGCCGGCAGGCTTACCTTCCCGCTTCCCTCACTCAGCAAAAACAAGGAAAGCTTGCCGGGCTTCAGCGGCAGCAACTCGTCCGGCGATGCACCGTGCGCCAGATGCTCACTGAGCAACAAAAAGTCGTAAGCACCGCCGGCACGCTGCGCCGTCTCTAGGCGCACCCTGGCTTCCTTGATGGTTCGTGAGGCGTAAGCCCGTATTTTCAGGGCACTTAAATGCTGTACCACGTTGGCGCCAATCGCCTCGTTTTCATGAACGACCAGGCAGCGGCGCTGAATCAATGAAACTGGCTGGCTGTGCAACAGCGGTTTGGAGTGGGCGAAAGCAAAACGCGCTTCAAACCAGAAGGTACTGCCACTGCCCACGCTACTGATTACCCCCACATCGCCGCCCATCAAATGCGCCAGCTTGCGCGAAATAGCCAGCCCGAGTCCTGTACCGCCATATTTTCGCGTCGTCGACGCATCGGCTTGCTCAAAGCTCTGGAATAGTCGCAATTGATCTTCGCCAGAAATACCAATACCGCTATCTTGAACCTCACAGCGAATGCATAATTCGTCGCTGCTTTGCTCGACCAAACGCGCCCGCATCTCGACACCGCCACACTCGGTGAATTTGATGGCGTTGCTGACAAAATTAAATAGCACCTGCTGCACGCGCAGCGCATCACCATTGATCTGGGCCGGAATCATCCGATCAATTTGCGTCGACCAGGAGAGATTTTGCTCCGTCAGTTTGTTTGCCACCAAGCCACTGATTAATGCAAAAACCTGAGCCAATGAAAAATCGGCGCGCTCCAGTGTGATGCGATCTGCTTCGATCTTTGACAGATCGAGAATGTCGTTGATCAAGCCCAGCAAATGGTTGCCCGCATCACCGAGCTTGACCAAGCGATCAGCCTGGCGCGGCTCTCGCACGTCCTTTTGCAGTAACTGCGTCAAGCCGATTACGGCGTTCAAGGGGGTGCGGATTTCATGACTCATATTGGCTAAAAAAGCACTCTTGGCACGGCTTGCCGATTCCGCCTGAAGCACCCGCGATTCCAGCGAGAGATTCAGTGCCTTGATTTCTTCATTCGCCAGATTCAGTGCAGCGGTGCGCTCCCTGACCAGAACCGATAGCTCATTACGATGCTGCTCCAATTCCTGCATCAGCTTTTTGGTCGCAGAGATATCCTGCTTGACCGCCATGTAGTGCGTGATGACGCCATCCCTCTGGCGCAAAGGAGAAATGACCGCAGACTCGGTAAATATCTGGCCATTTTTACGCTGATTGATCAATTCGCCCTGCCATGACTCACCATGGGCCAGCGCCTCCCACATCGCCGCATAAATCGCAGGCGAATTCTGCCCTGACGAGAGAATCCTCGGGTTGCGACCAATCAGTTCATCCAGGCCATACCCGCTGCGCTCGATAAAGGCAGCATTGGCATACTCGATTTCCGGCACCAGATTGGTAATCAGAACAGCATCATGGCTTTGCTCGACAACCTGCGACAGCCGCCGCAACAGCTCTTGGCTGGCGCGCTTATCGGTAATGTCCCGACCGGAACTCAAGGTCCCCAACACCGCGCCGTGTTGATCTTTAACCAGCACATTGTGCCAACCAATCAAACGTCGCTCACCACTCCGGGTAACGACCGTATTCTCAAAATCCTCGACCCCTTCCGTCGCTCCCGTGATCAAATCAACATAAACCGGGAATACCTGCGACATTCCCTCCGGTTGTGGCAAGCAGGTCTCAAACCAGTTTTTTCCGATCAACTCGTCTTCAGACCAGCCCAACAGGCGGCAGCCGGCGGCGTTGATCATGCTCACCTCACCCTCTTGATTCAGTGCCACAACAATGCTTTGCACCGCCTCAAGATACAACCTGGCCCGGTCAGACTCGCTCCTGGCCTGACTTTGAGCCACCAGCAGAGAGCTGATGTCGTGCAAGGTCAGGGAAATCCCCGTCTGCCGTCCTGACTCGACGTACGGGCGGGCATTCGCCTGAAAGGTAAAGGTGCGCTCCGCTATCTGCCACGAAAAAATAAAATCCAGTGCTTCACCGTCGAGAGCGACCTCGATATAAGGGCAGATCTGACGATAGACCAAATCACCGGTCACTGACTGTAAGGAGGTAGCGATAATCGCCTCGACCGGGCGTTGCAACATCTCTGCGTAAGCCGCATTGACGATCTGGTGGCGCTGCTTCTGATCCAGCATGAGCAGCATATTGCCGGCACTCTCTACCAACAGTTGATAGCGCTGCAGGCGAGCCTGTTGCTGTTCATGCCGTTGCCAGTTTGCCCTCGATCTGCGCTGAAAGGCCAGCAAGGTAATGCCGCTGGCAACTACACTGGCAAAAAGCAAAGCCAGCAAATTTCGGGTGTTTTGCCACCAGTGCGAAAAAACCGCTGCGTTCTCCCGGCTCACCATGACAACCGGTGCCTGATCCAGCTTGATTTTTGGCACATCCAGCGTCTGAATCGCCACCAGTCTGTCCTCGCCGGTAGCCAGCAAGGTGCCGGAGAAAATATTACCAAGCTTGCCGCTTTCGCGATGGCGCGTAAAAAACGAGCCGGGTACGGCAACCGTATCAACCCGCATTTTTTTCTCTTCGGGAAAACCCATGACCAGCGAGCCATCGCCGTGCACCAGAGCTGTCCAGGCATCTTCGGCGTAGCGGGTTTCTGCCAACAAATGGCCAAGGAAGGGCAAGTCCAGAGAAATCACCGCCACCCCGGCAAACTCGCCCCGCGCCCCGGACAGGCTGCGCGACAGAGCCGACATGTGATCGGTGAAAGTTGATTGAAAGAGTGGCGAGATAATTCTCAGCGCTGGATTGTTCTTGGCTTGGGCTTGCTTGAAGTAATAACGATGGGCAAAATTCCTGCCGACCAGATCTTCTCGACTTGATGCCGTAACCGTTCCATTGGCATCGAGCAACAGCAGGATATCGCTGCCGGGGAAGGCCTGAATCAATTGCTTCATTTGACTAGGCTGTGATTTTAACGGCGTCCCGCTGCCGGGCTTTGCCACCTCTCCCAGCCATAGCGCCAGCAGTGCGTCCGTATGGGCAAAATGCCGCGTCAGAATATCGACAGAGATCGACGCCAGGTTGGATAAATGCGTCTGCTCTTCCTGCTCGATAGATTGACGGCTTTGCCGCAGTTGATAAGCAAAAATCACCGCGACAAATAGCCAGACACCCACCCAGAGAAGCCACTGCTTAGCGAATCTATCCTGCTCAAGCTTCATTGCAATATCCAACCCTTAAACACGAAACAGGAATGACGGCGGGCTGTGCGCTCAAAGCCGTTTTCGAAAGGTATCATGATATTGGCAATTTTATGCCAAGGCATTGATCTGCGGGTCTATTCCTCGCGCCGTCAAAAAGCTATCATGGCGCTTTATTTTGTTGTCTGGTGAATGATGCGCGCGATCCTGATTGCAACAATTCTGTGTGCCAGCCTGCTAGGCGCCTGCAGCACCAGTAAAGATCGGATAGGTAACAAAAATATCGATCAGACCAGCACGCTCAAAGTAAACCCTGGTCTCCTTGGCGAAACGACGTCGCCACCGCAACAAGTGCGCCCAAATCCTTAAATTCTGAAAAGTTGAGCCTGATCAGGCAGCCAAGCGTTGCGGACGAGCATGGTAGGTGCGCATGTTCGACAACCACTCTGCGAATGAGATTTCCTGCACATCCGGGTAGCGCCTCTCAACTGACCGACGGCGCTCGCGCCAACCCTTCGGCGGACCAACATCGTTGTCCCGCCGATCATTACCCAAACGTCTGCTGTTGGTTT
Organism: Rhodocyclaceae bacterium; assembly: GCA_028687645.1. Taxonomy (GTDB): domain Bacteria; phylum Pseudomonadota; class Gammaproteobacteria; order Burkholderiales; family Rhodocyclaceae; genus Azonexus. The sequence goes on from JAQTZQ010000016.1 coordinate 13,097, forward strand.
TCATGATGGCCCTCGCTTGTGGCAGTTGCATTCACTGGTGCCTGCTGGCTACGCTTTCAATGTACTTGTACGGTATTTTTATAGCAGTGAAAAACCTCACGGCTTGCGCAAAATAATTTGGCATATTTCGGGTGTCCAGCAACTTCCCTTACCGAGGCCGTTTCGCACCATCGCCCACCGGCCCGTTGCATTTTGGCTCGCTGATTGCCGCACTGGCCAGTTATCTCGATGCGCGGGCCAATGCCGGTATCTGGCTGGTGCGCATGGAAGACATTGACACCACACGCAACGTAACCGGGGCAGCAGATCAAATTTTGGCGACCCTGGAGGCCTTCGGCTTTGAATGGTCGGGCGAGGTACTTTTCCAGACCCGCCGCCAGGATGCCTACGCAGCGGCACTTGAGCGGTTGAAAGCGAGTGGACTGGCTTATGGCTGCGCCTGTTCACGCAAGGAAATAGCCGATAGCAGCCAGCACTTGGCGATTGATGGCGGACAGGTTTACCCCGGCACCTGTCGCTCAGGAATGCCCTTGGGCCGCAGCGCGCGCGCTTGGCGCCTACGCGTAAATGCCGACGATATTTTTTTTGATGACCGCATTCAAGGCGTAATCAGACAGCAACTTGAACGCGATGTTGGTGATTTTGTATTGCAGCGAGCTGACCGTTTGTTTGCCTATCAACTGGCAGTTACGGTCGACGACGAATTTCAACGGATTTCTCATATTGTGCGCGGCGCTGATCTGCTCGCCTCTACACCTCGCCAGATTTGGCTTCAGCAGTGTTTGGACTATCCCACACCGCGCTACGCCCACCTGCCAGTGGCGGCCAACGCCGCCGGCGAAAAGCTCTCTAAGCAAACACGGGCGCCTGCGCTCGATATTGGGCGAAGCAGCGAATTATTGGCTGATGGCTTGTATTTTCTAGGTCAATCACCTCCTTCTGACTTGCGTAAAGCACCGCAAGCAGAAGTTTGGGCTTGGGCTTTCGAGCATTGGTCACTGGCCCATGTTTTACGCCAGCCAACTATTCGATTGGCGTAGTACCCGGTGTTTCTTCGTCGGCCCGCCAGTGTTTGGGGCCGTAACCTGTAAGCCCGACCATAGCGCGCACCAGCCCGTAACTCAGCCAGCTAAGCCATTGTTTGTAGAACGGCTGCAACGCCAGATCGCTAGGCAACACTTCCCGCGCACCGAGGGTAATCGCCGAACGCAAACTACGCCGTAATTCGCCAGCGAAATTGTGGTCGCGCACAACGATATTGGCCTCCTTGGCTAACAGCAGGCTGAAGGGGTCGATGTTGGACGATCCCACTGTCGCCCACTCGCCATCAATCACCGCCACCTTGGCATGCATGAAGCTTTTTTCGTACTCGAAAATACGAATCTGATTTTCCAGCAAGGCGCCATATAGAGTTTGCGTGGCGCGCTGTAGAAATGGATGATCGCTTTTGCCTTGCAGCAACACGGTAATTTTTACGCCACGTTTAGCCGCCGCGTAGATCGCCCGACCGAAACGCATACCGGGCATGAAATAGGCATTGGCGATCAGAATCTCGTCGCGTGCGTTGCCTATCGCCTCAATGTAGGCATTCAGGATGTCGTTACGGTGACGAATGTTGTCGCGAATCAAAAAGGCGGCGAGCTGCGTTCCGACCTCACCGCAACAAGGCAATTTAACCGGCGTCAGGCGGAAACGCCGCTTGAAATTGACCCACGACACGATCTCCCACATCCGCCGAGCGGCACCATGCACCTGGCGCAGGGTTGGCCCTTCGAGGCGCACCGCATAGTCGTAGCGCGGACACATCTCGTCGGGCGCATTGTTGTCGTCGACAATATTGATGCCACCGACAAATGCCACGCGCGCATCGATAACGACCAATTTTCGATGCAGACGACGCAAACGATGGCGACGGAAATGAAAAGGGCTGATTTCTGGCCGGTAAAGCATCGCCCGAACCCCCCATTCCGTCATGCGTGGCAAAAAATCCTTGGAAAAATTTTGCCCGCCAAAGCCGTCGACCGTCACGTTTACGACCACGCCGCGCGCCGATGCCCGACAAAGTGCATTGGTCACCTCGTGGCCAATCAGATCGTCAGCGAAGATGTAGCTTTCGAGAAAAATTTCGACCTGGGCGCTTTCGATTTCAGCAATCAAGGCCGGGAAATATTCCGCGCCCGAGTTGAGCAAACTAACCCGATTGCCGGGCAAAAACTCAGGTGCCATGCGCTGTCAAATGCGCCGACAAGGCGGCGTGATCAGAAATTTTCGACCACGGCTGGCCGTGATGCACTTCGGTGCGCAGCACCTCAAAACCACGCACATAAACCCGGTCGAGACGAAACATCGGCAAGGCAGCGGGAAAGCTGCGCACCGGCGTACCTTGGCGATCGCTGAAGACTTCACGCAAACCTAGGCTTTCCGCGAGCTGATCCCCGGCATGATTGCGCCAGTCGTTGAAATCTCCAGCAATGATCAACGGCGCCTCGGGATCGATGATGTTGTCGAGATAGCTCGCCAGTGCCGCCATCTGCCGGCGCCGCGAGTAGCCAAAGAGCGACAGGTGCACACAAACACAATGCACCGCCGGCGCATTCGGCAATTCGATTTGACAATGCAACATGCCGCGTCTCTCAAATTGCAAATGTGTCACGTCCTGATTGTGCGAATGCAAAATTGGAAAGCGCGAGAGGATGGCGTTACCGTGGTGACCATGGTCATAAATCATGTTCTGACCATAAGCCGATGCCGGCCAGACATCCTCAGCCAGAAACTCGTGCTGCGGAGAACTCGGCCAATTATCGTGATTCTCCGCATGCCCCAGATGCAAGCCCTGCACTTCCTGCAAAAAAACAATATCCGAATTCAGATGGCGCAGCCGCTCGCGCAACTCATGCACCATCATCTGCCGATTGAACTGCGAGAAGCCCTTGTGGATGTTGTAAGTGGTGATGTGTAGGGTGGGCTTGCTCATCACAAAGTCAGGAAATAGCCAGCATACGATCAAGCGCCAGTTTGGCCAGTTTGACCTCGTGCTCGGGCACTTTGATCGCATTCACTACCTTGCCATCGACCAGATTCTCCAGCGTCCAGGCCAGATGCTGCGGGTCGATGCGCTGCATGGTCGAGCACATGCAAATGGTAGTCGCCATGAACTGAACGATCTTGTTCTGCGGCAAAACTTCCCTGGCCAGGCGATCAACCAGATTCAACTCGGTGCCGACCAGCCAGCGCGTACCCTCCGGCGCTTCCTTGATGGTTCTGACGATATGCTCAGTCGAGCCAACGTAATCGGATGCGGCGCAAACTTCAAAATTACATTCTGGATGCGCGATGACCTTGCCCTCGGGATACTTGGCACGAAAAGCGTCGATCTGCGATTTCTGGAACATCTGATGCACCGAGCAATGCCCCTTCCACAGCAGGATGCGCGCCTTTTTGATCTGTTCCGGGGTCAGCCCGCCAAATTCGAGATCCGGGTCCCAGACGACCATTTCATCCATGGCAAAACCCATGTTGTGTCCGGTCCAGCGACCAAGATGCTGATCAGGGAAGAACAAGACCTTGGGCCGCCGCTCAAAAGCCCACTTGGCAATGGTGCCCGCATTAGACGATGTGCACACGATGCCGCCATGTTCGCCACAGAAAGCTTTCAAATCGGCAGCTGAGTTGATGTAGGTAACCGGCGTGACTTCCTCTTCAGCGTTCAGCACTTCGTCCAATTCGCGCCAGCAGCGTTCCACCTTGGCGAGATTGGCCATGTCGGCCATCGAACAACCGGCGGCCAGGTCGGGCAGGATGGCGATCTGGTGGGGCGCCGTCATGATGTCGGCGACTTCTGCCATGAAATGCACACCGCAGAAAATCACGTATTCCGCATCGGTCTGCGACGCCAGGCGCGATAATTTGAGCGAGTCACCGGTCAGGTCGGCATGCTGATAAACATCGGCGCGCTGATAGTGGTGACAAAGAATGACTGCCTTTTTACCCAGCTTGGCGCGGGCGACGCGAATTCTTTCCTGACAGGCATCGTCTGACAACTTGTTGAACGGATCGAAGGCGATAGTGGCTGTTTGCATACTGTTCTCTAAATAATTAATCAACCCTGATGCCAGGGCAGTCCGGCATGGCGCCAGCCATTGACCTTGTTGCGCTGGCCGCTGGCATCCTTGTCGCCCTCGAAACCTTCGAGAATATTGAAGCAATCGTTGAAGCCATTTTCTGTAGCCAGACGCGCCGCACCATCCGAGCGCGCGCCACTGCGACAAAGAAAAAACACCAGCGATTCAGGATCGACCTGACGCTTCAATTCGGTCAAAAAATGCGGATTCCGCACGCCACCCGGATATTGGTTCCATTCAATCTCGATGGCCCCCGGCACACGCCCGACCCAATCCCATTCGGCGCGGGTGCGCACATCAACCAGTTTGGCGCCGGGCGCCAGGCGCAGCAGTTCAAACGCTTCCTGCGGCGTCAGCGCGCCTTCATAAGGCAAGTCCAGCGCTTTGGCTCTGGCCTGCGACAAGCGGAGGATTTCCGTTAACATTCCCATCGTCTTTGGCTGCTAGTATGTGAGGCCAATAGTATAGGGCAGAGCACATGGGTCACGAGCATCACCACCACACCGTTCCGGTCATCACCGCTGCAGATCGTGCCGTTGAGGCACAACGGGCTACCTGGGTAAGTGTTGCGGTCAACCTGGCAATGACCCTGATTCAGGTTCTTGTCGGCTATCTCGCTCATTCCCAATCACTTATCGCGCACGGCCTGCACTCATTTTCTGATTTGCTCTCCGATTTTCTCGTCATCTACGCCACGCGCCAGAGTGCCCACCCGGCGGACAGCGCTCACCCTTATGGTCACGCCCGGATCGAAACGGCAGCCACCTTCATTCTCGGCTTGTCGCTGACCACCATCGGTGGCGGGATTTTGTGGGAATCGGGCATGCGCCTGCAACATATTGAAGCCCTGCCCAGCGTTGAGCTTTCTGCGCTCTGGGTCGCCATCGCCACCGTCATCTCCAAGGAAGCGCTTTATCGTTACCTGATCAGCGTTGGTGAACGCCTACGCTCCCAGTTGATGATCGCCAATGCGCTACATACCCGGGCCGATGCGGCTTCAGCGCTGGTGGTCGTAGCCGGCATTGGTGGAGCGCTGCTTGGCTGGTCTTTTCTTGACCTGCTCGCAGCCGCCCTGATGGGCTTCATGATTTTACGCATGGGGCTGGGTTTGGCCTGGGACGCGATGAAGGAACTGATTGATACCGGCCTTGACGAGACTCAGGTTGCGGCGATTCATGCCACGGTGCTGGCCACCCCCGGCGTTCTCGGTCTGCACGAATTGCGCACCCGGCGCATGGCACATCAGGCGCTGGTCGATGCCCACGTTCAAGTGGACGCGCGGATCAGCGTCTCCGAAGGCCATCGCATTGCCGAATCCGCCCGAGCCCGGGTGCTGCGCGAGCATCCGGAAGTGCTCGATGTCTTGGTACACATCGACCCGGAAGACGATCTGGAACCCGACCTTGCCGCCCACCGACTGCCCGGGCGAGAGGCCTTGCTTGAAGAATTGACGCCGCTACTGGCCGGTCTGCCGACACCACAACGCATCGTGCTGCACTACCTCAACGGCCAGGTTGAGGTTGAGGTTTTTCTCAATCAGGATTTTTTTGCCAACGGTGAAGCCCTGAAAACCGCCGATACTCAACTGGCAGAGCGTCTGGGGCAACATCCAACCATCCGGAGCATTTCGCTAAATTGCCACATCGCACCAAAATAGTGCATCACGTCGTGCGCTCGCACACTTTCTGTGCGCTAAATCTTGGGCTGACCCCAGCATCTCCTTGTGGCAAAATACAAAGTTGTACAGATAAGCGATGGCATGCTTTCTGCTAAAAGTTCGCTGTTGTGATTTTTTTGATTATTGCCGGGTTGACCGGCAGCTTGTTTTCTTAGGAGATTGACGCTTATGGCAACCCCGCAAGACGTGATGAAGATGGTCAAGGAAAACGACGCAAAATTCGTCGATTTCCGTTTTACCGATACCCGTGGCAAAGAACAGCACGTCACCGTGCCGGTTTCCGCCTTTAGCGAAGACAAATTCGAGAACGGTCACGCTTTCGACGGTTCCTCCATCGCTGGCTGGAAGGGCATTCAAGCTTCCGACATGCAGCTGAATCCGGACCCGAACACCGCCTACGTTGATCCGTTCTTCGACGAAACCACCGTTGTCCTGACCTGTGACGTCGTTGATCCGGCTGATGGCCGTGGCTACGACCGCGACCCGCGTTCGATCGCCAAGCGCGCTGAAGCCTACCTCAAGTCCACCGGCATTGGCGACACCGCCTATTTCGGCCCGGAACCCGAATTCTTCATCTTCGACGGCGTCGAGTGGAATGTCGACATGTCCGGCTGCTCCCTGAAGATCCATTCTGCTGAGGCAGCTTGGGGTTCTGGCGAGAAAAACGAAGGTAACGGCTCTTCCGGCCACCGTCCGACCGTCAAGGGCGGCTACTTCCCAGTTCCGCCGGTTGACAGCCTGCACGACATCCGTTCGGCGATGTGTCTGACCCTGGAAGCCCTCGGTTGCCCGGTTGAAGTTCACCACCACGAAGTCGCCACTGCCGGTCAGTGCGAAATCGGTACCGTGTTCAACACCCTGGTCAAGCGTGCCGACCAGACCCAGATTCTCAAGTACGTGGTGCACAACGTTGCTCACCAGTACGGCAAGACCGCCACCTTCATGCCGAAGCCGATCGTTGGCGACAACGGTTCCGGTATGCACGTTCACCAGTCCATCTGGAAGGATGGCAAGAACCTGTTCGCCGGCGACGGCTATGCCGGCCTGTCTGAAACCGCCCTGTTCTACATCGGCGGTATCATCAAGCACGCCAAGGCCCTGAACGCCATCACCAATCCGGGTACCAACTCCTACAAGCGTCTGGTTCCGCATTACGAAGCTCCGGTCAAGCTGGCTTACTCCGCCAAGAACCGTTCGGCTTCTATCCGCATTCCGTACGTTGCCTCGACCAAGGCTCGCCGTATCGAGACCCGTTTCCCGGATCCGATCGCCAATCCGTACCTGTGCTTCTCCGCGCTGCTGATGGCCGGCCTGGATGGTATCCAGAACAAGATTCACCCGGGCGATCCGGCTGACAAGAACCTCTACGATCTGCCGCCGGAAGAGGATGCAAAGATCCCGACCGTCTGCGCATCGCTCGAAGAAGCGTTGGCTGCCCTGGCTGCTGATCACGACTTCCTGACCCGTGGTGGCGTCTTCTCCAACGAGTGGATCGAAGCCTTCATCGAGTTGAAAATGGACGAAGTCAACAAGGTTCGCATGACCACACACCCGGTCGAGTTTGATCTCTATTACAGCTGCTAAGCCTTAGTAGCTCAAGGGGGGCGGGATTTTTCCCGCCCTTTTTTTGTCCACCTCAGAATGCTCATTGCGTTAAACTAAAAAGCCTCCTTTGGAACATAGATGATGATCCGTTCGCTGTTCGCCATGCTCGTTGCCACACTGACTTTCCCCGTGATCGCACAGACCATCTACAAATGCACCGACGACAATGGCGGTACGCTGATTTCCAATACCAAGGTCAACAAGAATTGCAAAGTTGTTTCCAGTAGCCCGGAATCGCCCATCTCAGCCCCCAAGGCGCGCTCAAGCGGTGCAGCTGCCACCCCAACGCCAGCCGGTTTCCCGCGTATTCAGGAGGACACCCAAAAGGCGCGGGACACTGATCGACAGAGAATTCTCGAACAGGAACTTGCGAGCGAGCAGCGCAATCTTGAGCAAGCCAGGAAAGACCTGGTGGAGCAGGAAGCGGTCCGTAGCGGCGACGAGAAAAACTACCAGCGCGTCCTGGATCGCTTGCAGCCTTACAAAGAACGCGTCAGCCAGCACGAACGCAATATTGAGGCGATTCAAAAGGAGCTTGGTAAGCTGCGCTGATCAGCGAGTCGTCAGTTTGACCTTGTACCAGGCAGCGTAAAGTGCGGGCAGGAAAAGCAGGGTCAGCGCTGTAGCGACAATCAACCCGCCCATAATGGCCACCGCCATCGGCCCGAAGAAATCATTGCGCGACAGCGGAATCATGGCCAGCACTGCGGCCAGGGCAGTGAGCACGATGGGTCGGAAGCGCCGTACAGTCGATTCGACAATAGCCTCCCAGCGCGACTTGCCGGCAGCTAAATCCTGCTCGATTTGATCGACCAGAATGATCGAGTTCCGCATGATCATGCCGAACAAGGCGATGGTACCAAGGAGTGCCATGAAGCCAAAGGGCCGGTTAAAAACCAATAGAAACAATGAAATTCCGATCAGGCCCAAGGGAGCGGTCAGCAGCACCATGACTACCCGTGAAACGCTTTGCAACTGGATCATCAGGATCGTCACCACTGCCAGGACAAAAACCGGCAAGCCGGCAACAACTGAGTTTGAACCTTTGGCCGACTCTTCAACTGAACCACCGACATCAATTTTATAGCCCGCCGGCAATCCGCTGCGAATCTGATCCACTTCAGGCGCCAGCTGACCGACTACGGTCGCCGGTTGCACCTGCCCGTAAATATTGGCGCGCACGGTGATGGTTGGTGTGCGATCACGGCGCCAGAGCATACCCGGCTCAAAACTGTAATTAATTTTTCCCAACTGACTGAGCGGTACGCTGCGTCCGCTGCGGGTTGGAATGGCCAGATCGGGCAGTGCCGCCAGCGCACCGCGCTCGTAACCTTCGCCGCGCAGAACGACGTCAATAGTCTTGATGCCTTCGCGGTAGCTGGTCACGGTCAGCCCGTTGAGTGACATATTCAGCAGTGCCGCCAAATCCTGTCCAGAGACACCAAGCAAACGCGCCTTGTCTTGATCAATTTCAACTTCAGCGATCTTCGAGAGCTCACTCCAATCGGTATTGACATTAGAAACTTCCGGATTGCGCCGCATTGCATCGGCTACTTTCGCTGCCACGCTGCGCAGCGTCTCGATATCCTCGCCAGAAACCCGGTACTGAATCGGGTAACCCACCGGCGGACCATTTTCAATCCGCGCTATGTTGGCGCGCACGATCAGAGGTTCATTTTCGTAGTGTTTTATCAGTCGACCGCGCAAGGCCTCACGTGCTTCAACATTCCGGGTCAAAATTACCATCTGGCTGAGATTGGTGGCGGGTAATTGCTGATCCAGACTCAGGTAATAACGGGGTGCGCCGGCACCGACAAAGGTAATCGCATATTCGTGCTGGTCAAATTCGGCTTTATCTTTCTCCAGCCAAGCCTCAAGTTTGCGGGTTTCGGCATCAATCGCGGTGATTGATGCTCCCTCGGGCAAACGTAGTTCAACATTTAATTCAAGACGGGTCGAGTTGGGAAAAAACTGCTTTTGCACCTTGTTCATGCCAACAATTGACAGTGCAAAAAGCACTAACGTACTGCCGATCACCAGCCAGCGATATGCCACACACCAACTGACCAGCGCCCGGAAGCGCTGGTAGAAAGCGCTAGCGTAGACATCGTGTTCTGCGCCGTGCTCACCACCGCCAAAACCCAAGTGCTTGAGGCGCTCAGCCAGTGCCGGCCAGCGGCGTTCAATCAGGCCCGGTTGGTGCGACGCGCGCGGATCGGGCAGCAGTTTGTAACCTAGCCAGGGAATCGCAATGACTGCTGCCAGCCATGAGATCAGCAGCGCCGCCGCATTGATTTGAAAAAAAGCAAAGGCGTATTCGCCAGTTGAGGATTTGGCGAGCGCAATAGGCAGAAAACCAGCCACCGTCACCAAGGTACCGGACAGCATCGGCCCGGCCGTACTGGTGAATGCGAATGAAGCGGCGCGCGTGCGTTCCCAGCCCTGCTCCATTTTTACCCACATCATTTCGACGGCAATGATGGCATCGTCCACCAGCAAACCCAGCGCCAGAACCAATGCCCCCAGCGATACCTTGTGCAAGCCGATATTGAAAAGATGCATCACCAGAAAGGTGGCAGCCAGTACCAGTGGAATCGAGATTGCGACGACCAATCCAGTACGCATCCCGAGACTGATAAAAGTCACCAGAAGCACCACAATCACCGCCTCTGCCAGAGCGCTGACGAAGGTGTCAATCGAGCGTTTGACAGCATCTGGCTGACTCGCGGCCTGACCGATTTCAACACCCAGCGGCAAGCCGGCACGCAGACTGGCAATGCGCAGATCAAGCGCCTTGCCCAACTCAATAATGTCACCGCCACGCGCCATTGAAACGCCAATCGCCAGCGCTGGCTTGCCGCCGTAACGCACTTGCGTGCCCGGAGGGGCACTGACGCCACGTTGTACGTTGGCGATATCACCCAGTCGGAAAACGCGACCGTTGGCGCGAATCAGTGTATCAGCGACGGCCTGAGCAGTAGAAAACGCGCCGCTGGGACGGATCTGGATGCGCTCACTTGCGGTTTCAAAAAAACCTGCGCCACTGACGGCATTTTGCTGACTCAGCGCTTGCATGACAAGGGCTTGATCGATCCCCAACGTCGCCAGCTTGGTATTGGACAAATCGACAAATATCTTTTCATCCTGCACACCAAAGAGCTCGACTTTGCCGACACTCGGCACGCGCAGCAAATCGTCACGGATACGCTCGGCCAGATCCTTAAGCTGCGGGTAATCGAGGCCTTCTGCGGTCAACGCGTAAATGGTGCCAAAAACGTCGCCGAACTCGTCATTGAAAAACGGCCCCTGCACCCCGCTCGGCAGGGTATGGCGGATATCGCCGATCTTCTTGCGCACCTGATAGAAGACCTCGGGCATTTGCGCCGCTGGCGTGCTGTCCTTGGTGTAGAACAGCACCGTTGATTCACCCGCCCGAGAGTAGCTGGCGACACGATCGATGTATGGGGTTTCCTGAAGTTTTTTCTCAATCTTGTCCGTCAGTTGCTGTGCCACCTGATGCGCCGTTGCGCCCGGCCACAAGGTGCGTACCAGCATCACTTTGAAGGTGAAAGGTGGATCCTCCGATTGCCCGAGTTTGCCGTAGGCAAAGATCCCCATGACCGCGATGGCGGCGAGAAAATAGCCAACCAGGGTGCGGTGATGCAGCGCCCAGTCTGAAAGATTGAAACGATGGCTCACGATTTAGCGCTGCCGATCAGGCTTTGTGAGGGTGCGTGGGGTCACGGCAAGACCGGCAACCAATTGGTTGAGGCCGCTGACAATCACCAATTCACCAACCTTCAAGCCGTCCAAAATCAGTGCACCATCTTCACGAAATTGAGCAATCTGGACGCCTCGTGGTGTTGCCTTGCCGTCCTGCACCAGCCAGACTTGCGGCCCTTGTCCGCGATCAACGACAGCATTGAGTGGTACCCATACCCCCGCAGAAGAAGGCGTCGCAGCGAGTAAAACCTGCGCCGTCATGCCAAGTCGGACTTCAGCGGGAGGATCAATCAACGCAATACGCACCAAAAACGTGCGCGTCGCCGCATCTGCTGCGGGCGCCACTTCCCGTACCCGGCCTGACATTACAATTTTTGGATCAGCCCACAGGTTGACCGTAATACTTTGCGCTGAATTGAGCGCTGCAAGGCGATTTTCCGGTACCGCGATAGCCACTTCTTTGGCCTCCGGGCGAGCCAGGCGCAGTACGGGCTGGCCGGCATTCACCACCTGCCCGGCATCAGCCAGCACTGCCGTCACAATGGCTGGCTGAGCGCTACTCAACGTACCATAGGCGGCCTGATTGCCGGAGATTTTGGCTTGGCTCTGCGCCTGTGCCAAACGCGCTTTGGCACTATTGAAGGCATTGTCTTTGGCCTCAAAAGCCGCTGAGCTGACAAAATTTTGTTTGACCAAGCCGGCATAACGCTCTCGCTCGGCGCGGGCGGTTGAAAAATCACTTTCAGCAGCTGCCAACTGGGCGCGCGCGGCGCTGGCACTGAGCTCCAGATCTGCCGGATCCAGCTTGGCCAAGGCTTGCCCAGCGGCGATTTCGGCGCCGACATCGACCAGGCGCGTGGCAATTTTTCCGCCGACCCGGAAGGCTGCATCAAACTCGTGGCGGGCGCGGATTTCGCCGCTGTAGATATTTTCGGCATTTGGCGCCAGGGTCGCCGCCTGCACCATAACCAATGGCACGGGCGCTTTAGGGGTTTCCGCTGGCTGGCAAGCGGCCAAGACAAGCGTGGCAACAAAGCTGAAAAACGGCAAGGCAAATGGCGCGAAGTGCATGATTGAAAGCGACTTTATTTAAGCAATCGGTCAGACGCCGATGATAATGAACAACGAGTCAGTAAGGCAAGATGTAATTCAGCCGGCGCGCTGAATCGTTACAATACACCGCATGAATGCCGCCTATGCCAACTTTGCCGGGCTTGACCTGCTCGCCTCCGCCGTCCTCCTGATTGATGATGGACTACTCATCCGCTACATCAATCCGGCGGGTGAAAACCTGCTCGCCGTTAGTGCGCGCGCCGTCACCGGCAAACCACTTAGCGCCGTTTGTCGTCCCTCGCTCACGCTGCAATCTGCGATGGACAACGGGCTGGCCAATAATTGGGGCTACACCGGGCAGAATATCGAGTTGCAGCTCAGCAACGGCGAAAAACTGCATCTCAACTGTACGGTCACACCGCTCCGCTCAAAGCTGGCGGCTGGCGTACGTTTGCTGCTGGAGTTGCAGCCCATTGAACATCAACTGGCGGCAACGCGTGAAGAACGCCTGATCGAGCAACAACAGGCCAGCCGCGAACTGATCCGCAATCTGGCACATGAAATCAAGAATCCGCTCGGCGGCATACGCGGCGCTGCGCAGTTGCTCGAACATGAGTTGAACAACCCCTCGCTCAAGGAATACACCCAGGTCATCATCAAAGAGGCCGACCGCTTGCAGGATTTGATGCAGCGCTTATTGACGCCGCATCGCGCGATGTTGCCGGCGACGGTCAATATCCACGAAATTCTCGAACGCGTGCGCAGCCTGATGACTGCCGAATTCCCCGGCTCACTCACGGTGCGCCGCGACTACGACACCAGCCTGCCGGAGCTGATCGGCGACCGTGAACAACTGATCCAGGCCGTTCTCAACATCACGCGCAACGCCGCCCAGGCGATGAACGGCGAGGGGCAAATCATTTTGCGGACACGCTCCCTGCGCCAAGTCACGCTGGCCAAGAAGCGTTTTCGGCTGGCAATGGAAATCAAGGTCATTGATAACGGCCCGGGCATCCCGGAGACGATTCGTGAACGCATGTTTTACCCGCTGGTTTCCGGTCGCGAAGGCGGTAGCGGGCTGGGGCTGACGATTGCCCAGAATTTTGTCCAGCATCATCACGGCACGATTGACTGCACCAGCCAGCCGGGCGAAACCGTCTTTACGCTGCGCCTGCCGGTCGAACAGGCCTGAGTTTTGCTTTAACTTCACTCATTGCAACGACCTGATGGGCAAAAATAATATGAAACCGGTCTGGATCGTCGACGACGATCGCTCCATCCGCTGGGTGCTGGAAAAAACCCTGAGCCGCGAAGGCATCCCGTTCAAGAGCTTCGCCTCGGCGACGGAAGCCATTTCGCAACTGGAACTCGGCGCCGAACCGCCGCAGGTGCTGCTCTCCGACATCCGCATGCCCGGCCAGTCAGGCTTGGAGTTGTTGCAGGAAGTAAAAACCCGCTTCCCTTCGGTGCCGGTCATCATCATGACCGCCTACTCCGATCTCGAAAGCGCGGTGGCAGCCTTCCAGGGCGGCGCGTTTGAATACCTGCCGAAGCCCTTTGATGTCGATCAGGCCGTTGAGCTGATTCAGCGCGCCATCGACGAATCAATGCACCAAACAGGTGCGGCCGAAGAAGAAGGCTTGGCGCCGGAGATTTTGGGTCAGGCGCCGGCGATGCAAGAAGTCTTTCGCGCCATCGGTCGCCTGGCGCTTTCCAACGCCACGGTTTTGATTACCGGTGAATCCGGTTCCGGCAAGGAGTTGGTGGCTCGTGCCCTGCATCGCCACAGCATGCGGGCTGACAAACCATTCGTTGCGATCAACACGGCGGCGATTCCCAAGGATTTGCTGGAGTCGGAGCTGTTCGGCCACGAGCGCGGTTCGTTCACCGGTGCGCAGGCACAGCGGCGCGGTCGCTTTGAGCAAGCCGAGAACGGCACGCTGTTTCTCGATGAAATCGGCGACATGCCCTCCGAGCTGCAAACCCGCTTGTTGCGCGTGCTATCCGATGGCCATTTTTACCGGGTTGGTGGCCATTCGCCGATCAAGGCCAACGTGCGCGTCATCGCCGCGACGCATCAAAACCTTGAAACGCGCGTTAAGGATGGACTGTTCCGCGAGGATTTGTACCATCGCCTGAACGTTATCCGTATTCGGCTGCCTTCATTGCGCGAGCGCCGTGAAGATATTCCCTTGCTGACCAAACACTTTATGCAGAAAAGTGCGCGTGAGCTAGGCGTTGAGGCCAAACGCCTGGCCGAGCCGGCGCTCAAGTACCTGAGCGGGCTGGATTTCCAAGGCAATGTGCGCCAGTTGGAAAATCTCTGCCACTGGCTAACCGTGATGGCGCCCGGCCAGCAGATTGAAATCGGCGATTTGCCGGTTGAATTGCGCGAAGCCACACCAACGAGCATGGCGACCGACTGGGAGAGTGCCCTGGAAGCCGAGGTCACCCGCTTGCTGGCGCGCGGCGTACCGGATGTGCATGGCCTGTTGGTGCAGCGCTTTGAACGAATTCTGATTACCGGCGCCCTGGCGCACACTGGCGGGCGGCGTATTGAAGCGGCACAGGCATTGGGCATCGGGCGCAATACCATTACCCGCAAGATTGCCGAATTGCACATTGACGGCGACAAGGAAAGCACCGCCGAGTAAGCCTTGGAGAGGGCAAACGAAGGCCGCCTGAAGCACCAAGCCGCATTGTAAAATCGGCGCATGACGCTGATTGATCCCGTTTTGCTCAAATCCCGCCTCGGCGCCATGGCCGGTCGCTTCGACGTTGACGTCCTGGCTGAATGCGACTCCAGCAACAGTGAATTGCTACGTCGCGCCGAACAAGGCGCGCCGGCAGGCAGCGTCATTGTCGCCGAGCAACAAACAGCCGGTCGTGGGCGGCGTGGCCGGCAATGGCTATCCGCCCCCGCCACCAGCCTGACCTTTTCATTACTCTGGCGCTTTGATGGTTCTGCGGCAAAATTATCCGGGCTTTCGCTGGCCATTGGCGCTGGCCTGGCTCGCGCACTCGAACAACTCGGCGCGCAAGGTATTTGTCTGAAATGGCCGAACGACGTTTTGCTACGCAACGGTGACGATTACGCCAAGCTCGCCGGGATCCTGATCGAACTCGCCTCTGACCGCCGAGGCACCCAGGTGGTGATCGGTATCGGCCTGAATTTACATCCCCCTGCTGGCGACTTGCCCCAGCCCACTGCCGGCCTGAGTCAGGCAATGGGCACATTACCGGAGCGCCACACGCTACTGGCAGCCATTTTGATCGCCCTCGCAGAGATACTGGAGATCGTTACGGTCAACGGCTTTTTTGCCGTAAAAAATGAATGGCAAGCTCGCCATGCCTGGCAGGGCCAAGCAGTTCAGCTCCTGGCCGATGCCGAGACACCACTTATCGGTCGCTGTTTGGGGGTCGATGCTGATGGCGCCTTGCTGCTGGACACTGGCACGAGCATCGAGCGGATTTTTTCTGGCGACGTCAGCCTGAGACGCCACGGATGATCCTCTGTATCGACAGCGGCAATACGCGCATCAAGTGGGGTCTGCACGATGGGCAACAATGGCTGGCCAGCGACGCACTAAGCCATGGCGATGTCACCCAGTTGCAACGGTTAACCACCGCCTATCCACCTCCCGCGCAGATTCTCCTGGCCAATGTCGCCGGCGAAGCTGCTGCCACAAACATTTCCCAGCAGTTAAAGCGCTGGAAGAAGCCAATTTTCGAGCTCAAGACGACCGCCCAACAGGGTGGCGTGACAAATCTTTACAAAACCCCGGAGCGCCTCGGAATCGATCGTTGGTGCGCGCTCATTGCTGTCCGTAATTTGTTCAAAAGTGCCTGCGTGGTCGTCATGGCTGGCACCGCGACAACGATCGACACGCTGGATAATGACGGCAACTTTCTGGGCGGGCTGATTCTCCCGGGCTGCGACTTGATGCGCCACGCCCTGACCAGCGGAACCGCTGACCTGGCCCTCGCCGATGGGCACTATGCTGCCTATCCACGCAACACTGAAGACGCCATTTTGACCGGCACAATTGAGGCACAGGTCGGTGCTATTGAGCGCGCTTTTCAGCGTTTGCCAGCAAACAGGAAGTCTTGCATCCTTTCTGGAGGAAATGCCGGCAGACTTGCCCCGCACCTTGTCATACCATTTACCGAAGCGCAGAATCTGCCACTTGAAGGTTTACTAACGCTGGCCAGAGAAAATTTGAAAGCGTAGCGCCCATTCGACCATGGATATCATTTCTGTCGCCGATTTAAAAATCGGCATGTTCGTTGCTGAGCCTGACTGCTCCTGGATCGAGTTTCCCTTTGCCCTGCAAGGCTTTGTGATCTCGAAGCCGGAACAGGTTGACCTCTTTCAAACCAAATGTCGTTTCGTGTACATTGACCGTAGCAGATCGTTGGCGGGTCACTTTGCGGAAGAAATTCGCACCAAGGATGCTGCCCTCAAGGCCACTCCGTTCTACACATCCCAAGCGGAAATCGACGACAAGAACGGAAAATCCGGCATCACTGGAATGACGTTTGACTCCAGCCAGCGACGGCGCCGGTTTCTCGATTTTTTGCATCGCCAGGACAGCAGCGAAGGGGCACGCGAACTGTCGCGCGAACTGGAATACATTGAACCTCGCTACGATGAATTGTTGCGCTCATTGCAGCAAACCTTCAAATCCATCTCAGCCGAGCACGCGATTGACATTCATAGCTTGCGCGAAGGTTTGCGCGATATGTCAGGCAGTCTCAAGCGTAACCCCGACGCTTTGATGTGGCTATTGCGCCTGAAGCACTCTGATCAATACAGCTTTGACCACGCCATGGATGTGGCCGTTAATTTATTGCTGCTCGGCACCCATATCGGCTGGCGTGGCGAGCGTTTGATCGGACTCGGGCTGGCCGGTATTTTTCAGGATGTTGGAAAAATTCAGTTACCGGCAGAAGTACTCGCCAAAACCGGCGCCCTGAGCGCCGATGAACAAGCCCTGATCCGCTCCCATGTCGCCAGCTCGCTGGAGATTCTTTACTCCCTGACGGGAATCCCGGGCGAAGTTTTACTGACGGTCTCCCGGCACCATGAACGCTGGGACGGTAGCGGTTATCCGCAGGCGCTCAAGTACGAAAAGATCTGTCTGGCAGGGCAAATGGCCGGTCTGATAGATTCATTTTGCGCGATGCTAAAAAACAAGCCATATCGCACCGCCATCAGCTACCAACAAGCGCAGGAAGAATTATTCAATCTGCGCGACAAAAAATTCAATCCAGTATTGATCGAACAGTTTGTGCAGTGCATCGGGCTCTACCCGATTGGCACATTGGTTGAACTGAACACGGGTGAAGTTGCTGCGGTGATCCAGCAAAATCGGGTCAAACGCGCTCGCCCCAGAGTGCTCTTGATGCTCGACGCCAACAAGGAACGCATGATGGGTTATCGAGTTCTCGATCTTCGGGATCCGGAGCACAAGAAAATCAGTGTTCTGAAAGCTCTGCCGAATGACGCTTACGGCCTCATCCCAAATGACTATTACCTTGGATAACAGCGACGGTTACATTGATTTTTCCAGCTTCGGTCTCGACCAGGAAGCCTTGCGCTCGCTGGCGGCGATTGGTCCGCTATGGCGCGCAGCAGTCAGGGAAGTTGCAGAACAAAATCAAGCCAGTCGGCTATCACCTGAATTTTTTGCCTTGACCGCAGAGTTGGCAAACTCGCTCAGCAATATCGACTGGCAAACGAACTGGATGCATGCATGGCATCGAATGCATGGCCGGGGTACTTCGCTGGTGGTGATTTTCAGTATTTTTTTCCAGGCCAGTGCGCGCTGCGAAAGCGACCTGTTTGGTAGCGTCCAGACACCTCAGAAAATACATATCGAGCTTCTTTCCATTCTGCGCCGTAGCGTCGTTGCGGCAGTCAGTTGTGCCATCGAGTTGGGCGAGCAGGCCCGAGGGGCGGAGGATGGCATTCAGGGCGAACTGATGGCCTTGCGCTGGTTGGGTGAAATGCCAGACGCTGATTTGCCATTAGCCGTGCTCTCTGTAGCGCTGGATAACCGTAACCAGGCCGATCAACTGGGCGCCAGCGACCTGCAAAACCTGCCAGGAACGCTCTCTGAACGACTCAGGGGCTTGTTGCGTCCACAGGATCGGTTATTTGCCGGACGCGATGGCGAATGGTTGCTGTTGCTGCCCAGCCTGCATTCGATGGTCCAGGCAGCGCTGGCTGCCGAGCAGATTCAACGCGCTTTCGCCGAGCCTATTAGCCTCTTGAGTGGGCGCATGATCATGCTCAAAGTCGTTATCGGTGCGGCCATGATGCCCGAACACGCGACTGATGGTGAAACCTTGCTCCAGGCCGCCCGCCTCGCACGTTGGAGTATTGTCTCGGGGCGGGCGGGATTTGCCTGGTATCACGAGGGATTGAGTTGCGACTGGCAGGCCCGCCACGGGAAACTGGAAGAACTGCGAGAAGCCTTGCAGCACGATGAATTGGCGCTTTATCTACAACCCCAGATCGAGGTTGAAAATAACACCTGCGTAGGCGCTGAACTCTTGCTGCGCTGGCAGCGAAAAAATGGGGATTGGGTACCGCCGCCGTTAATTGTCGAGATGCTCGAAGAAAACGGTTGGCGCCCGATTTTCACCGATTGGTTAATCCGTCAGGCCATGCGGATTTCAACTGATCTGGAGGCTGCCGGGATCAATATTTCGCTATCCATCAACCTGACTGCCGCTGATATGCTGGATAGCGATTTGCCGGAACTGTTTGCCCAGTGCCTTGAAACCTGGGGACTTTCCGGCAATCGTTTCACCCTCGAATTAACTGAGTCGGTCATGATGGTAGACCGCGACACCGCGCTCACCGTCATGCATAAACTCAAGGCGCTTGGTTTCAAATTGGCGCTGGATGATTTTGGCACCGGCTATTCCTCACTCAGTTATCTGGCCAACCTGCCGATTAGCGAAATCAAGATTGATCGATCCTTTGTTATTGCCATTTTCAATTCACTGGACAGTCTGCGCATTGTGCGCACAATTATCGACCTGACCCGCGACATGGGCATGGTGCCGCTGGCCGAGGGGGTAGAGGACGAGCTTCAGCAAGAGCAGCTACGCGCCCTGGGTTGCACTTTGGCCCAAGGTTATCTCTACGCCAAGCCAATGAATCTGGATACATTTATTGCCTGGCATCTGGCACGTCAGACTTGAGTTAACGGCGGTCAGCGGGGAGAATCCACCGTTATTGATTTATCCGCGAGGCGTCCATGTTCGATCCGCTCATCAATAACCTGCCAGCCTTTGCCAGCTTTTTTGCCACCGCCATTGCATTGCTGCTGGCCTTTGCGCTGCTTTACGATTTCATCACGCCCTACAACGAACTAGCCCTGATCCGCGAGGGCAACAGCGCTGCGGCCGTTACGCTCGCGGGTGCCATCATTGGTTTTGCCCTGCCGATCGCTGTTTCGGTGGCGGTCAGTCACAATCTCTACGCCATGATTGGCTGGGCGGTGGTGGCCGGGGCCGTGCAATTGATGGTCTATGTGGCGGCACGATTGCTGCTGCCGCAAATCAACGAATCCATCCCGCAGGGCAAAATCGCCTCGGGAATTTTTCTCGCATCGCTCTCGATTGGCGTCGGCATTCTCAACGCCGGTTGCATTATTTGAACCTTAGGAGACAAACATGGCCCTGATGGACTTTATCAAGAAGCAATTTATCGACATCCTGCAATGGACCGAGGATGGCGACGGGACGCTGGCCTGGCGCTTCCCGATGGCAGAGATGGAAATCCAGAACGGTGCCAGCCTCACGGTGCGCGATTCGCAATTGGCGCTCTTCGTCAATGAAGGCACCGTGGCCGATGTTTTTGCGCCGGGCATGTACAGACTAACGACGCAAACGCTGCCCGTCCTGACTTACCTTAAGAACTGGGACAAGCTGTTCGAATCCCCGTTCAAGTCCGACCTCTACTTCTTCTCGACCCGCGCCCAGCTTGACCAAAAATGGGGCACGCCGAACCCGATTACGATTCGCGACAAAGAATTTGGCATTGTCCGCCTGCGCGCCTTTGGTATTTATTCTTATCACCTGACCGATGCCAAAACCTTCTACCAGAAGATTTCTGGCACTCGCGAGAGTTACACCCGCGAAGAACTCGAAGGCCAGCTACGCAACACCATGGTCGCCGGGATGACCGACTTGTTCGGCGAATCCGGCGTCGCCTTTATCGACATGGCCTCGAATCAGGATGAATTCGGCAAGGCGATGCACGCCAAGATGACGCCAATGTTTGCCGAATACGGCCTGACGCTCGATTCGCTGGTGGTGCAAAATGTCTCGCTGCCAGAAGAGTTGCAGAAGATTCTCGACCAGAAAATCGGCATGAACATGATCGGCGACATGCAGCGCTTCACCCAGTATCAAGTTGCCAGCAGCATCCCGGATGCCGCCAAGAATGAGGGCGGGCTGGCTGCGATGGGCGTTGGCCTCGGCGCCGGCATGGGTTTTGGTCAGGTCATGGGGCAAACCATGGGCCAGGCTTTGCAACCGCAAGCCGGAGCGGCCCCGGTTGCACCGATCTCAGCAGATGACATCGTTGCGACGCTGGAAAAACTGCACGGGCTGGTCACCAAGGGCATTCTCAGCCAGGCCGAATTTGAGACCAAGAAAGCAGAATTGCTCAAAAAACTGAGTTGACCGTAGCAAAGTGGCTGTTACCGCGTCCTGTCCCTCCTGCGGCGCGCCGGTTGTTTTTCAATCGGCGGCGTCGATCTTTGCCGTTTGCGAATACTGCCAGAGCACGCTGGTGCGCCACGACCAGGCGCTGGAAGATATCGGCAAGATGGCGGCGCTGGTCGAGGATCGCTCGCCGCTACAAATCGGCAGCGAGGGCAGTTACGGCGGCGTGCACTTTGCGCTGATCGGGCGCATCCAGATCAAATACAGCCAGGGCATCTGGAACGAGTGGTACCTGATGTTCGACGACATGCGCACCGGCTGGCTCTCGGAAGCCGGCGGCGAGTATGTTGTCTCCTTCATCGAGCATGTGCAGGAAGTGCTGCCGGCCTTTGTCGATCTCAAGATCGGCCAGCGTTTCGTCATGGCCAGCCGGCCATGGACGGTGACCAATATTGAGAACGCCGAGTGCATCGCCGGTCAGGGCGAACTACCCTTCAAGGTCGGTGCCGGCTACCCGTTGCCGGCGGTCGACCTGAGAAGTAACGCCAAAACCGGGCCGACTTTCGCCACGCTCGATTACTCAGAAACCCCGCCGCTGCTTTTCCTCGGCGAGCCGGTCGTTTTTGACGCGCTGAAAATGAATAACCTGCGTTCGGGCATGGCGATCCCGACAGCGACGGTTCAAGCGCAAGTCTTTCGCTGCCCGAGTTGCGGCTCACCGATGTCGGCGCGCTCGAAGGAGATTCTCGCCGTCGGCTGCGCCTCATGCGGCGCGGTGGTTGATACGGCGGATGCCAATCACAAATTGCTTTCCAAAGCGCTTGGCCTGCGCGATGAAAAGTACATTCCGCGCATTCCGCTCGGCAGCAAAGGCGAACTTGAAGGCAAGCCGGTCGAAATGATTGGTTTTCTCGTCAAGCAAACCACGATTGAAGGCATTAGCTACGACTGGCGCGAATACCTGCTGGCCGGCGACAACGCGACCTATCGCTGGCTGACCGAATACAACGGCCACTGGAATACCGCCGATGTGCTTTCCCATCCACCCGCCAGCAGCGGCGCGATGGAGCTGGCCGATGTGCAGTTCAACGGGCAAAAATTCAAGCATTTTTCCTCAACACCAACAGCCAAAGTGATTCAGGTGGCCGGTGAATTTACCTGGCGAGTTCGCGTCGGCGAAAGCAATAAAATTGTCGATTACGTCGCCCCGCCGCTGATGCTGTCGCGCGAATCGACGAGCAGCGAATTGTCCTGGTCGCTCGGCCATTACGTCGCGCCGCCAATCATTCGCGAGGCCTTCAAGCTCCCCGGCGCACTACCCGAACCGCTGGGCGTTTATGCCAACCAGCCCAACCCCTGGGAGGCAACGCACAAGCGCGTGTGTGGCAATTTCTGGAAATTCGGCCTTGCTGCCACGCTGCTGCAACTGTTTTTCGTTTTTGTTTTGGGCGGCACTTCGTTGTTGCGCCAGAGCATCGAGTTCAGCCCCCAAATGCAGGGGGAATCACTGACCACGCGGGATTTCGAGATACGCGGCAAGCCCCGCAAAATCACTGTGCGCAACAGCACGTCGCTGAGTAATAACTGGATCGTTCTCGACATGATGCTGGTCAACAAAGCCAGCGGCCAAGCCTGGCCGGCAGCGCGTGAGATTGCCTATTACTACGGGCGCGACGGCGGAGAAAGCTGGTCGGAAGGCAACCGTGAGGACGAGGTGGTTTTCCTCAATATTCCGGCTGGCACTTACTATCTCACGGTCGACCCTGATTTTGCCCCGGAAAATCGGACGCCTGTCAGCGACACAATCGAGGTCGTGAGCGGCGGTAACGGCTGGTCGAACTATGTCTTGGTGATGATCTTTCTGATCATTTTCCCGATTTTCACCCGCTTGCGCCTGGCTACATTTGAAGCCAAACGCTGGTCGGAAAGCGACCATGCGCCGGTTAGCAGTAGCGATTCGGATTCGGACGACTGATGTTCAAAAACCTCACCCTGATTCTTGGCATCTTTGCCCTGTCGATGTTCACTTACGCCCAGCATCAAGGCTGGAATTTGTTCGACAATGTCGCCAATCCCGGCTCAGGCAAAGGTGGCAGTAGCCGGATTTATCACAAGTAGCCGGCTAATCTCTGCCTCCGTAACCACCGTCCGCCGCTGGCACGTCCCATTGTCTCCCTGCAGTTTCGTCAGATCGATGGCCGCAAAGAAATTCGGTCATCCGTTGATATCAAAGCACAGGTATTTGATTTCGAGATAGTCGTCGATACCGTATTTCGAGCCCTCGCGCCCAATGCCGGATTGCTTGATGCCGCCAAACGGCGCCACCTCGTTTGAAATCAGCCCGGTATTGATGCCGACCATGCCGTACTCCAGCGCCTCGCCAACACGCCAACTGCGTGCCATCGAGCGGGTATAAAAGTAGGCGGCGAGGCCAAATTCCGTGTCGTTGGCCATGGCAACCGCCTCCACTTCGCTGTCAAAACGAAATAGTGGCGCGACCGGGCCAAAGGTTTCTTCACGCGCGACTCGCATTGCCGGGGTGATGTCGGCGAGCACCGTCGGCTCAAAAAAGTTGCCGCCGCGCTCGTGCCGTTTGCCACCACAAACCACACGAGCGCCGAGACTGACGGCATCGGCAACGTGCAGTTCAACCTTGGCCAGCGCTGCGTCGTCGATCAGCGGCCCCTGTACAACGCCAGCTTCGTTGCCGGCACCGACTTTCATGTCGCGCACGCGGGCGGCAAAACGCTCGGCGAAGGCGTCGTAAATCCCCGACTGCACCAAAAAGCGATTGGCACAGACGCAGGTTTGACCCGCATTACGATATTTGGCCAGCAAAGCGCCGTCGACCGCAGCATCCAGATCAGCGTCGTCAAATACGATAAACGGCGCGTTGCCGCCCAGCTCGAAGGAGACTTTCTTGATCGTCGGCGCACATTGCGCCATCAGCAAGCGCCCAACCTCGGTCGAGCCGGTGAAGGACAGCTTGCGCACCAGCGGGCTGGCGGTCAGCTGCCCGCCAATCGCCACCGGGTCACCGGTGATGACGTTAAACACACCTGCCGGAAAGCCAGCCTCCTCGGCCAAAGCCGCCAGAGCCAGGGCGGTGAGTGGCGTTTGCTCGGCCGGTTTGACGACGACCGTACACCCGGCAGCCAAAGCCGGCGCCACCTTGCGCGTAATCATTGCCAGCGGAAAATTCCACGGCGTAATGGCCGCACAAACGCCAATCGGCTGTTTGATGACCACCAAACGCTTGTCGGCAGCGGTAGGCGGAATCGTTTCACCATAAGTACGTTTACCCTCTTCGGCAAACCATTCAACAAAGGAGGCGCCGTAGGCCACCTCACCGCGCGCCTCAGCCAGCGGCTTGCCGCCCTCGGCGGTAATCAGTTGGGCCAGATCATCGGCATTTTGCAGAATCAGCTCACACCAGCGCCGCAACAACTGGCCGCGCTGTTTGGCGGTCAGCGCTCGCCAGGCTGGCCAGGCGGTATTGGCGGCGACAATCGCGCGATCGGTTTCCGCTGCGCCACAATGGGCCACCTCGGCAATCACTTCGCCGCTGGCCGGATCGCGCACGGCGAGCCGAGCCCCATCGTTGGCGCCCATCCATTTTCCGTCCAAAAAGCTGGTTGACCGTAACAAATGGGTGTTTTGAACATTCATGACTTGAAAAATCCTGTAAAAACGGTAAGTTATAAGTGTTTTGTAGAAAATACATTAGCTAATGCGTGCACAACTCTCGCTTGCCATCATCGCTACCCTGCTCATCACCGCCTGTAGCGGCCCGGCACCGCGCCCCAGCCCACCAGCGAAAACTATAGCGCAAGGCACGCCGCAGGCGAGTGAAAAGGCCGTCGATGTCGTGCTCTACGCCCTGGGCCTGATCGATACCGGCTATCGTTTTGGCGGAAAAAACCCCAACGCCGGACTCGACTGCAGTGGCATGGTTAGCCATATTTACCAAACCGCCGCCGGGATCAAGGTCACCGGCAGCGCTGCGGATATTGCCCGTCAGGCCAGGCCGATCGAGCGAGATTCCCTGCGCCCCGGCGACCTGGTATTTTTCAATACCGGCAAGCGCCCGTTCTCACATGTCGGTATTTATATTGGTGACTCCCGCTTCGTGCACGCGCCGTCAAGTAACGGAAAAGTACGCATTGATCACCTGCAGGATCGCTACTACGCGCAGCGCTTCGAGGCCGCGCGCACATTTTTTGATTAATCAGGCATCAGCACCGATCGCTTCAGCCACCTGCGCTTTTAGATCATCAAGCTCATCGTCGCCCACCCCCAAATGGGCAAGCGCTTTCTGATACAACTCAGTGCCCACCTCGACATCATTCTCACCCAGCAACTCATGCGTAATGTGTTCTGCCACCTGCGTCACCGCAATGAATGACAGCGCACCGCCCGGCAAAGTCTTGTCCGGCAACTCGTAGGCGTCCATTTCGTGATGGAATCTGATCGCCAAACCGACAATCGGCGGCAAGCCCCAGTTACGCACCAGCAAAGACCCCACAATCGGGTGCGTACAAGGGAAAAACTCCCCTTCGGCATCGACCAGAAACCGCCCGTCAGCTACCGCAGCTTCAATCACCTGCCCATAATTAGGAAAGCGCTTCATCATCAACGGAATCGCGGCGTCATGAAACAGCGTATAGGTGTAAGCCGCATCCGGCGAAATACCATATTGCCGGCGGGCGATCAAAGCAGCCGCCAGCGCCAACTGCGTACTACGCTTCCAGAAAGCCTCCAGCCAGGCTGCCGGCAAACCCGTCACACTGGCGCGCAAGGCAACCGAGACCACAATACAAACCACGTTCTTGGTGCCCAGCCGCTCAACCGCTTGGCGCACCCCGGAAATTCTGGTGCCGCTCCGGTACAGCGGCGAGTTGGCGAGCTTCAAGGCAGCTGCTGACATCGCCGGGTCGTTGGAAATCAATGTCGCCAAACGGCGCAAGTCAGGCTCGTCCTTCTGCGCTTCAGCCATTGCATTACTCACCACGGCGGGGCAAGCGGGAATATCAACCGTAGCCATGACTTTTTGCAGATCTTCGTGGCTCAACTCAGCGGGGGATGTGCTGCTCATATTTACAACTCCTTGAAACATTTTCTGCTGATTGGACGCCGCCCGATGCAAAAGGTAGAATCCAAGGCTCTTCGCGCCCGTAGCTCAGCTGGATAGAGTACTGCCCTCCGAAGGCAGGGGTCACTGATTCGAATTCAGTCGGGCGCACCAA